>CAYTWI010000052.1:0-9748 GCA_964442045.1 uncultured Bifidobacterium sp.
CCTAATTATAGTTAACGCAAGGTCATTGGTGGTGGTAAACCATTACTGCAATGCTTCCATACTTTTTGTAATAACCTGTTTGTCGGCTGTTGTTTTGGCTAAGGACAAAGCCGTGTTAAAATGGGCTTTTGCTTTGGCATTATCTACATCGGTATACAAGTGGCCCAATAAAGAGTGGTATAAATGCAGGTGTTGAAGATTTAGTTTTTCAGCTTCGTGAATAGCTGCTGCTTTGCCATTGGCTTTTGCCAGCGCATAAGTGCGGTTAAGCGCTACAATGGGCGAGTAAGCTACTATCAATAATTTGTTATAGAGCTGCAATATATTTTCCCATTTTTCGCTACTGTCTTTTTTATGCGTATGCCAGTAAGCAATAGCTGCCTCCAAATGGTATTTGGTTAGTTGTTTGCCCTGCGATGAGCGGTTTAAATAGTATTCACCTTTTTCAATTAACTCCTTATTCCATTTATTTTCATCCTGTTCTTCGTACAATACCAGTTCGCCATTTTGGTTGGTTCTTGCTTCAAAGCGCGAAGCATGAAAACACATTAAAGCCAGCAGTGCATTGGCTGCGGGTATATTGGTAGAGTTGTTGTTAATAAGCATGAGGTTTAAACGCATGGCTTCAATACACAACTCCTGGCGCAGGGTGGTGTTTTGCGAGGAAGAGTAGTAACCCTCGTTAAACAACAAATACAAAGTAGTTAAAATGGTATCGAGCCTGTTGCTGATGGCTGCCGGTGGGGGCAGTTCTATTTTTACTTTTTCTGTTCTCAGCTTTTCCTTGGCGCGGGCCAGGCGTTTGTATATGGTTTCCTTATTCGACAGGAAAGCATCGGCAATTTGCTCCGCCCCAAAGCCACAAAGAATATGAAGCGATAAACCAATTTGTGACTCAACAGGTATACTTGGGTGGCAAATGGCAAACATCATTTGCAGCTGACTGTCGTTTATGTTTTGTGGCGACAGGTCAATTTCCGTTTCGCTGATGCTGTAGTTTTGCCCTGCTTGTAAAGCGGGTGCAATTTTATCGGCAAACAGTTTGTTGCGTTTTATATAATCGAGCGTTTTGTTTTTTGAAACCGTATAAAGCCATGCCGTAGGATTAGGCGGTAAGCCCTTTTGTCCCCAGGTTTCGGCTGCCAGTAAAAAAGTTTCGCTTACTATGTCTTCGGCAGTTTCTATGTGTTCAATACCAAACAGCTTGCTGAGTACGGCTACCAGCTTACTGAATTCTGTTCTAAACAGGTGAGGTATTAAATCAGGTTGGGTTTGCATAAAATAAAATTGCCTGCTCGTTTCAAAGCGAGCAGGCAATTTATTGTTTTCAAATCATTAATCCATCGGTATAATGGCTCGTACTTTTACGTGTCCGCCTACATGCAGAATAGGGCAGCCTTTCGAAATTTCCACTGCTTCATCAAGCGATGCTGCCCTGATGATGGTATAACCGCCAACGGCTTCTTTTATTTCTACAAAAGGTCCATCCGTTACTATATTATCCGGCTTTAGCACACGGCCATCAGCTTCCAGACGGTTACCTGCATTTACCAGTTTGTTTTGGGCAGCAACACTGCCCAGCCAGTCTTGCCAGGGTTTCATCATGGCCTGTATTTCATCGGGCGATAATTGCGGCTGTGGCTTGTTTACATCCATTCTGAAAATTAATAAAAAGTCTTTCATCTCCGTTTTAATTAATGGTTAGAATGTAAAGCTACGTTGTTTCCTTCGCTGTCAATAAAAAAGGCCATATAGCCTATATCATCGGCAATATGTGTTTTGGGCATTACTACTTTACCGCCTGCAGCTTCTATTTTGCTTAAGGCATTATCCAAATCAGGGTTTCCGTTTAGGTATATTTTGGCGCCATCCATGCTCGGCTTGTGCGAGCTGCTTTGCACCAGGGCTCCTCCTACTTTTCCGTTTCCGTTTTCACCGGGGAAAAAGGCCATTTGCATGCCCATCATTTCCTGTACAGGCATTTCAATACCGAAAATAGTTTCGTAAAATTTTTTTGCGCGAGAAATATCACTAACCGATATTTCAAACCAATTAAGTACATTAACTTGTGGTGTCATAATTTTTGTTTTTTAAGTTGTAATAATTTATTGAATTGTTACCCTAATGACGATTGACTTTTTAAAATTGGACAACAAGATAAAAAAATAGTTTACCCCTACGCAAATACTTTAATTATTAAACAGTTAAATTTTTTTAATCGAGGTTTTCCATAGCATAAATAATATAGGTAACCAGCGGAAGCGTTGCTACCGAACCCTTTAAGCGGGTAACAATTTGCCCACGGTGGTACGAGGAGTGATGCACCACATGCAAAATACCATCCTGCACACGGATGCGTTTTTGCGAACCATCGAGCGGGAAAATAAACTCCAGTATTTTATGAAATTCGCGCTCATCTGTTTTATTAATATAGTCAATCCAGTTTTGCGTGTTTTCGTGTATCAATGTTTCACATTCGGCTAAAGTCCTTTCCTGAAACAAAGCCGTAGTAATTGGGGTACCATTTACCCTGCTTAACCACATATGGCTGGCCGATAAAATATGCGAAAATAAATAAAGCGCTCTTTCATCTAATGGACTGGCGGTTTTCATAGACTCCAGCAAGGTAACATTGGCCCAATGCTCAAAGCGTATTTGTTTTAATAGTAAATCTTTCATGTGTATAGAATGAAAGGGCAATATAGAAGTAGATTGTTAAAACGAATACAATTCAGAAAGTTTTACAATTTGGTAAGATTATTCCATAACGGTCAATATTGTTCTATGTTCTATACCATAATTTAGATTTTTAACAGTCCCTTCATAGGTTTTTTTACCATCAAAAGTTAGATTAAAGATAAAGATTGTGAAAATATTACCTTCGTTAGATTGGATTTCATTAGAGCATAAAAACCTTAGTTTTTTTTCCCTTTCAACATTTTCAAACCAAATAATATTATATAAAGTTTCTTTATGGTCTTCATTAGAAGGATTTAACTTTAGTAGGTATTCCAACGCAAAGCATGCATAAAACTCTCTTGGTGGATTTAAATTTCCTTTCTCATAAATTTTAAAATGAAATCTGTTTCTATGTGAAAAATTAATACTGTTTCTTATATCAAATAAGTTAATAATGTTATCTCCTATTTGTATTCTTTTTTCAAGTTCCTTATTTGCTGTTTTTGCTGTTTCCAAAGTATTCTTGATTTCATCAATTGATTCTTTTTCAATTCTTAAATATCCTTCTACTGTTGCCAATTCATCTTTTTGTTTCATAAATCTGTTATATAAATCTATATGCCTTTCCCCACTTACAATTCCTGCTTTAGTTATGTCTATTTTCTTCTCTAACTTTTCCTGTTTAGATTTTTCAACGTATTCAAAAACAAATTCATCAATTTTGGGAAGTATAAATAAATATATAATGGCTGAAATAAGAGGAAAAACTATAGTGGTTGAGTCATTGGATAGTAAATCTACTATGTAGTCTATTTTATCTTTTCCGCCCACTACTTCGTTATAAAAGAAAAGAGCGACTATAATTTTCCAGTTAAAAATTAACCAGGAAATAATCAGGGTTGAGTAAAAGGGGCTTTTTACTCTTTCATTAATTGGGGTAATGATGTTTTTTAATAATTCCATGTTTTTAGGCTTTTAGATTTGTAAATCCTGATTACCAATTAACATGCCAAATGGAATTTCATCCATTTCCCTCCCTCCCCAACGGAGCGGCTTTTAAAACACATGCAAAAGGATGCTCCTGTGCGGAGCAGCTTTCTGCACAGCATTTTTTTCTTGCTCCGCTACGGAGCAGCTTTTATTTTTTATGCAAAATGTTGCTCCGCTGCGGAGGGACTTTCTGCATCTGTTTTTTTTGTTCCTCCCAAACGGAGCAGGCTTTATAGCCGTTTATTTTTCTTCCCGCCAGGGGGAGCCGCATTTTTTTACCAAAAAAATATACCCAAACACATACGTTTTACAGACTTTTTGCTTTTATGTAATAGCGAAAACTATAAAGGAGCTTTTTTATGAAAATAGTACCCCAATTAACCCGTTACCGCAACAAAGTATTGATGCAGTATTACCTGGATACGGTAGCCATATACCGCCAGTATAATATACAGGCCTTGCAACTGGAGCCATTGGTAATAGCACTGGAAAATGGCATAGCCCATATGGATGCCGTTTTTAGGGTAGCCCGGAAAAACCAAACCACGCTTGCTATTGAAGAAACCGATGCCAGACGCGATGCTGCCATTACAGGCATACGTAAACTGGCAGAGGCTTATGAAATACATTACCATGATACTTACCGCGAGGCAGGTAAATTAATACGCGCGCTTATTGACAGGTTTGGCAGCCGCATAGCTAAAATGAATTATGTAGCCGAAACACAGGTAATAGAAAGTATTATAAACGATTGCGAAACCGATGCAGCCATGCAGGCCGCTATTGCCCTGGTGCATGCTACCGAATGGGTGGCTGAGTTAAAGGCAGCCAATACCGAATTTAACCGCTTGTTTTTGCTGCGCAATGCAGATATAGCGGAGCAACCTAAAAAAAATATAGTGACACTAAGGGCGGAGGCTGTACCCGTATTTCAGCAGCTCATAAGCACTACCGAGGCTTTTTACATTACCTTTAAAAAGAAAGAGTATTTGGCCCTGATGAAAAAAATAGATACACTGAGCAAAAAGTGTAATGCTACTATACCCAAACAGAAACGGAACAAGGCTAAGCCTGCCGGGCCTTTGTAAAGGCCTTAAAACTTTACCTTACAAATAACCAGGCTATACCTTTGTAAGCACCTACAAATACATAACCCAATATACCCAGTTTTTCTTGTTCCTGTAAACGAATGGTTAAGGTGGAGTAGGCTGATAAATGGGCTAATCGGTTTATCTGTCCTTCAAAACTATCTATCTCCCCATTCAGTCTTTCCAGTTCTTTTTCCACCTTTAAAGTGGTTTCTACATTTTCTGCTTTTTGCAGTAATTCCAAATAACGCAGGCGTGCTTTTTTGGCATTCTCCAGGCGTATTTGGGTGTCGTAATACTCATCGGTTACATCGCGACCCGAAACCGTTTTGTTGGTTATTTTACCCACTGCTTGTAAGTCTAACAGGGCATCATTCAACAGTTCAGCCTTTACACGTATTTCCGTTCTTTCATCGCCTAAGCTCATGGCGTAACCGCCATTTTTTTCGGCAATGGTTTTTAAAGCAGCATTGGCACTATCCGTATTTTTAACTTTTAAACTTACATAGGCATTGTATATAATAACACGTTTGTCGGCCGGAGCATTGTCCTTTTTCTGAGGTTCATTTTGTCCATCCAGTCTGTAAAATTTGCCTCCTATTCTTTTGGAAGCAGAATCATATTTATATAGGGTTTCTGTGTTAGAAGCGCAAGCTATAAAAAGGTGAATGCTTAACAATAAAATAAGTAAACGCATGGTATAAGTTTATATTAGTGAGTAACAATAATAGCTGTAAACGGATAATATGTCAAGCAGCAGTACTATGCTTTATAATGCAAGCCTGCCTCTTGCAAAGCCTTACGCAATAACGGCAAAGTAGTTTTGCCTACACCATGCAGCTGTAAAATATCGGCTTCGGTATAAGTGGCTAATAATACCAAACTATCAATACCTTTTTGTTGCAGTGCCCTGCGGGCAGGGGCGGCCAATAAAGCCAGGAAACCGCTTTCGGGTTTGTTTTCTTTTTCGCAAACGGGGCAGGTGGGGCAATCGCTGCTTTTATAATATACGTGTCCGCGACTGCATGTTCGGGCTGTTTGTTGGGCAGTTGGCATAAGGCTTACTTTCGTTTAACGGGTATATAAATATCTTCTTCCGAGGCCGGGTCGTTGTTTTTATAAAGCGCTCCAAGTATTTCAAAATGCGGCCTCTTATCCAATACATAGCCTGATTGTGGCAACCAGGTATTAAATATAAAATCAAATATAGTGGTATCGGTTGATAGCCCTTTATAATGAAAAACGGCATACAAGCCAGCAGGTAAAACAAACGATTGCATGCCTTCGGGTATATAATCAAAACTGCTTACTTCTTGCAGTGCCCATTTTTCAAACAGACTATCGGGTTTAAAACCGCTTTCGGCAAAAGAGTCGGGGTATAATTGCAGGGAGTATAAATCGTTGTTAAGGGTATTTTGTATTTCATTTCTCCGCGGCATAAACGTGCGCCATAAAAGGCCCGTTTGGTTATTGGCAAACGACATGCTAAGGGATAAACCTACCAGTTTTTTGGCTGTTATGGTGGTGATGTCTGGGGTCATGGAGCTACTAAACTTTTGCCCAAAGTAAATAAAAAAACAAAGACTAAATAATAGCGTATGTGAATAGACTGTTGTTGTATTCGACTCCCTTCGGGGTCGGGTGTTGTTTTTGTTTTGAATGGCTATTTATATTCGACTCCTTCGGAGTCGTTTCATTACAAACTATTTTTTGTGTTCATATAGCTGCGTTTACATGCAGTAATGTATGACCCTGAAAGGGTCAAATTTTAATTTTACATTATTTATGTTTGTGTATGGATTGGAAAGCAGAACCCATAAAACACAAAGGCGAAAAAAGAATTGCCGTATATTTTGAGAAAAAAGCGGAATGGATAGCACGTATAAAAAAACTAGATGATGCAAAATGGAGTGCTACGCTAAAGGCTTGGCACTTGCCAGATAATGATGAAAACAGAAAGAGATTTAAAATTGATCTACCTATTTTTATAAGTGAAGCCAAGCTTCATAAAATAGAACTGTTTAAACGATGGCTAAGTTCAAAAAGATACAGCCCCAATACCATAAAAACATATTCTGAGGCATTAGGTACATTTTTAAAATATTATCATCAAAAAGATATTGAACAAATAAGCAACGAAGACTTGGTTGACTTTAACAATGATTTTATTTTGAAAAACAATTTATCGGCATCTTATCAAAACCAGGTGGTAAATGCTATTAAAATATTCTTTAGAGAAATGCAAGGTGCAAAACTAAATATAGATTTAGTGCATCGACCTAAGAAACCTCATACCTTACCAAAAGTGCTGGCAGAGCAAGAAATTGCAGATATACTAAATGCACTGGACAATATAAAGCATAAGTGTATGCTGAGTTTGATTTATAGTGCTGGATTGAGAAGAGGTGAACTACTTAATTTAAAAATTAAAGATATAGACAGCAATCGTATGCTTATAGAAATAAATGCAGCAAAAGGAATGAAGGACAGAATAGCCCCACTTAGTGAAACTGTTTTGAATTTACTAAGAGCCTATTATACTGAGTATACTCCAAAGGAGTATTTATTTGAAGGACAAAAAGGAGAGAAATATAGCGAAAGAAGTTTGGCATTGGTATTAAAGAAAGGTGCTCATTTGGCAGGGATACAAAAAAATATTAATTTGCACATGCTAAGGCATAGCTATGCTACACATTTACTAGAAAATGGTACAGATTTGAGATATATTCAAGAATTATTGGGACATAAATCATCTAAAACAACAGAGATATATACTCATGTAAGTAGAAGTGCCATTAGCAAAATAAATAGTCCGATAGATAAATTAGATATAAAAATAAAAGGAAATGATAAGCAATAAAACTTCCTCCTATATTCTAAAATTGGACGGATTGGAGAAGTTTTTGATCAAAAAACTTCCTCTATATACAAGTTACAGGTAAGTTTAAAGACATTGAAAAATATCATTTACATATTACTTACATTACCAACCCTTCTTTGGGGACAAAAGACCAAGGACAGGTTTAATGTTGCTGAGAAGCAATACATCTCCCAGTCCGATAGTTTTCTTATAAAAGCTTTATCACGACAAACAGTAGACAAATACTTCAAAGCAAATAGTATTTATCACTACATTCAAAATGATAACAAATTAACTTTCCCGAATGACATCACAAATCCCCAAGTCACTCATATTATAACTTCTTATGCTCTGACAATTCCAGAACTGAATATAGAAACAACAGCTGATCTTGTTTTTAACAAAAAGACAAATTGTTATTACTTTAAAGACAGCACAGAAATCCCAAGTTACATCCTTAAAAAGGGGGATCGGGATTTACTTGACACTGGCGAAATCAAGAAAATTCTTGTTCAAAATGGTGTCGCATACGACAACATCGACTTAGGACAATGTTATTACGATGACAGCTTAAAAATATACGCTTATTCTGCCAATGAAACAGTAGTTCCATTCGATAGAGAAACATTCAAAGAAACTGTAAATAGATATAAACTCAATGCCTCAAGCGGAAGAATATATAACATAGATAAGAATGTTGTTATCAATCTTAAGCCACGTGGAAATTGGTTTTATTATATTGACAACGTAAAACAATATCCAAAGGGTACACGACTAGATTCAATTTTCAGCCTCGACAGTGTTGAAAAGGTTTCTATAATAATTCATGATACAACGTACGTTCTTAAGAAACAAGAACGAAACAAGCTTATTAATATCCTTAAATTAAGCACGAAAGGTTCAGGATTACAAGTAAAACCAACGAGCAGAAATATCAAGTTTACATTCAAAGGTCAAGATACTCCAAATCGAAGCAGGCTATATTTTTCAAAAGGATATATTCATTTTGACACCGGAATTGACCGCTGGGGAAATACTTTTGACGGAACATTCCTGTTACCAGACTATTTCGACATTGAAAACTTCATTAAAACTGAAAGACATTGACGCGAGAAAGAAAACCTACCTGTAACAGCATCTTGGCTCTATTGCCGCTATTCTACTGTGTTTTAGCATTGTTTTACGCTTTCAAATCTTATCTTAGCATGACAGATTAACGTCACGCAATCGGCAACAGCGCCAAGTTGCAAAACGTTATAGGCAATTGTAATGACACGAATCATAATAACATTGACAATTTTAATTTTCTCTTCTGCTTGTGGAAATCAGCAAGCGGACAAGAGTACTCCTGAAACGTCAATTAGTAATAGAGACTCAATTATAGACACTACGAATTATGGAGAAACAAATGTTGACACAATCAACAGAACCCAATGGACTATCCTTGCCTATTTAAATCAAGACCCATTTGTAATGGAAGATTCTATAATCGGGCTAGGGATCGTGACAATTTCTGACACAGTAGACACTTACGATAGAGAACTTTCAATGTATAATGCTTCCGGTAAAGTTATTGTGACTGTTGAACAACAAGAAAGTGATGTTATAACAAATTATAAAGGCAAAGCATATAATAGATATGACAGTTTAAATCCATTCTCACCAAGACTTTATGTAACAAATCCAGACTATTTCAGACTTGCGTTTGATTGTATAGGTTCAGACAATGAATTCTACACTGTAATTATTAATAGACAAACTGGAGAAGTCGCAAAAATCAAGAAACTGGACACGTTTTTTAAATTTGAAACCATAGAAGAATTTGTAGACAATTGGACTGGAATTGGAATTGACTTCAACCGTTCAACCAATCCGCTAAGAAAATCACCAAGTGACAAGTCAGAAAATATCAACAATGACAAACAAACAAAATACAAAGTATGGAGAGCAGAGAAAATTTCAATTAAAGGAGACTGGATAGAGATAAAAGTTGAAAATACAGAAGAAAAAGGTTGGATTCGTTGGCGACAAGGAAATCAGATATTAATAAGGATGTATTATGCTTGTTGACAATGGAACTACTGCCTATAACACGGGTTTTGCGTTAGGCGGGTTAACGTGCAACCTTGAA
>CAYTWI010000052.1:9758-20575 GCA_964442045.1 uncultured Bifidobacterium sp.
TAGCTATCGGAACCGCCCGAACGCCTAGCCGCCAAACGTTAACAATACTAAATTTACTCACGTGGTTGATGTTTAAACTATTTGGGGTATTTTGTAAATATTGGAAGTGATAAAACTTGTTGGTGAAAAACACCAACAAGGGCAAAAAGTACCTAGATGATTTATGAAATAGTAATACATTGCAATATGATTATGTGCCATAAAGTGGCATATATATAAGTTACCTGCAAGCATAACAGACGACAATGTACATTCAAGAAATATCAATTGACATAAAGACCAAAGTGGACAAAGACGAACTTATTGACGAGTTTGGATTGCTTATGTCTTTTTATCGTGGTAGTGGACAGACACAGGGAAGAATCGAATCTCAGTATATTGAAAACGACAAAATCGTTTGTTTACCTTTCACTCTTGAGAAAAATTCACTGGACAAGAAGTTCAACAACTTCTATGTAAATAGACAAGGTAAAAAACTTGAAGAGCTTTGCAATTCCAAGCTAACATTTAAGACAGTTGGTAAGTCTTATGACAGCTACAAAACTCCTTGTAAATGTAAAAAGTCAGACTTCTTTATTCTAATTACAAATCATGTTACAATTGAATCTCCTTTGACTTGCGGGACTTGCAATAAATCAGTACCACTTTATAGACTACCTAAATATTACGACTTTGGTTATATGCCAATTTTAAGTTGGGAGACAAATTACATTTCTTGTGACAGTTTACAAATGAATTGCGAAGTTGGAGAGCGTTGGGCTTTAAATCAGATGCAAGAAATAACTTCACCACTTTCCAAACAAGGACTTGGAATATGCAGAAAGATTGAAGAACTAACTTCTATTACGACCTATTACTATTTACATAATTATAAAAAGTTTAAAAGCGACCAATTAACAAGACCTTGCCCAAGTTGCAATAATAAATGGGACTTGAAAACACAATTACATAATCATTACGACTTCAAATGTGACAAATGCAAAATCTTATCGACAATATCACCCAACTCATGACAAAAATGCCAGCAGGTAACAGCGCATTTGCAATAGGCGTGCAATTCGTCTCCGTTTGACGGGATTTTAGTGGTTGTATAATTCGTTTCCCTAAGCTAAATTTGAGTCAAAACGCACGCCCATCGCAAATCTGCAAAACGTTAACAATACTAAATTTACTCACATGTTTTATGTTTAAACTATATGGGGTATTTTGTAAATAGTGGAAGCTATAAAACTTGTTGGTGAAGAACACGAACAAGGGTAAAAAATTGGACTAAGATGATTAAGAAGTATTTGGTTTTCATATGTATGATTATTTCAGTGATATTAATAGTAATATCAGCGTTAGCCTATCCAGGAGGATCGTTGCTTGACAAAAATTCTGTGGGTTTTGGCTGGTCAGAAAATTTTATTAGCAATTTGTTTGAAGCAAAAGCGATAAATGGTTCAGAAAACCCTGGCAGGATTTGGGCAATTCTTGGAATGGCATTCCAATCGGTTGGTTATGGTGTTTTTTTTATAAATATGTCGAAAAAGATTTCTTTAAGATTATGGACTAGTGTTTTAAAATATATCGGATTTGCCAACTTTTTATTTATTTTCTTAATTGCAACACCCTACCACGACCTAGGAACAATTTCAATTGTTTTAACATTGTTTGGACTATTTATTATTACTTTCTTCGTCATTAAATCAAAACTACATGTACTTAAATTTTGCTGCATAATATGCTTATTGGCTTATTACTGTTTCTTTTTCCTGTATGGATTTAGTTATCTGGCATTAGCATTTATAATGCAGAAAGTATATTCTATAAGTTCAATACTATTAGTTTTAGGACTGGAATATTTTACAAAATATGAAGACTTTGCACATATTAAATGGGGAGAACAGAAAAAAGCAACGAACCACTGACAAGGTATTGCCAAAAGCGCGGCTGAACGGCTTCGGTTGAACTTTTGTGCTAAACATACCCGCCTTCGGCAATACCCAAACCGTTAGCAATACTAAATACACGGAGGTGGTTTATGTTTAAATTATATAAGGTACTTTGTAAATAGTTGAAGCTGTAAAACTTGTTGGTGAAGAACACCAACAAGGGCAAAAAGTACATGGATGATTTATGAAATAGTAATACATTGCAATAAGAAATATGCGCACTTGGTTATGGCACCAATATGTGCCATAAAATAGCACATATATATAAGTTAGCAGCAAGTGTAAAGACCCTTAAGTAAATTGGCAAATTTGACAAAATGAAAATACTTATAACAATACTCGGACTTCTAAACGGTGGCTATATGCTACTTGACGGAATTTATGTCATCGTGAAAGGAAAATATATTGGACCTGAAAAACCAGGGCCTTGGGCTGAGATATTCTACAAACTTAATATTGATGTATTTAAACTTGGTTGGCTTTTCATACTGTTTGGTATTCTTTGGCTGACTTGGTTGTTTGGTTTATGGACTAATAAAGATTGGATATTTTTATATGGTATTGCCATAAGCATACTGACACTTTGGTATTTGCCAGTGGGAACAGTTTTTTCAATTATAATTATTGCAATCTTATTTCTATACAGACAAAAACTTGGCTTATGAAGATTTACATAATAGACTTTTCTGGAGCAAACGGCATCAAAGAAATGATTTCTGACGACATTGAAGTTTTTACAGAAATGAAAGACGGAGGAAAGGCATATAAAGAGGTTGGTGAAATAATGCCTGATTTTATATTGATTAACTACAACAATAAACCCCGGCATGGAATACAAACTGCACAGGCAATAAAACAAAGAAAAAAGACAACCGACATTCCAATTTTATTTATTGACGGAGAGCAAAGTGAAATTGATAAAATTCAAAACCTGGGACAATCAATAAACAGCGAACAAATTGACACTTACCTTCAAAAAGCAAGAAATACCAGCCGCTAACCGTTACCAGCAATGCTAGTCGACCACACAATCACCTAACACAACTAACTGATAACGTTTAAGTAATATCAGACTATTATGACAGACAATAAACCTTTAGACATCAGTTCATTCGACACCAATCTCAGACTTGCCGACAAAAGCACAAGATTTGCAAACCATTTTGTTGACACGGTATGCGTTTTCTTTATAGTCTTTTTACACGCTATAGTTTTGGACGGACTTTTAGGTGTAATTCCAAAGGACGGATCACCACTTTTGGGTATTTACTTTTTTGTGCTTTACGTTTTCTATCACTCCCTATTTGAACATTTTTGGGGTAAGACACCAGGTAAGTTTTTATCAAAGACACGCGTGGTTACAATCAACGGACAACGACCAACATTCTCTAACATTCTCGGACGAAATGTTTGCAGACTTATACCTTTAGACAATATTTCATTTTTAATTTCTAAACGTGGGTGGCATGACGAGTTTTCAAAAACGTGTGTAGTTTATGTTTAAATTACATGAGGTATTTTGTAAATAGTGGAAGCTATAAAACTTGTTGGTGATGAAAACCAACAAGGGCAAAAAGTAGCTAGATGATTTATGAAATAGTAATACATTGCAATATAATTATTTGTACTTGGTTATAGTATATATAAGTAAGGTGCAACTTTAGAGAGGCCCTCTACAACGAACAATCTTTACAAATTCCGACAAGGACACAGTTCATTTGTTGGACAACATATTTTTCGGGAACAGAAAACTCAACAAGTGTTGTAAGACACTCAATAGTTTCACATTTAGTGCATCGGAAATGAAAATGATTTCGGGGAACGGGCGTATCGTCACATTTTACACATACGGCAAAATACTGTTTCCCATCATCGGCAACAATTTTATGGACAATCTCATCCTCACAAAAACGGTTTAAAATTCTGTAAATAGTAGCTCTATCAGCATTAACATTCATTTGCTTTACAATAGCATCTTGGCTCATCGCCCTTCTTTTGCTTGTCAAAACAGACAAAACAGCCTCTTGTGTTGCTGTATTTCTACGTTTCATCATAGGACAAAATTAGTCAAAAAAGCATTAATGAAATAAATTTGCAATAATTTATTGCGACAATGTTGCGTTAACAGAAAATATCCTACCTTTGCCAAACAAAACAGTGAAAAAATGACTTCAAGAAGAACATTTATCCAACAAAGCAGTTTGGCATTAACGGCCTTGGTTTTTCCATCGAAAGCATTTACAAAATATAACAAAATGACAGACAACAAAAATTTTGACGTAATCATTATTGGTGGCAGTTATGCAGGCCTTTCTTCTGCAATGGCATTAGGACGTTCTTTGCGAAATGTTTTAATTATTGACAACGGACAACCTTGTAATATCCAAACACCACATTCACATAACTTTTTAACGCAAGACGGCAAAACACCAAAAGAAATTTCTGAATTTGCGAAACAGGAAGTTGAAAAATACAAAACCGTAAAATTTCACAAAGGACTTGCCATAAGTGGAGTAAAAATAGAGAATGGTTTTGAAATAACAACAGACACAAACGATAAATTCACCGCAAAGAAATTGATTTTTGCAACAGGCATAAAAGACACAATGCCAGACATAAAAGGTTTTTCGGAATGTTGGGGAATTTCGATTATCCATTGTCCCTACTGTCACGGTTATGAACATCGTTATCAAAATACAGGAATTATAGCAAACGGACAAAAAGCGTTTCACCTTGCTTCAATGATAAATAACCTGAGTGATAAAGTAACGATTTTGACCAATGGAAAAGCAGACTTTAGTTCAGAACAATTAGTGAAACTGAACAACCACAATATAAAAATTATTGAAACCGAGATTGCTGAAATTGAACACAAAAACGGGCTACTGAAAAATCTGATTTTCAAAGACGGAAATAAAATTCCTTTTGACGTTGCCTATGGTGCAATCTCATTTAAACAAAAATCTGATATTCCGGTTTCGCTTGGTTGCGAGCTTACCGAACAAGGTTATATAAAAATTGTTGCTTTTCAAAAGACAACTATTCCAGATGTTTATGTTTGTGGCGACAATTCCAATATGATGCGTTCTGTTGCTAATGCTGTTTCAAGTGGAAATATAGCAGGAGCAATAGCAAATGGCGAATTAGTACAAGAAAAATTTTAATTTTATGGTAGAAGTTTTTATTACAGACATTCAGAACGCAATACAAGCAGAAAGAATTTTAAACACAATTCAAACCGAAAGAACCGGTTTGAAAATTAACTTTGAACTTAACGGAACAGACTTGTCCTTTCCTTGTGGGCATACTATTTTAAGAATTGAAGGCAATAAAATTAATTCAGCTAAAATTATGGAAATGGTAAGAAATCAAGGATTTAATTGTGAAATTTTAGAAGATAAAATTTGCACACAATCGGGAAATTTATGACAGAGTTTTGGGAAGAAGCTTTTAAAGATAAAAAAGAAATGTGGGGTTTAACCCCGGCAAAATCTACCGTAATTACAAAGGACTTTTTTGTTGAGCAAAAAGTAAAAAGTGTTTTAATTCCAGGCATTGGTTACGGACGAAATGCACAAATTTTCAGAGACAACGGAATGACTGTAACAGGAATTGAGATTTCAGAAACGGCCATTGAATTAAGTAAAAAACATGTTGGAAGCGAAATGAAAATTTATCACGGTTCCGTAACTGAAATGCCTTTTGACAACAATTTGTATGACGGAATATTCTGTTATGGATTAATTTACTTGTTAGACAAAACCGAACGAACAAAACTAATTCAAGACTGTTATAATCAACTTACAGAAAATGGATTGATGGTTTTTACAGCAATAACAAAACAAGCCGTAACCTATGGACAAGGAACTAACATAGGCAAAGACCGATTTGAAATGTTTGGTGGAGTAAAAATATTCTTTTATGACAGCGAAACAATAGCGGAAGAATTCGGAAAATCAGGACTTTTTGAAATTACAGAAGTAACAGAGAATTATCCATTTCATTTAATTAAGTGTAAAAAAGTGGTGTAGAAATTTGATGGGAATCCGCCAATTAGAAACACTTTTTACCAAATGGTAAATGATAGACGCAGTCAATCACTAATTTTGCAAGAATGGAAGAATTGATAGCATACATTTTGAAATTTGGCAACTTGAACAAACAACAAATTGACCTTATTGCCAGCAAAGTAAAAATAATAGAACTTGGTAAGGACGAGTATTTTTCAGAAGCTGGTAAAATTCCCAGACAAGTGGGTTTCGTTTTGGATGGTGTTGTTCGTGGCTGTTATTACAACAACAAAGGGGAAGAAATTACACGTTGCTTTATTTCTGAAAATAATTTAGCGGTTGACTATGTGAACTTTGAAGCAAACACAGCATCTGCCGAATACATACAAGCCTGCACCGATTGCAAACTCATTGTGTTTTTGAAACAAGATTGGGAAGAACTTTCGCACACGATAGTGGGTTGGGATAATATCAAAAACAAAATGGTTCAACAATGTCTTTATCAAAAATCCAGGAAAAGTCCGGTAATTTCTCAAAACGCAACGGCACGTTATTTGGCGTTTATTGAAAACCACCCTACTCTTACTAACCGTGTTGCTCTTTCTCATATTGCTTCCTACTTGGGTGTTACACAGCAATCATTGAGCAGAATAAGAAAAAATATTGAATGATTTTGCTTTTTACCAAATGGTAAATGCCTTTGTTTTTTATAGTGAAATCTTTGCACTATAAATTTAAAAACAAAGAAAAATGAAATCAGCATTTATCACAGGAGCCAACAAAGGTATTGGCTTTGAAACAGCCAAACAATTATTGCAAAAAGGATTTTACGTTTATCTCGGAAGTCGAAATGTAGAGAATGGTACAAAAGCCGTTGAGAAATTGAAAGCCGAAAACTTAACGAACGTTGAAGTCATTGAGATTGATGTAACCAATAATGATTCGGTAAAAAATGCCCGAATTGAAATCGGGAATAAAACAGATGCTTTGGACATATTAATTAATAATGCTGGTATAAATGGCGGAGAACCCTATACCGCATTGGAAGCAAGTAGCGAACAATTTTTAGCCGCATTTAACACCAATGTATTTGGCGTGGCAAGTGTTACACAAGCATTTATTGATTTATTACGCAAATCGCCTGAACCAAGAATTGTGAATGTAAGCACAAGTGTTGGATCACTTACTCTGCAAAGCAACCCTAATTGGATGGCTTATGACTTCGCAAAATATGCGGTGTATGGTTCATCAAAAGCTGCTTTGAATATGTTTACCATTCATTTAGCTTACGAACTTCGTAACACAGCTTTTAAAGTAAACGCAGTTTGCCCAGGATATACCAAAACGGATTTTACAGGCTACAACGGTGGCGAAATTGAAGAAGCAGGAAAGCGCATTGTAAAATATGCCATGTTAGACAAAGATGGTGTAACAGGTAAATTTATCAGTGAAGAAACTAACCCAACAACAGGGGAAATTCCTTGGTAAATCTAACATAGAGCAGATAAGAAAAACTGCCCATAACAAGGTATTGGCAAAAGCAGGGATGAAGTGCAAACTTCGGCTTTCGTGATTCTATTAAACTTTTGTACATTCACCGAGCTGAAGTACTTTGATTTTCCTGCCTTCACCAATACCCTAACCGTTAGCAATACTAAATTTACTGATGTGGTTTATGTTTAAATTACATGAGGTATTTTGTAAATAGTGGAAGCTATAAAACTTGTTGGTGATGAAAACCAGCGAGGGCAAAAAGGAGTATGCGGATATACTTTTGCTTTATTAGAACCCCTTCGAGGTCGGGTGTTGTTTTTGTTTTGAATGGCTATTTATATTCGACTCCTTCGGAGTCGTTTTATTATAAACTATTTTTTGTATTCATATAGCTGTGTTTACATACAGTAATGAATGACCCTGAAAGGGTCAAATATAAATAGCTAATGATATGATGAGTTGGTTCGCGACCCTGAAGGGGTCGAATACTGATATGTAAAAAGTTTTTATTTGCATTGGACTCCTTTGGAGTCCTTTATTTGTTGCGTGTCCTGTTATTCATATTTGACTCTTTCGGAATCTTGTTATGGCATACTTATTTCTTTTACTACATCAGAAAAATTACTGGCACCCCAATGCTCAATATATTTGCCATCGCGCAGCCTGATGATGTCAATAACATGAATGCTTACTTTTTTATGTGAGGGTGCAATGCCCATTACCTCGCCTGTATGTGTAGCGTGAAAAACCTTGCGTGTGGTTACCTTATCACCTTCTGCTACCTGGTCCAATATCTCTACTTTTAAGTCAGGAAAACCGACCTGTAAAACATGTTTTAAAAAATACAACATACTGTCGGGCCCGTTGGAAGAACCCGCAGGGGCATTGTGGTTTATTACATCGTCAGCCACCAGTTCTTTAAAAGCCTCTATGCTGCCTTGTTCAATAAATTCTTTGTTAAAACGGATAACGGTTTGTTTGTTTTGTGCTGTTGTGAATTGCATATTGTTTGTATGGATTAATTACAAGTGCAATACTAGCATGCCGGGCAAGCTGCCAACTAAGGCTATCGGTTCAAAAAATACAGCTAAACGTTCAATAGCTGTTCCTGAAATTCTTTGGGTGTAAGCCCCACATTTTGCTTAAACGATTCGCTAAAGCTGGAGTGGTTTTCGTAACCAACCTGGTGGAATACATCGCTTGGTTTTATATGTTCGTTATGCAATAAGTCTTTGGCTATTTCCATTCGTTTATGCAGCATCCATTTCTTGGGCGATGTGCCGTATAGTTGGGTAAAACGCCTTTTAAAGGTTGATAAGCTGGTGTTGCATAAAAAGGCAAGCTCTTCTATACTGATGTTGTTGACTATATTGGTTTCAACCGCTTTTCTTATTTCAAAATCGCTTAAAGTATGGTTCTTGTTGTTTTGAAAAGCCAGCAATTGTTCGGGGTAATTTTCCAACAGGTGTAACATAAGCTCTTCAAACTTTAACAGTTTCATGGCTGTTGAAATAACATGGCCCGATGTAAAAAGTATTTGTAATGACTGTATAAAGTGCAATACAAATTCATCCTTTTTAAAAGCAATATAAGGCTCGGGTGTAATTTTTTGTGCAGCCTTTATGGGTGCAACTTTAGCATGGTACTTTACATAAAAATCGGTTAGCACTTTGCTGTCGAAAAAAATGAGTACACTTCTGAATTTTTTAAGTGGTGATATACTCACAGAGGCTAAACAATTACCTGAAGAAAGAAAATGAAATTCATCGTCATGGATATGCACCGTTTTATCTGCAAAGTGCATGGTTTTTTCACCCGTCATTACCAAACTGATGGCATTGGTATGTAAAATACTCTTGCCTTTTAACGAGTTGAGCGTAGCATGGTAATTATGAAAAACAATGCTCTCCGGTTTTTTATCAGGTGTAATATCCTGTGGTAAATTAAGAACAGACATGTAACAAGTATTTATTTATGTTTAAACCACTATAATATCTTCTTCGTTTAGTAAGTTTTCTCCCCTGAAACTAAGCAGCAATTGTGCTACGGTTACAATATCTTTCTGGCAATAATTTTTTATACGCTCCAGGTTTTTCTCCTGCCAGTACACCTGCCAAACCTGGCTTCCGTCTATATCATCCTTAGGGGTGGGTATGTTAAAGGCCGCGGCCAGCAAATCGAGCGAAGTATAACTTTTATAGTCGCCAAACTTCCATAAATCCATCGTATCAAGGTGGCGTATTTCCCAGGGTTTACGGCCTGCTATGTTCAGCATATCAGGCAGAGGAATTTTATGTATAACGCACCTGCGGGCTATGTAAGGGAAGTCAAATTCTTTACCATTGTGCGCACATAATAAATCATCAGGGCTATCAAAATGACGAGATACCATCCGGCAAAAATCACTTAGCAAAGCTTCTTCATCATGGCCGTAAAATGATTTGATACGAAACTGGTAAGTACGACCAGAACTGTTAAAATAGCCAACCGAAATACAGATAATTTGCCCGAACTCGGCATAAATGCCTGCCCGTGGATAGATGGCTGAGGCATCCAGTGTGACATCTTTGTTAATGGTACCGGCTTTTTTTATCCAAAGCTCTTTCCACCTGTCGGGTAATTCTTCAAAGCTTGCGTATTGCGGAATGGTTTCAATATCTATAATTAATACTTTGGTTAAATCTAACTGTTCGAGCATGCCACTGTGTTTTTAAACGAATATAAACAGAGTTTTTAAAAGTTTTATTTTTTTAGTTTCTTATAGTCGCTGCGTATTTGTTTCAGTTGTTCCTTATCCGTTTTGTCTATTTTTTCGCTGGCCGATGCAAAGGCTGTGCTGCTCATTTCAAAGGCATGCTTGTATAAAAAAGCCAATAGCTCGTGTGGGTACAGGCTACCAAACTCACGCAATAACCAGCCAACGGCTTTTTGTACAAAATAAGCCTCGTCTGCTATACGAGGATAAATTAAATCGAAAAAATGATTGGGTGTAAGGCCTGATTTTTTGCTTTTAATATGGTAAATTAAAGGCACTAAAGAGGCACGCCTTTCCCATTGGTTTGGACTATTGTTCAATAATTTTAGATCATTGTAAATGGCTGCTTCATCGTGCATCATATTGCGGCCTATAATGCTTGATAGAAAATCGCTGTGTGCCCAGTTATCTATTTTAGGCAAAAAACTTTTGGCTTGGGTATGTGCTGTTATGCCCTTGTTTTTTCCGGCATAAACGGCAAGGTACATCAGGCTTAAATACATTATCTCGTAGCAATGGCTCTTATTCCAAAGCTGTGTATATAAATCCATTTGTACCTGCATAGGTTCTTTGCTAAAAGAAAAGCCTGTTTTAAATACACTTTGTACAGTAGGATTTTTTAAA
>CAYTWI010000052.1:20585-24569 GCA_964442045.1 uncultured Bifidobacterium sp.
ATGGTATTGCGTACCAATATAGTCTTGTAAATTACTGATGCCTGAAGGTTGTTCACTCAGGCTTAATTTACCCAAAACAGATTCTATTTCGCTGAGCGATTGCGCGTAGTTGAGCATATTAATTTTTGCATGATTAATAGTTTGGAACAAATGGAGTATGTATTAATTGTAGAGACGTTGCATGCAATGTGTTTACATACCTGACTCAACAAAGTTTACCAGTCGCCACCGGCACCGCCACCACCAAAGCTTCCGCCACCAAAGCCACCAAAACCTCCGCCACTGCTTCCACCCCCAAAACCACCGCCTCCATTGTTGCGGCCGGAGAAACCGCCACTGGCCAGTGTACCCCAAAGTATGGCCTCGGCTATACCTCCGCCTCCGCCACCACCTCTGCGTCCGCCTTTACCTCTGAGCATGGCTATAATAATAAATACTACCACCGCACCTATAAGACCCCAGGGAATATGTTTCTTGGCTTTACGGTCGTTGGTAAAACCTTCGCCTGCTACGACCTTTATAATATTGTCGGTGGCTTCATTTATACCTTCGTAATAGGCCTGTTCTTTAAAGTTAGGTTTAATATTGTTGTTGATAATACGTTTTGACATGGCATCTGTCATGGCTCCTTCTAAACCATAACCTACCTGAAACCATACTTTCCTGTCTGCAATGGCAAAGTAAAGTAACATACCATTGTTTTTACCTTTTTCGCCAATGCCCCAGCTTTGCGCCAGTTTTTGCGAATAGCTGAAAGCATCATCACCCTCTAACGAGTTTTCTATCACAACGGTTATCTGGGTTGATGTTTGTTTGAAATAATTGTTCAGCTTTGTTTCCAGTGCGGCTTGCTCTTCGCCCGATAAAACGCCTGCATAGTCGTTTACCAAACGGGGAGGATTGGGTGCAGTTGGAATATCCTTAGCCCATAATTGTATAGCCAGCAGCAAACAACCGAAAGCGAGTAGTAGTTTATTTTTCATTGTTGTTTCCTCCAAAAGAAATGTCGTTGCTTAACTCATTGGTATCATTACTTTGGTAAGGAAAGTATTGTTGCAATTTTTCACCCGCTTTTGCTATACCTAAGCAAAGCCCTTCGGTAAATTGTTTATTTTTAAAATGAGTTTGTAGTATTTCTTTTTCTTCGTTCCAAAAAGCATCGCTCACTTTTTCGTGAATGCCGCTGTCGCCTATAATGGCAAACTTTTTATCCTGATAAGCTAAATAAAACAATACGCCATTTTTTAGTTCGGTGGCATGCATATTCAACTCTTCAAAAACCTGTTTGGCTCTCTCCACCGGATTGGTTTCGCAGTTTGGTTCCAAATGCACACGTATTTCGCCCGAGGTGTTTAACTCGGCCTGCTGAATGGCTGCAACAATGCTATCCTGCTGTGCTTTACTGAAAAATTGTTCTGACATGAATTATTTTTATTTAACCGTTAAAGGTAATTGGCAATGATAAAAAACGCCATTACGGGCAATGAACAACCTTGTTAAGGCGCTTATAGTATACCCGTAATGACGTTATTATTAAAATTTAACTTCAGGTGCTTTTTCGGCAGCCGCATCAGCTTCAAAGAAACCGCGTTTCTCAAATCCAAGTGCACCGCTATACAATACCTGCGGAAAGTTTTTAATGTACACATTGTAATCTCTAACGGCATCGTTAAAGTTATCACGCTCTACTTTTATACGGTTTTCTGTACCTTCAATCTGGCTTTGTAACTCGCTGAAATTTTGGGTAGCGCGTAATTGCGGATATTGTTCTGATACCACCATTAAACGGCCTAAAGCCTGGCTTAATTCGCCTTGTGCTCCCTGGAATTTTTTAATGTTTTCAGGTGTTAACTTATCAGGGTCAACTTGTATTGAGCTTGCTTTTGCGCGTGCTTCAATTACATCGGTTAAAGTTTTTTGCTCAAAGTTAGCGGCTCCTTTTACAGTAGCTACTAAGTTAGGAATTAAATCTAACCTGCGTTGGTAAGCACTTTGTACTTTAGCCCAGGCGCTTTCAGTTTCTGCGCGTTTTGCGTTCATTTTGTTATAGCTTCCACAAGCGTTAAAAATAAGCAGTACAAACACTGCAGCTACACTTAATAAAATAATGGTTCCTCTTTTCATGTTATTATGGTTAATATATTTACCATGGGCAATATACAAATTAGTCACCAAGAAATAAGACTGACATAAATGCCGATTTTTGTTAAATTCTATAAAAAAGAAACAAGGTCATGTGAGTGAATTGAGTAAAAACAGTATTTTCGCGTTCCAATTTTTAAGAGAGTAGAACGATTTTATATGCAGAAATTTTTAGTTAAAGATTTAAAAAACTACGAAGGCCAACAGGTAACTTTACAAGGCTGGGCCAGCAACCGTAGGGATAGCAAAGGAATATATTTTATTGTACTGCGCGATGGAACCGGTTGGTGCCAATGTGTGGTAAGTGCAGAAACGGTAAGCGCAGAGGTTTTTGAAAAATGTAAAAATATTACACTGGAAACAGCCATTGAGGTAACAGGAACTATACGTTTGGATGAAAAACAAATGGGTGGTTTTGAAGTGCAGGTAAGCGACTTAAATATTATAGCTATAGCAGAAGAGTACCCTATTTCTAAAAAGGAACACGGGGTTGACTTTTTAATGGATAAGCGCCACTTATGGTTACGCAGTCAACGTCAGTGGGCTATTATGAAAATAAGAAACCAGTTGATTTATGCTATTCATAATTTTTTCCAGAAGCAGGGTTTTGTGCAAATGGATGCCCCTTTGTTTACAGGTAATGCTTCAGAAGGAACCTCTAACTTATTTGAAACTGACTTTTATGGCGACCCTGCCTATTTGAGTCAAAGCGGCCAGTTATATGGCGAGGCTATGGCTTTTGCCATGGGCAAAATTTATACGTTTGGCCCAACTTTTAGGGCGGAGAAATCGAAAACACGCAGGCATTTATCGGAGTTCTGGATGATAGAACCGGAGATGGTTTTCTTTGATATTTTCCAGAACATGGATTTGATTGAAGACTTTCTACGCACGGTAGTAGGCGAGGTTTTGGCTAATTGCGAAAATGAGTTGGCTATTATTGGCCGCGATACAACTGTGTTAAAAAACATTACACAGCCATTTCCGCGTTTAACTTACGATGAAGCGGTAAGCATTATAAAAGGTGAAAAGGATGTAGATGGCATGAACTCTATTAAAACCCTGGAAGCTGACTTAGCTGCGGTAGAGGCAAAAATTGTTGCTACCAATGCAGAGATTGCTGAGCGCGAAGAAAAAATTAAAACACCCGGAATGAAAAAGGGTGAGATAGGTTTTAACCAGGCTAAAATTGATAAGTTAAAACAAGAGTTAAAAGACTTAGAAGAAGAAGCACGTAATATTCCGGGCTGGTTAAACTCAGCACGTAACTTTGAATATGGTAATGATTTTGGTGGTAGCGATGAAACAGTATTAACCCGTTTGTTCAGTGTACCGGTAATGGTTTATAACTGGCCTCACGAGGTAAAAGCATTTTACCTGAAACGCGATCCGAATAATTCGAACTTTGCCCGTGGCGTTGACGTACTGGCTCCTGAAGGTTACGGTGAAATAGTAGGTGGTGGCGAACGTGAAACCGATGTTAATTTGTTAACGGATAAAATAAACGAGCACCAGTTACCTATGGAAGTATTTGAATGGTATTTGGATTTACGCAGGTATGGAAGTGTGCCGCATGCAGGTTTTGGCTTGGGTCTGGAGCGTTTGGTAGCATGGGTATGTAAATTACCGCATGTACGCGAGAGTATTCCATTCCCTAGAATGTACGGACGTTTATTACCTTAATACGCTGAATAGTTTTAGTATTTATACATGAATAAGAACCCTAAAAAATACGTTTTGATTTATCGGTCAAATAAGCTCTTTTTTAGGGTTTTTATTTTGCTGTTGAGTGTGGTAAGCAGCTATCATAGTTATGCGCAAAAAGACACCAACTATATAGCG
>CAYTWI010000053.1:0-24408 GCA_964442045.1 uncultured Bifidobacterium sp.
AGCAGGCAACTTTGAATTAAATGTTTTTCCTAATCCTAACAACGGAACATTTACCGTTGATTTAAGTAATGTAATGAGCGAGCATGTTTACATTACCTTATTTGATTTGTTGGGCAAAGAACATTCGGTGATGGAAATTGAGACTATTAATGGAAAGAAAAGTATTGAGCTGAGTTTACCTCCGGGCTTTTATACTTTGAATGCTAGCACCCTTGAAGGTAAAGTAATCGTTCAGAAAATATTTGTAAACAAATAATAAAAACATTCTGATATAACAAAAAGAAAAAGCCACCTGTTTAACAAGTGGCTTTTTCTTTATATCTTAAAATCAAATTATATTAGCTATTCATACTGGCTAAAAACTCTTCATTCGATCTGGTATTTTTCATATTATTCAATACCACATTCATAGCCTCCTCTGCATTCATATCTGCAATATGATTACGTAATACCCACACACGTTGAATGGTTGATTTATCTAATAATAAATCATCTCTTCTGGTACTTGATGAAACAATATCAATAGCAGGGTAAATACGTTTGTTAGCCAGTTTTCTATCCAACTGTAACTCCATATTACCTGTTCCTTTAAATTCTTCAAAAATTACTTCGTCCATTTTAGAACCGGTATCAATTAAAGCAGTAGCTATAATGGTTAATGAGCCTCCGTTTTCAATTTTACGTGCAGCACCAAAAAAACGTTTAGGCTTGTGTAATGCATTCGCTTCTACCCCACCCGATAATACTTTACCTGACGAAGGAGCTACCGTATTAAATGCACGTGCCATACGTGTAATTGAATCCAGTAAAATAACCACATCGTGTCCGCACTCAACCATACGTTTGGCTTTTTCTAAAACCATATTGGCTAACTTAACATGTTTGTCAGCCGGCTCATCAAAGGTACTGGCAACCACTTCAGCTCTAACACTGCGTTGCATATCAGTAACCTCCTCAGGTCGTTCATCAATTAACAATACCAATAAATATACCTCAGGGTGGTTTTTAGCTATAGCATTTGCTATTTCTTTTAACAAAATAGTTTTACCTGTTTTAGGTTGGGCTACAATTAAACCACGTTGTCCTTTTCCTATAGGTGCCAATATATCAATAATACGTGTTGAGTAAGTGGATGCATTATCAGCTAAACGCAAACGCTCATCAGGAAACAAAGGTGTTAAATGTTCAAATGCTACCCTATCTCTTACTTCTGCAGGTATTCTTCCGTTAATTGATTCTACTTTTATTAAAGCAAAATACTTTTCACCTTCTTTTGGAGGTCGTATAGTACCTCTTACGGTATCACCTGTTTTTAAACCAAATAATTTTATTTGCGATGGAGATACATATACATCGTCAGGTGATGACATATAATTATAGTCACTTGAACGTAAAAAACCATAACCATCCATCATTGTTTCCAATGAACCTTCACAGGTTACGATGCCTTCCAGTTCAACATACTCTTGTTTTTCTCTTTCTCTGTTATTATGTCTGTCTTGCTTATTTTTTTCCCAGGGTTTTTGCCTGTTTTCTTTTACCTGCGGGTTAGTATTATTTTCAGGAGCTTGTACATTATCACCATTTCCTTCTCCGTTAAGCTCACCGTTTGTTTTTGTCTCAATATTGTTATTTTCAACAGGAGGAGTATTTACATTCCCATCTAATTCTACTTTGTCTTCAATGGGTATTAATTCATTATGGTTTGGTGCTTCGGGCTCGTTACTTACCTGTTCTATATGTTTAGTAGTATTAGTTGAACTGGCTAATGCAGGCTCGGTTGATTTTGCTTTGCGCGGACGTCCTTTTTTCTTAGGCGATGCGTCATCAGCATTATTAGTTGTTTTGCTTTGTTCTTGCAAAACACTGTCAATTAATTGTTGTTTACTTAATTCGGTAACATTTTGCACTTCTAAAGAAAGCGCCAAATCTCTTAGCTCAGAAACGAGCATTTGATTTAAACTAGTGGTGTCGTACATGTAGTAATGTAAAGTTTTTACTATAAATTGGTTTTGATTTTTGTTGATGCTATAAAAACAATAGCTCAGTGAAGGATAATTAACGAAATGAATTATTACAAAACATGTTAATTGATTCCGTTTGCAATAAAGTCAATATATACAATATATGCAAGTGCTTTATTTATATTACCAAAAGCCCTAAAATACCTTCGTTTTTATGGTTGCATAATCCACATTATCCTGGTAATTGGTTTGCAGATAAGCCTTTCCGTACTGTAACCAATGGTTAACAAGCGAATCATTATTTTGAGTTGAATGAACCACTTTTTGCTGGTTATGGTCGTAAACAATTTCATGCTTGTCTGTAACCAATCCAAAGCCATTATCAAAAGCATAATAGGCAAAGTGAGGCATTTGTTTGGCAAATATATTCTTACTGCGTTTAAAATGCGTATTGGCAATATCCATCTGGCCTAATAAAGTAGCTGCAATATCAGTGTGGGAAATAACATGGCTATTGGTTTTACCTACCCATTCGTTATCCAAAGCACCACCACAAATCAGCATAGGTATATGATGCCTTTCTACTTCATATATATTTCTTCCTTTAGGAAACTTACAGGCATGATCGGCTAAAATAACAAAAACAGTATTTTTATACCAATCCTGCTTCTTTGCTTCCTGAATGTAAGCATACAAACAAGAGTCAGCATAATGCATGGTATTCCTGTACCCGTCATTTAGCTTTTCCATATCGCCCTTAAATATTTGCGGTATGGCGGCATCAAACCACTCATGGGTGGTCATGGTGCTTAATACTGAAAAAAATGGTTGAGGTGTTTGCTTTAAATCAGCTAAATGTTTAGCAAAAGTTTCTTCATCGTATGCCCCCCAATTGGTTCGTTTGTTAATTGTAAAGTCGTCCTCTCCTACCATTGTTTTAACACCGGCAGCACGTAAATAAGCTTCAATATTATCAAACTGTAAACGACCTCCGTTGTAATAAGATGTATGGTAATTATTTTCATTCATCACTTTGTACAAATTAGGCAGTTTATCAAATTTACCAAACTCCTTTATAATAGAACTGATAGGTTGTGCAGGATAAGCACTTAATACTGCTAACATACCTTGTTCAGTTCTGTCACCCGTAGCATAACACTTATCAAAAAACAAACCTTCATTTTTTAAGGTGCAGAACTTAGGCGTAATTCCTTTTTCGCCACCTAAACATTCTATTACATCAGCCGACCAGCTTTCCAACATAATAACAACTATGTTAGGCCTGTTGGTGTTTAATATTTTTTCAACACTATCCGGCTTTGCCTGATGCATTTCATGCAATAAGTGATTAGCCTTTTCGTGGGCAAAAAATACATACGGATTGTGTTGGGGTGGAATCGGATTGAGAAACAAATCGGCAAAATTCCAGAAACTATTCAAAGCAGCATAGTTTAAAACGGAATGTTGAGAATAAAATATTTGATTTCTGTTGATAGGTACACGTTGAAAACCGCCCCTGGCTATAATTACTAATACAAAGCTTACAACAAATGGAGTTATTACTTTTAGTTTAACATCAATCTTACTTTGAATGAGTGGTTTATACATTTTGTTAAACAACCACCAAAATAAAACAATCTGAATGGCCATAATAGCAAACAAGCCAATATTCTCGGTTGCAAATAAAGCAGGTAACACTTCATCAGGATAAGCCATATATGATATAGCTTTGGCATTGGTTTTAGTACCCCATACGGTAAATATTCCGGAATCAAGACAGCCGATAAAACAACACACAACAATAAACAGGCGTGTTTGGTACTGCACAATTTTATTTAAAACCGTGTGCCAGTTAGTAAACCAACTTATAATACTTAGTAAAACCGGTAAACTGATTAAATAAACACAAGTGGCTAAATCTAAAACAAAGCCCTTTTTAAACGAATATAAAATTTCTGGTATGGTTGTGGCTTGCAAACTACTAAAGCTGGTTAGTAGAAATGAAATTTGCTGGCAAATGAAAAAGAACAACCAAAAGGCTAATAAACGCAAATAAAATTGTAATGTGTTTTTCAATATAATTTAGGCTTTAAGCCACAAATTAAATCATAATTACTTAATAATTAATTAACAATTTATTCGTTACAAATAAAAAAGCCCCAACTTAATAAGTTGAGGCTTTTCATTATAAGGTTAAAACAAATATTTTATACCCCTACATCGTGCATAGCACTTTCGTATATAAACGGATGGCGTGTTGGATATAAATTAGCTTTGGTTAAAGCTTTCATTACAACTGTTAAGAATAATCCAGCAAAGAATAACAATAAACCTATTTCCATAAAACCAAATCCCTGGTTAGGAATTTCTATTGAACCTGTAGGATTATGTTCAGTAATAGCAGTTGGTAAATCCATCGCTCCAGGCATAACCATTAGGAAACAATCGTTCCAATGACCAATAATTAAAGCTGCACCAACAAAATAACCTACTTTTCTGTTTCTTTTTGCATCACGCATCATGAAAATAAAGAATGGAGTTACAAAGTTTAACAATATATTTAAGTAGAAATTAAATTGGTATGAACCAAACATACGCTCTTTGTAGTAAACTACCTCTTCAGGAATATTAGCATACCAGATTAACAAAAACTGAGCTACCCACATATAAGTCCAGAATACAGAGAATGCAAACATAAACTTACCTAAATCGTGTTGGTGTTCATCAGTTACAATACCTAAGTAACCTTTACCTCTTAAATACCATACCAATAAATAAGTAATGGTTAAAGCACTAACCCAACCGGTAGCAAAATTATAAATAGTGAATATGGTTGAATACCAATGTGCATCAATACTCATCATTAAATCCCATGCAAACATTGAAAAAGTAAAACCAAATATGAATAAGAAGTAAGTTGACAATTTGAAGTTTTTATCGAAATTTTCAACACCACCTATTAAATCTTCGTTACGAGAGTTTTTTCTGATTTGAGCAGCAGCCCAAATCCAGAATGCAGTAAATAAAACCAAACGTACTAAATAAAATGGTTGCGCTAAGTACCATGTTTTCTTAGCTAATAACGGATCTGATTCCATTACACCAGGGTGAGCCCAATGGTAAATACCACCATGTAATACGTAAAAGTTAATTAATATAATGGCTAATAAAAAACTCGCACCTATTATCATGTAAGTACTCATAGCTTCTGGAATTCTGCGAATGGCTACATACCAGGCTGCATTGGCTAATTGGCTAATAACAACAAAAATAATAGCACAAGTAGCAATAATGAAAGTGAAATAACTATCCACTAACATATTACCCCAAAAACGTTTTGATACTAAGTGGTGCAAATCATCAGCACTTAAGTTCATACCTTCGATAGAAGGATGGTAAGTAAAGTAACCAAGAATAGTTAAAAGCACTCCAACAATCATCAAACCGTACGACCACTTTTTATTGCCTTCAGTTACCGTATATTTTTCTTCTTTAATTTCTATATGTGTATCGTGTGACATAATTTTTTTTCAAATAATTAATTCAACTTAGTTTTTAGCGGTACTATCAGCCGCAGCACTTGGAGCACTTGCAGTGGTTTTAAATGTATTTACATAGTGTATTACCTGCCATATTTGGTTAGGGCTTAATACAGTACCATAAGCACCCATTAAGTTTTTACCATATTTAACAGAGTAAAATGCTTTTCCATCATTAATAGTTGGAAGCCTGTCTGCATAACTTGGCACTTTAGGGAACTTACCATCAGCAACTATAGTTCCATTACCTTGTCCGTCCTCGCCATGGCAAGGAGTACAGTTAATAGAGTACAATCTTTTACCTTCAGCTAAATTATAAACAGTAGCACTTAAGGGATTTTTTAAAGCACCGGCAGCTTCATAAGCCTCAGGTGTTTTAGGAAAATCATAAGTAGCATAATCAACCTGGCCACGGGCAATGGTATGTTTTGCAGGTAAACGCATATTCATACCGTTAGGGTTAATGGTGTTAGGTTTATCTTCTTCCTGGCTCAAAGGCTCATAAGCAAATGAATGATACATATTAGGTGCATATTCTAATCCCGGATTATCGCCTCCGGCAGAGCATGAAGCTATAAAAGCCATACCCGAACCTAATAAAATAGCTATACTTATATTTTTTAATTTCATAGTATTAGTCTTCAAATTCCCTTTCTCTTATTTCAATAGCTCCATTATTTTTTAATAATGAACTTAACTCGCTTACATCTGTTTTGTTAGGAATAACATCAATAGCCACAACAAACAAATCATCAGTAACCCTGATATCAATAATATCAGCATTTTTACCCCAAATCATTTTGTTAACAGCAAAGAAACAACCAACCATACCAAAAGCTGTGCATAAAATAGCCAACTCAAAAGTAATTGGAATATAAGTTGGTATGTGTAATGAAGGTTTACCACCTACATTTATCTGCCAGTCAAAATACGAAGCATATGATTGTAAAGTTAAAGCCAATACAATACCGGTCATAGCAAAACAAAATGCAGCAACCGTTAATCTTGATCTTTTAATTCCTAATACCCTGTCCATTCCGTGAATAGCAAATGGAGAGTAAACATCTCTAACTCTGTATCCGTCATGAATCAACTTTTTGGTTGTATCATAAATATGGTCAGGGTCGTTATAAATTCCTAAAATTACTTTATTAGTGTCCATGAACTGAATCTCCTTTCGTTTCGTGTGCGTGGTTAGGCATTTTATGATTGTTTTTTAATAATTCAGTATAGTGTTTTTCTAATTCCAAAGCATGTTTGGTTTTAACAATACTTTTCAATTCACTCATGTTAATAGAAGGTAAAAACTTCATGAATAAGAAAAACAAGAAGAAGAACAATCCGAATGAACCAATTAAGATAGATACCTCAACAAGGGTCGGAGTATACATGCTCCAGCTTGAAGGAAGGAAATCTCTGTGTAATGAAGTAACGATAATTACGAAACGTTCAAACCACATACCTATATTCACAATAATTGACATAATGAAAATAAACCAAGGTGTAGTACGTGCCCATTTAATCCAGAATACCTGCGGAGCAACCAAGTTACATCCCATCATTATCCAGTAGCTCCATCCGTAAGGACCGAAAGCACGGTTTAAGAAAGCATATTGCTCATATTCAACACCAGAGTATGCAGCCACAAAGAACTCAGTAATGTAAGCTAAACCTACCATGGTTCCTGTTAACATAACTACACGACACATAGCATCTAAATGCGCTTCAGTAATATAATCTTTATAATTTAATACTTCACGGGCAACAATCAATAAAGTTAACACCATTCCAAATCCCGAGAAAATAGCTCCTGCAACGAAGTAAGGAGGGAAAATAGTAGTATGCCATCCCGGTACCAATGAAGTAGCAAAGTCCATAGATACAATAGAATGAACCGAAAGTACTAAGGGAGTTGAAATAGCCGCTAATATTAAACTGATTATTTCATATCTGTGCCATACTTTGGTTGAACCGTTCCAGCCCATTGCAAAGAAACCATACCAGAACTTACGTATTTTGCTGGTTGCTCTGTCACGTACAGTAGCAATATCAGGTATTAAACCTACATACCAGAATACTAATGATACTGAGAAATAAGTAGAGATTGCAAATACGTCCCAAACCAAAGGAGAGTTAAAGTTTACCCATAAACTACCCAAAGCATTTGGAAGCGGAATTGGCCAATAAGCTACCCACGGACGACCCATGTGAGATAAAATAAATGATGCCGCACAAACTACCGCAAAAATGGTCATTGCTTCTGCTGAACGGTTAATAGACATACGCCATTTTTGACGGAATAATAATAATACTGCTGAAATTAAAGTACCGGCATGACCAATACCTACCCAAAATACGAAATTGGTAATATCAAAAGCCCAACCTACAGTTTTATTTAAACCCCAGGCTCCTAAACCCACTAACATGGTATAAGTAGTGGCAAAAATCCAAATTGCTAAAACAATAGTTGATAAACCAAATCCAATCCACCAACCTTTTGACGGTTTGTTTTCTATTGGACGAGTGATTTCTTTAGTAATATCACTGTAGGTTTTACCACCTGTTACGAGCAAATCTCTAATTGGTGATTCGTATGACATGTAATTATATTATTTAAAATTTTTTGTTTAATTGATTAATAAATTTTGATTAATGATGTGCTTCGTGTTCTGTTGTTTTAGCACTTTCATGGTGTTCCTCGTGCTTAACAGGCGCTTTTTGCTCACCGGCAATAGGCTCGTTTACGTTTCTTATTTTAGTTAAGTAACCAACCGAAGGCTGAACGTTATACTCTTCTAATAAAACGTATTTACGCTCGTTTTTGAATAATTTAGAGATTTCGCTGTTTTCATCATTCATATCTCCAAACACCAAAGCATCTGCCGGGCATGATTGTTGGCAAGCTGTTTTCACATCACCGTCAACCATTGCTCTGTTTTCAATTTTAGCTTTTAACTTACCAGCTTGAATACGTTGAACACAGAAAGAGCATTTTTCCATAACCCCTCTTGAACGAACTGTTACATCAGGATTGATAACCATTCTACCTAAGTCATTATTGAAATGGAAATCGAATTGATCATTTTCTCTGTATTTAAACCAATTGAATCTACGTACTTTATAAGGACAGTTATTAGCACAGTATCTTGTTCCTACACAACGGTTATAAGCCATTTGGTTTAAACCTTCTGAGCTATGAACGGTTGCTAATACCGGACAAACTGTTTCGCAAGGAGCGTGACCACAATGTTGGCACATCATAGGTTGGTACATTACTGATACATTTTCGTAATCAACCTCATCTCCTTTTTTATCCAGTTCTTTTTCTTTAGTAGTTACTACACCTTTTTTATCTTTAAAGCTATAGTATCTGTCAATACGTATCCAGTGCATTTCACGACTGTTTAGTATTTCTTTTCTGCCTACTACTGGTATATTATTTTCAGCTGAACAACTTACCACACAAGCTCCACAACCGGTACAAGCATTCATATCGATAGCCATACCCCATTTGTGTCCTTTGCTGTCATGCTCTTCCCATAATGAAATAATATGAGCATGCTCGTTATTACCTGCACTTGGGTTTTTAATATACTCGTTTAACGAAGCTTCACGCAATAAATTACGGCCTTCAATAGTATGGTGTGTTTGTGTTTGTGCTAATTCGTAATCATCGCCTGTTTTAGTTAAGGTAATGGCATCACTTGCATTGTACTTAAAGTTACCGTTTTCTAATGAAACCAAACCAAAAGCATTTTTACCTAAACCTTTACCAAAATGCGAGGCTACTTTACCATGTGTTCTTCCGTAACCAACAGCTAATCCGATAGTTGAATTGGCCTGACCCGGTTGAACCAATACAGGTAAACCTTCAATTTTGTTATTACCAACTGTTAAAGTTACCACATCACCGTCTTTCAATTTGAATTTGTCGGCAGTTACTTTACCAATGGTTAAGTAATTATCCCAACAAACTTTACTGATTGGGTCAGGTAATTCTTGTAACCAAGGGTTATTGGCATGTGTTCCATCGCCTAAACCTACTTTGGTGTATAATTTTAATTCTGTATTGTTTTTGTTATTTACATAGTTAACAGTTACCCTGTTAGCTATTTCGCTGCTTAAAGGAGCTGCAGTTGCAGTGCTAACTGCTTTTGGAGTTGCTACATAAAATCCATCATGTAAAGCTTTGTTCCAGGCTTCTTCACCAGCCATTAGTATTGACGACTGCCAGTTGTTTTTTACATAAGTGTAAAAATCAGTGGTATTACCGGCCCAGGTTAATAAACTTTCTTGAGCCTGACGGGTATCAAATACATTGGTAATGGTTGGTTGTGTTAAACCGAAGTAACCTACTTTAGGTTCAGCATCGTTCCAGCTTTCCAAGTAGTGGTTATCCGGAGTTTGGAATTTACATAATTCACCTGTTTCATCAGTAGAAGCATTGGTTGAAATTGTAGTTCCAACTTTGGCTAATGCTTTTTTAAATCTATCAGCATTGTAGTAACTGTAAGCAGGGTTTGTATTGTAGAAAATAACTGCATCAACCGCACCACTTTCCATTTCAGCAACAAATGCTTCAAAAGCTGCATCGTTACCACTGGCTTGGTTTGAGTAATTATCTAAATCAATAGTAGTGCCTATATTGCCTAATAAGCCATTAATAGCAGCTACTAATAATTGATTGTCTAAGTTGTTTGAACCTGAAACTACCAATGATTGGCCTTTAGCAGCTATTAATTCTTTAGCAGCTAAATCAACCGAGTTTACAGCTAATTCAATAGTAGGAACATTAAATGTTGGTGCGCCTGAAGCAGCAGCCACTTTATTGTAAATACTTAATAAAACAGCTCCTTCCATTGAAGGTTTAATAGGGAAACGGTAATCGGCATTTGAACCTGTAAGCGATAAATTGCTTTCAAAATGCAAATGACGGCTCATTTTTTTGTTTTCAGCCTTACGGTTTTTAGCCCAGCCTTTGGTATATTCAACTGGCGAAATCCACGTACCTAAGAAATCGGCACCAAAACTTACTATTACGTTGGCTTTATCAAAGTTATAAGAAGGTACAACAGCTTTGCCAAAAGCAACACGGTTGGCTTCAATTAATGCTGCATATGAAATGGCTTCGTAACCAACTGTTTTAGTTGAAGGATATTTAGCTGCAAATTCAGCAATGGCTTTTTTGGTAGATGGGCTGGTAATAGTATTGGTAACTATTCTGATGTTTTTAGCCGAAGCTAATGCTTTGGTAATATCAGCATCAACTGCTTTCCAGGTACTTTCGTTATTACCACTGCGAGGTGCTTTTAAACGCTCGTTATCGTACAAGCCTAAAATACTTGCATGACCGGTAGCACAAACACCACCTTTAAATACCGGTGATTCGCTGTTACCTTCTATTTTAACCGGACGGCCTTCGCGTGTTTTAACTAAAATACTGCAACCTGTTGAGCATGCTCCGCAAGTAGTAGCATACCAGTTAGGCACACCCGGGGTTATATTTTCTGGTTTAACTATATAAGGAATTGCATTTTTTACAGGGGTTCTGTTACAAGCAGCTAAAGCAACAGCCGAAATACTAAAACCAAAGTATTTCAAGAAATCACGTCTGTTTGATTGTAATTCTCCGTCAGAGTCAGTTAAAACTTCTTCCAAAGGAATACCTTGTGCAAATTCATTTTTTTTGCCAGCAACAAATTTTGGATCGTTGTTTAACTCTTCTAAACCTTTCCAGTATTTATTTTTATTTTCCATTGATAATTTTTTCTTCCTTAATAAAATTTGAGCCTGTTTAAATTCTGATTAGTAATGACATTTAGCACACTCTAATCCACCATTTTGAGCAACAGTAATAAAATCTTTGTTACTTGCTTTTAAGTCTTTATGTAACTTTTCGTAGTAATCGTTGTTAGCCACATCCACTTTAGCTTCGCGGTGACAGTTAATACACCATCCCATTTGCAAGCTGCGTTGTTGGCTTACTACTTTCATTTTCTCAATAGGGCCATGGCAAGCCTGACACTCTACTTTACCAATTTTAACGTGTTGTGAGTGGTTAAAATAAGCATGGTCAGGTAAGTTGTGAATTCTTATCCATTTAATAGGTTGTTGTTTAAAGCCCGGGATATAAGCTCCTTTTTCAGCATCGTAACCTACTGCGTTGTAAATTTTTTGAATTTCAGGTGAAACTTGTCCATTGTATTTGTCTTTTGCTTTCACATACATATGGCAGTTCATACAAGTACTGGCCGAAGGAATAGAAGCTTGTTTACTTTTATCGGCACTTGAGTGACAGTACTGGCAGTTAATTTTGTATTTACCTGCGTGTAACTCGTGTGAGTAATTAATAGGTTGCACTGGCGCATATCCTTTTTGCACCCCAACTGATTTATTACCGTAATCAAAACCATATAAACCCAATACAACAGTTACCAGCGCACCTACTGCTAAAGTACCTACTACAGGGTGTTTAACAAACAGTTTGTAACGGATGGCTTTTTTGTTTTGTTTCCAGTGAATTTTAGGCTCTTCAGCCTCTTCAGGATGTTTTTCGTTGTAAATGTTTTCAATTACTTTACGAATGTTAAATAGGATAAAAATAATGGCTATTAAAATAACAGCAAAAATTGATAAGCCTATTAACATACCCTCGGTGTAAAAACCACCGTCTGCATTGGCAGGAGCAGCTCCACCTTCAGCACCTGCAGTTGCAGCAGCCGGAGCAGGACCACCGGTTTTAATATACGCTAAAATTGATTTGATTTGATCATCGCTTAACTGAGGGAAAGCAGTCATTTGCGACTGATTGTACTCATTATAAATTTTGTTGGCGTAAGCATCGCCCGATTTAATAACTGCTTGTGGGTTTTTAACCCATTTAATAATCCAAGCTTCACTTTGTCTTTTATCAACGTCTTTTAAAGCAGGGCCAACAACTTTGTCGTTAATAGCATGGCAAGCCGTACAGTTTGCATTGAATAATTTTTCGCCCTCAGCAACATCAGCAAATGATAATTTTGTTACTAATAAAAGGGCCGTTAAAAATAGTACTATTTTATTAAGTCTCATCTATAATTTATTTTACAATACCTTTACAAATCTATATGTTGTTAAGTGTAGCACCACACTGATTTTTATCAATGAAGGCTAGGCTTAACAAGTTGCGAATATAATAAGTTAAATGACGGATGATTTGCTGTTAATAAATAAATATTATTTAGATAAAATCTATTTAAAACGCGCTGTAAATCTTTGTGTTTTATTTTTGCAGAAGCTTTTCAACAGTAATATCACTTAATTCCTGTTGGTTATCGAGGTTTTCGAAAGGAGAGTTTTTACTGATAAATTCCGGAACTATTTCTTTCATTTTTGATACAATAGCCATTTGGTTTTGCTTTTTGTATAAATCAAGCAATGCATTTACATCTGTTTGCACCTGTTCAAAATTGTAATGACGCACTTTTCCTATCATAATTTTAGAGTGATGGGTAGGCATGGTATTTTCTTCGTCATTCAATAGTTCTTCGTATATTTTTTCACCTGGTCGTAAACCGGAGTATACTATTTGAATATCTTTTCCTAAAGTTAAACCCGAAAGCTTCACCATTTTTTTAGCTAAGTCTATAATTTTTACCGACTTACCCATATCAAAAATAAATATTTCTCCCCCCTGCCCCATGAATCCGGCTTCCAATACCAGCTGGCAGGCTTCCGGAATGGTCATAAAGTAACGGGTAATTTCAGGATGGGTAACCGTTATAGGCCCTCCCATTTCTATTTGTTTTCTGAAACGTGGAATAACCGAGCCACTTGAACCCAATACATTTCCAAAACGGGTAGTAATAAACTTGGTAGTACCGGTATGGCTTAATTTTGAGTAGTTATTTAATGATTGTACGTAAATTTCGGCAATACGTTTTGAGGCTCCCATTATATTGGTTGGGTTTACGGCCTTATCGGTACTTACCATTACAAATTTTTCAACTTTATATTCTACTGCAAAATTGGCAATGGCTACAGTTCCGCCCACGTTGGTTTTTACTGCTTCCGATGGATTGTTTTCCATTAAAGGCACGTGTTTGTATGCCGCAGCATGGTAAATTACATCAGGATGATACTTTTCAAATACGGCTTTCATCCTTTCTTTATTGGTAATATCGGCTACCAATATATCAATCAGTTTATTTTGCTGCTTATTAGCGGTTTCACTAATAACTGATTCCAACTGGTACAAACCAATTTCGCTGGAATCAACAGCTACAATTTTTTTAATTTTAAACTTGCATAACTGGTTTACAATTTCGCTACCAATAGAACCGGCAGCACCTGTAACCATAATTACTTTATTGTTTAGCTCTTTGCCAATTGCTTCAATATCCAGCTCAATAGTATCTCTTTCTATTAAGTCTTCAATCTTAACTGTTTTTATCTGGTTAAAGCTCAATTCACCATTAATCCATTTTTCAACAGGAGGCACACTCATTACATTGATATTGCTTGAAAGGCATTTATCAATAATTTCCTGCTTACGGTTTTTACTCATATTAACCGCACTTATAATTACGTGGTCAATATTGAATTTTCTTAATACCTCATCCAACTCATCGTCAAAGTCGTAAATGCGTACCCCTTCAATTGATTTTCTTTTCTTACTTTGGTTATCATCAAAAAAGGCTTCAATTTTATTGTTGGAACCACTGTGTTGCTCCAATTTACGCTTGGTTATAATACCCGCTTCTCCTGCGCCAAAAATAGCATAGCTAACTACCTTACCTTTGTTTTGGTACGATGTTTTAATGTATAATAGTTTAACAAATATGCGGAACGAGCCTAAGAAAAAGGTAGTTAAAATAAAATCGAGGATAATAATAGAGGTAGGAATAAAAGTCATTTGACTGGCGTAAAACACCTTGTAAAAAATAGAAATAAATACCAGACCTACACTGCTAAAAAGTGTGGTATACAATATTTTAATTCCATCCTGAACACTGGTGTGGCGTATAATTCCGGTATACAGTTTAAAGTACATCATGAATAAAGCTTTCACCAACACTATAACAGGGAGCACTTTAATAATTAACTCTAAAGTTCTGTCATCAACCCTTAAACTAAAACGTAAAATAACTGATGCAACAAAAGCAAAGGCACAAATTCCAATATCAAAAGCAAATATGAGCCAACGCGGAATATTTGAGCTGTTATTAAAAAGTATACGTAGTATTTTCATTTTTTTGTCGAACGGGCAAATATATATGAATTTTAGATGGAAATAGAAAGCATTTTTTGCACTTTGTTCGCATTTAACCACTTAATTTCACCAAACAGCTAACTTGTTTTGTGAACTGCATGTTTCAATTTACAAACCGTACATTTTAATTTACGAATAAAAACCAAACCTGGATTTGGATGGTTTTAGTTTTTATCGAATTTGCGTTTAAAACCCGGGTAAGTAAATACGCAAAACAAAATAATAACAGCCCCCATATAAAACTGACTGCTCATTATTTCTGACTGGCCAAATAACAGCAACGAAAATACTACTCCGTAAATAGGTTCCAGGTTATTGGTAATAATAACCGTAAAAGGTGTAAAGTATTTCATTATCTCTACACTCATGGTAAAAGCTACTGTGGTACACAGCACACTTAACACAAGCAGCCAAATAAAATCCTGCAGGCTTACCGCAGGCAAAAACGAGTCGGGCTGCATGAATAGCTTTACCAGCGAAATAATAATAAAAGCACCAATAAACTCTACCAGCGTAATAACCGAGCTGTTGTGTTTGGTAATGAGCTTACCATTATAGGTACCGAAAAAAGCGCCCGTTAAAGCAGCCAGTATGCCATACACAACGCCTAAAAAAGCGCTGGTATCAAAACTTAAAATAATGGCTAAACCTATAAATATAATAATACCATAAAAGGCATCGCCCCAAAAAAACTTTTTCTTTAACAGCAGTGGCTGCATAAACGAAGCAAACAAAGTCATGGTACTAAAACCCGCCATAGCAATAGATACATTGGAAACTTTAATGGCATGGTAAAAGAAAAACCAATGCATGCCTACTATTAAACCCATAAAGAGTAATTCAAAAACTTCTTTTAAGCGGATATCAAATTTATATTGACGGTACACTACAAAAGCATACAAACTAAGCGAAGCCAGTATTAAACGCCACCAAACCAAATCCAATGCCTGTAAGCTGATTAGTTTCCCTAATACAGGCGTTAAACCCCATAGAAAAACAATGAAATGTAAGCGGAGCAGTTTATTGGTTTTTAGCAAAAGGGTTAATTATTTAGGGGCTGTTTTTAAAAGGAACAAAGCTACTATCAGGAAGAAAGCAGGCGGAATCCATACGGCAAAGGTTGGGGGCAATACAGCAGTAAAGCCCATTACATTGAATATTTGAATTAAAAACAAATAGGTAATAGTTAAAGCAAAACCCAGTGCAATATGTGCACCCGTTCCTCCCCTGCTCTTTTTACTTGATACTGCTACCGCCAAAATGGTTAAAATAAAAAACGAAGTAGGCACCGCCACCCTTTTATACAACTCCACCAAAAACTTATGTACCGGGGCTCCTTTGTTTCTTTCCTTTCTTATATACTCGTTCAGCTCAGGGTTGGTCATGCTCGATACATAATTGGCCTTTAACACAAACTCATCCGGTTTTATTTTTAACACAGTATCTAAATTAGCCAGCTTACGCAAAGGTTCATCGTTACCAATAAACAAACGTTGTTGCACATTTTCCAATGTCCATAGCTGTTTGGTTTTATTCCAAAGCAAACGGGTAGCAAATATTCTGTTGTATATTTTATTGTTGGAGTAACCTTCAATGGTACAATTATACCCAACACTATCCAGGTAATTATACGACTCCATGTGTATAACCGATGAGTCGTTAATCATGTAATAAATATTATTGTTTTGGGTAACCACCTTTTCATGTATCCAGTCGTCTTCAAACTTAAGCCTGTGTTTATCGGCTATGGGCATTAAATGCATATTGGCCAGTAAAAAAACCACAAACAATAAGGCTGCCGATAACATATAGGGTTTTAAAAAGCGGTAATAAGGCGCTCCACTGTTTAACACGGCTATTATCTCGGTATTCTGCGCTTGTTTAGAGTTAAAAAATATGGTAGAAAGAAATAAAAATACAGGGCTGAATAAACCCATGAAGTAAGGAATAAACCAGATGTAATAATCAAATACTAAAACCGATAAAGGTGGCTTGCGTTTGATATAATCATCCATTTTTTCCGATATATCAATAAAAATGGCAATGAGCGTAAACAACAAAACACAGAAAAAGAATGTAGATAAATACTTACGCATAATGTATTTATCAATAATTCCCAGTTTAAAAAACGCAACTATTTTCTTCATTTTTAAGGACCGCAAAGTAAGGCAGTTTTTGCTAGGAAAAAATAATGCCAGAAAAATGATTTATTCGGCAGCTGCCGACTCCACCATTTGGTGGGCCAGTTCTTTACCCAAATAGGCATCGATGGCTTTGTGTACAAAATACAAAAGCGGAATCATGAGCCAGGCTACGGTAAACTTATAAATATAATTAACGGTAGCTATAGCCAATACCTGGCTTAAAGGCCATTGGTCGGGCGTATTTAATTTACCTATATAAAAGGCTATAAACAATACCACAAAACTATCTATCAGTTGCGATACAAGGGTACTGATGGTAGCGCGTAACCATAGTTTTTTTTCGCCTGTTACTTTGCGTACCGCGTGAAATACCTTTACATCAATAATTTGTCCAACCAAAAAAGCTGCAAGTGAACCGATAATAATCCAAAGGCCCTGCCCAAATACATTGTTATAAGCCAGACCCATATCTAAGGTACCGTTTTCCAGTGTTTTTATTTTCCAGAAAGCAGCGCCTTCGGTTTTCATGGCTAAGTACACCGCTAAAAAAGCATACGATATAAGAGCCGCAGCTATATAACTGTATAAGCGTACTGCCTTTTGCCCGAAATACTCATTAATAATATCCGTCATTACAAACACCAAAGGCCATAATATAACCCCGGCTGTTAAGTTAAACGAAAGGCTGTAACTGCCAATGCCCAAATTGGCCGGGTTAAAACCAAAGGTTTCCTCCAGCGAAAATATTTTTACCCCAATAAACTCCGCAATGATAGCATTGGCTATAAAAAATGAGCCTAATACCAAAAACAGAATGTTACGCTTTGATTCTTTCATATAAGTAGGCAATAATAAAATAATTATCCATAGCATTCCGGTTCACGTTAAATAATTTTAAGTGCATTGTAAAAAAGCCATGACCATTATTTAAACATGCAGCAAAAAGGAAAAGAAGGCAGTCAAAGGGGGACACTTAAAAAAATAAACAATATGAAAAAAACAATTTTAATGATGAAGCCAATGATAGTATTGGCAATGATTCTTGGCTTAACATTGGGAAGCTGTAAAAAAGGATGGTATGGCGATGAAGATGGACTTGGAGGTAATGGCAGAGGCGGAAATGGCGGAGGGGGAAATGGTGGTAACACACCAACCAAAGTAATGGGCGTAATACAAAGATTTGACTGTGGTCATTCTATTTACGATGAAAACTTATGGATAAGAACCGATGACGGGCAGTTATTACAGCCTTGCGAACAATCATTTAAAACAATATGCCCTATTCCACTTAAAGATGGTGACAGAGTAGAACTGGCCTTTAGTAAATATACAGGAAGCACCAAAGGATTTGAACTGACCTGTAAAATAGCTAATTTGGAGTTTACCAGAGCTACCATTGATTTTATTATTGCGGTAGATACCAAAAACCCGAAAGGCTCCGTACTAATTACTCCTGACTACGACCAACTGGAAACAGGTGGTGTACATGTAATGAGCGCCCAAATGGATGGAAGCCAATTAATGCTGGAGGCAGCTTTCAGTGGTTGCGATAATAGTACCGAAGCATTTGAACTTGTTGGTTCACCTGATTTATACAACGATATACCTACTTTTAGTTTAAAACTGATTAACAGAAAACCTGAAATGTGTCAAGCCTTTTTTACTGAAAAACTATCCTTTGACTTATCTTCACTTAAAACAAATAAGGAAGGCAAAGTACGAATTAGAATAGAAGGTGTTGATAAAGAAATTATTTTTTAGTTCCTGATTAAAATAACAACTATTGATAAAATGCACTAAAATAAGTGTGTAAGCATTTACAATAAAAAACCTTGGAAGAATCTTCTTTCAAGGTTTTTTTGTTGAGGTTATTAACTGTAATATTATTAATGAAGGTTTTATTTTATGTATTGATGCAATGAAGGGCAAAAGGAAAAGATTGTTGGATTGAATTACTAGCTTCTAAATAATGTAAACATTTATTAAGTTAGAATTCTAATAAATTCTTCAATAAAAAAACGGTAAGAATAATTGTCAATGTGCATTGTGGGGTTACTAGATATATATAAGTTGAGAGATTTAAGTCTCAGTCTAGGCTTGTCACCATTATTTAATCCATATAATTCAATAGTTTTTTCGGCCTTTTGTCTATTTAACAGTGGTTTTGCGCAATTTGGATTAATTTTTCCATTGCTTATATCTATTTCAAAAAACTCTTCAAATGAATAAATCGGCAAATCTGGTTTTAACAATAAAGTACTGAACCGTATACCTTTCTTTTGACATTCTCCACAACAATTGTAAAGGTTGTTATAATGATATGCAACTCTAAAATATTTATGTTTTGGTTTAAAATGTTCAATTGTTGCAGACGCGCCTACAGTAATATTATCAACATCACAAAAAGAACAATGAAACTGGGTTGAAACACCCAAATAATTTAAAATTAAATCATCTCTATAACCATTCCAATTAAAAATTTTAGTTTTTTTTGAGCTTTTGTACAGCAATTTCCACTCTGCACCCCAAATCTTCCAATTAGCTTTTAAATATTCAGGTGATTTTACTTTTCTAAATTTTCTCATAAAACTTCAATACCATTTGAAATTAATTTACGGGTTTCAAAGCTTGTGATAAATCTAACAGCTTCACCAAATGTATTTAGTTCGTCTCTGAGTAAATAAAAACGATCATTCAATTCACCATCTTTTGAAATTATTTTTGCAACTATTTTTTGAAACTCCTTTAACTTAGTCTCAATCTCTATACTGTATTCACTATGAATACCGAACAACTCATTATTGATTGATATATAACTTAGAATATCTTCCTTATGAGTTGACGGTTTTCCTTTTTTACTAAAAACTAGAATATTTTCAGTATCTACAGATTGTGCAACAAATGGACTATGTGTTGTTGCAATTACTTGAGTGTAACTTTCTGTGAAAATATTCTTTAAATGAGGAATAAGTTCTCTTTGTCTTTGAGGATGAAGATACGAGTCGGGTTCATCAAGAAATAAAACGGTATTATTTTGACAAAGTACCTTCTTAATTGAATCTAAAATTATTAATTGCTGCTCGCCTTCGCTGAAATCATCAATGAGATAAATATTTCCATCTTCATCTGTAATTGATACATTGATTTTTTTAACGAACCCGATTCTGAAAAGTAAACTTATAAAATGAAAAGCCAAAAATCTTGTTTGGTTATATTTTTGGTCTTCGGATAGGTTTGGTAATTCCTCTATAGCTTCTAATATCCCTCTATGATAATCAACATTAAAATACGCAATACTATTTTCTTCGTCAAATTCTACCCCAAACGAATGCTTTAAAAGATTGTCAACATATGTTCTTAGAAAACCTGTTAGTTTAAATAGGTTTTTATAATCAGTGTTCTTAGTGTATCTAAATTGTTTTATATCGAAACGTATATTTCTAATTGTAATTTTTTTTCCGTTTAATGGCAATGACAAATCTCCTCTATCAATGAAATTTAACGCAAAAAGTAATGGATAATAATCTTTTCGTATGTAGATAATATTTTTCGTGATACTTTCTATGACTTTAGAAATATTTTTTTCGTTTGTTTTACCATAAAGATCTTTTGCTTGTTCGTCTTCTGTTTTATCAATTATTTCTTCTAAAGTATTGCAAGCACCTGCATAATAGAAAATCAGATTGTCAGGTAGATATTTATACATTTCCTGAGGTGTCGTAACCTCCTTTTTGTCTACATACATTGAAAACTCTAACCCTGTTTCTTTTGAGGAAGAAAGAGATATATGGTTAATGGATAGCTTAGTTTTTTGTGTAGTAGTGGTTTCTTCTTCTATTTCAGAAAGGTTAAATGAATATTCTACACTGAAATTGAATTTACGTTCTCTAGTCTTAGGATTTTCACAATACTCTTTTACTTGAGAAAATATTATGGCAATAGCTTCTAGAACGGTTGATTTGCCAGAACCGTTGACCCCGATAAGCAATTGAATGTCCTTTCCTAGCTTAATTTTAGGGCTTGGATTAAATATTTTATATCCTTCGATGTTAAGTGAAAGTATTCTCATAATTTAATTAAAAATAGCTTTTTCAAACTCTTGTTCGGCTTCTTGCAATATAACTGTAATTAGCTCTTTGTTTTTTACAATGCTTTTCCTAATTGATTTTATTGTCGCAATAATTTCATTTTGAATTTTTAATGATGGGATAATAACAGGATAATCTTTAATCATTTGTGCATTAAGATTTGGTTGATTATTTCCGCTTGCCATTTCTCTTAAACTGTGATATTCTCCCATTAAATAAGCCCATAAATAATCTGTTAACACAGTAGTATTATCTATATTAAAGAGTACAGCGCATGCTTGGTTTGTTGAGGCATCTATTCCCAATTTTGCGGTTCTACCTCTTGTTAAACCTTGGCCATACATTGCAATGATCAAACTACCTTTTGGGTAAATCTTTGCACTGCTATTATTTATTGCCTCTTCGGTTATTTTCTCTTCAGTATCGTAAATAATATCATTGATTACTTCACCGGTTTTTATCCAAGGAATATTGCCTGTGTAATACTCCTTCCTATCTCTACTAGGTGTTCCACCACTACTTACAGCACATATTTCTTTGATTTTTTTTATTTCAAAGGATGTTGTAAGTTTCAACTTACTTGAATTTTTATTTTGGTCTACACCCCATCTATCTAGAGTATGAAATTCTATTGTTTGAAGGAATTTGCCTAGCTTAGTTTTACCACTATTTTCTATTTCTTCATAACCCAATATATTTGCCAAGTATTTTTTTATCTCACTTTCAAAATCTCCAACCTGCTGTTTTAGCAAATTCGCTTGATTTATTTTGCTTTTATAGTTTAATAATAAATCTTCCTGTTCTTTTATTGTTGGAAGCGGAATTTCAAAATTCAGAAATAAATCTTCTTTTAAATAATTTCGGTTTGTCGTGCCAACACTGGCGGTTTGACACAATTTTTGAAACTCCTTTGTTCCTGTCAATAGAGTTAAGTAATGAGGATTTATTAAGTTATAATCAACATCAAATGTCCAAAAGTTGCCCGTTATTATACCTTTGTCTAATTCTTGTGGGACAACGCCAAATGCACCATTTCTTGCATCAATTTTTGAAAGCAAAAATTGGTCTTTATAAATTCTGAATTGATTTTTTGTGCCAATATTTTTTCCATCAACTTCGTCTCTAAGGCTTATGCCATTCCCGTTAATTCTTATCGTTGGCCGTTTATATAAAACTCCATCTTCAATTTGAACTTGCTCTTTATTTCTTTTAAGAAATTTCCCTATTCGAACAAAAGAATACTTTTGTGTATAGATTAAATTCTTTCCTAGCAAAGCATAAGAACTCCAACTCACTAATTGAGTGAAGTCAACAAACTTTAGATGTATATTTCCCGTTGCCTGCATTAATACTTTGATTTATTGTAAAAAACTTCTGGTTCAGAAACTACACCATCAACTATTCTCACTCTTCCAATTTCTTCATCGGCAATTTGATAGTTAATTTCTTTTATGTATGTCGTCCAAAGTTTATTCTTTTCACGGTATGATTTAAACTCTTTAGCCAAAGGCTCTAACTCATTCTCTATTTGTGAGCCTGTACTGCTAATACCAGCCTTTTCAACTTCTGCGATTGGAATTTGATAATTGAATTCTTTTTTTATTTGAATCTTAATTTCTAATGCAATTTTTTCTTCAATTTGTTTTTTCTCAGTTTGCATAATTTTTTTTGCCATTTTTAACTCTGAGCCAGCATTTTCAAATGCAATTTTAGCAGCATTTATTTTATTTTTCACTTCAACAGGATGGTGTTTTTTATTCTTAATCATATCCATAGCATTGTTCATCTCCACTCTTTTTTGCTCAAATAGATCACATGCTATTTCAAATTTATTATTGGCGTCATCTATTTCTGGCTTATACTTTTCATTAATTTCAGTTGTAGTATTTATGACAATTAAATTATATGCTCTTTGTTCATCTACAGTAAATTTTTTAAAGAATAATAAACTTGGCTTTACAGTTGCACCACTTGCAATAAATACATCTTGAGGAATGGATGTGATAAACAAAATTTTGGCTCTGCTCTCTACATATTCTCTAATCTTTTGTAAGTTGGTATTATTCAAAACACCTTCAGGTAATACAATACCCATTCTTCCACCTGGTTTCAATAAATTTAAACAGCGTTCAATAAATAGAACTTCTGTTAATGTACTCATTTCACCTGTTTCATAAAGACTCAATAAGGATTTACCAATATTGTCGTTTACTTGTCTTAAAGCATTTGTGTACGCTGGATTCCCTTCAACATCATATCTTTTCTTATACTTTTTTATCCTTTCAATATCAGTGTATTTATCAGCTTCGGTAATTTTTGCTGATTTTTCAACTCTGCTCCCAAATGGTGGATTAGTAAGAATTATATCAAATCGGTTTTCAAATATGCCGTTCACGTTCAATAATCCGTCATTGTGATGTACACCACCATGCCCATCTCCGTGCATAATCATATTCATTTTTGCAGTTCGGCTCATTCTTGGGTTGGCATCTGTTCCAAAAATGCAATCATAACTTAATTCTCGTATTCTGCTTTTAGGATTGTTTATGTCTAACTCTGCATTGAGTTTAGCAAACAAATCGTTTACTGTTTCATCAATTTCAGTTTTCTTTTTATCACTGAACTTATCGTATGCTTCGTTATAGTAATCAAGTTTTATTTTTTCTTTGGCTTCATGTATTTCGTTTTCAATTTTAGCCCTTACATATTCAAATGCTTTAATTAAAAAACCACCGCTACCACAACAAGGATCGCAAATAACTTCACTTTCTTGTGGGTCTAATACTTCAACCATAAAATCCACAACCGTTCTAGGTGTGAAAAATTGGCCTAATTCACCTCTAAATGTTTTACCTAGAAATTGTTCAAAAGCAATTCCTTTTATATCGTCAGATGTAGTAGAAAGGTTATAAATTTGTAACTCTTCTACAATTGCCTCAAAACTATTTTCTCTTATTCTTATTATTTCATTTGGTTCAAAAAGGTCATCGTCTTTAAAATCTTCTTTTGTTTGTTCGAACAAAAATTGATAAAAGTCTTTACCATCTTTGGGTTTGTATTTTTCATAACTAGCTTTATCCTTAGTAAATGCTTCCCTTGAAAAAATTTGATTTTCAGAGTTGCTTCTTTCGTAGCGAATTTTAATAAAAAGGATTTTGCTTATTTCGTCAAATGCAGCTTCCGGTGAAAGTTTGTCGTTGTTACGAATAATGTTGTGGCACTTGAAAAGTAGTTTTGAAAATTCATCTCTAGTAAATGCTTTTGTCTGCTTTAATAACTCATTTATTTTCTTTTCGTCATTAACTGTTTTTGCATCAGGTATATTTACAACTTCTTCTAATTTTTTTGGAATTTTACCTTTTACAACTTTAAAAATTCTTGTTTCTTTTAAGTTGGTCGTTACGAAAAAGTCAGCACCTGTCC
>CAYTWI010000054.1:0-23814 GCA_964442045.1 uncultured Bifidobacterium sp.
AGTGAAGCCATTGAAATATATACCAGCGAAATGCCGGATATTATTTTTATGGATGTACAGATGCCTGATATGAATGGTTACGAAGCCACAAAAGCTATACGTCAGTTAGAAGTAAAAAAACGTATTCCTATAATAGCATTAACGGCAGGTACTGTAAAAGGTGAAAAGGAAAAATGCATTGAGGCGGGCATGGACGATTATATAAGCAAACCTGTTATAAAAGAAACAGTTGAGGTAATGATAGATAAATGGTTGCTCAACAGATCAAAAGTAACTGAACAAGAACTCAGTAATACTGTGCATTTTTACAAAAAAGATTTAATGCAACGTTTGGGTAATGACCAGGAAGTTTACAATGGATTTATGGAACTGGTAAAACTAAGTTTATCAGGGTTGGTAAAAGAACTGCGAGGGCATTTAAATAACAGAAATTGGGATGCATTAACCAAAGCTTCTCATAAGTACAATGGTATTGCATTGTCCGCTTCATTTACCCTGTTAAGCAAGCTGGTAGTTAAAATAGAACACGCAACAGAATTTAATTACCAGGAGTTAGAACAACTGCTTGTTCAGATTGATGAAGAAGTAAAATTACTTTTAGAAACCATATAAATTTATTGAACTACATCAATGTTTTTATAGAAATAAACAACTTTAATTTGAATAAAATTTTAAAATAACTATGAGCACAACAAAATGGGTTTTAGACCCAACACACAGCGAAATCGGATTTAAAGTCCGTCATATGATGTTAACCAATGTTTCAGGCCAGTTCGGTGAATTTACCGCTGATGCAGAAACAGAAGACGAAGATTTTAATACAGCTAAAATTAATTTTTCGGCAGCCATAAAATCTATTAACACCAATAATGAACAAAGAGACCAGCATTTACAATCGCCTGACTTTTTTGACAAAGACAAGTATCCTGCTATTACATTTAAATCGAGCAGTTTTGTAAAGCAAGATGAGGATACTTATAAATTAGAAGGCGACTTAACCATTAAAGAGGTAACTAAAAAAGTGACTTTGCAGGTTGAATTCGGAGGTGTATCAAAAGATCCTTGGGGTAATACCAAAGCAGGTTTTTCTCTAAGCGGAAAAATTAACCGTGAAGATTTTGGTTTAACATGGAATGCTGCATTGGAAACAGGAGGCGTTTTGGTAAGTAGTGATGTGAAATTACATGCCGAAATACAAATGGTAAAACAGGCATAAAATTAAAAAGTATTACAGAATACTTTTATCAGTTAAATAATAAAACATAAAAAAGGCTGCTTTGAAACTTCAAAGCAGCCTTTTCTTTTTTCTTCAATTAAATTATTTAACCAATTTAAATGTTTTGGTATTTCCGTTTTGGCTTACTTTTAAAATATAAAATCCTTTAGGTAAATTGTTTGCACCTTCAATTGCAAAATTGTTTATACCTAATACGGCATCTGTGGTTCTTTGGCTAACCAATTTGCCATCGGCATTGTAAATATCAATTTGAACCGGTTTCGTAGAATTAGCAGTTAATTTAACAGTCAATTCATTGTCAAAAGGGTTTGGTGATACTTCAGCCATATCAATAGCATTGATTGCATCATTCAATTGAATAGTATTTGAGTAATTAAATTTACCATCATTATCCAATTGTTTTAACCTGTAAAATATTACGTTGCTGTTAATAGCTGCATCAGTAAAGCTATAGTTACTTACTTTATTAATTGTACCGACACCTTTAACAAAACCTATGCGGTTAAAATTTCTACCATCAGTACTGCTTTCTATTTCGAAACCTTTATTATTAGTTTCTTGTGCTGTTGACCAAGTTAACTGTGCCGTATTTTTGTCTAATTTGCTGGCTTTAAAACTTAACCATGAAACAGGTAAAGTATTTACACTAGATACACTTGCTATACCAAAGTCGCCATAATCAGTTAGATTATATACCGTTAGTAAAGTAGATGTTCTCGTAGTATTTAATGCTATCCAGCTTCCGTTTGATTCAGAACGTCTAACAATATATAAACTATCTAAACTTTGAATACCTCCGATAGTAGTCGTACTGATACTTAAATCAAATGGAGCTGAACTTGGTAAATTACCGGTTCCGATACCTGAGTAATTAATAGTAAACCATGCAGAAGGACTTATTACATCTGGCGTAAATATAGATGTATTATTTGTTGTAGCAGTTGTGTTGGTAGCAAATACTGGACTTGCAGCGCTAAACACAGGTGAACCATTGAAGGCTGAAATAGCTAAAACACCATTGCTCGCACCTACAGAGGTATTGTAATTAACTGTTACAATTCCACTTGAATAAATAGTAGGAGAGAATACTGATTGATAGTTTGTTGAAGGAGGATTTAATACATTTATATTATTTAAGAAAATACTGTTACCTAAACCTGATCTGCTTCTGAAAGCAATCATTACAAAAGGATTATTTGCATAAGCTGATAAATCAACAGTAGCATGACGCCATTGAGTTGCTGAACTTGGAAGGAAGAAAGAGTTTTGAGCAGTAGTGGTTCCTAAACTAGGGTTGCTGGTTTGGCTTGTTAAAGTTTGTACTACTGTAAAAGTACTGCCACCATCTGTAGATATTTCAACATCCAATGTATCATCACCACTTAATATTTTTGGAGCATGAGCCAATGAATAATATAAAGTAGGATTGCTTACACCCGAAAAGTTAAAAGCTGAAGTAGAAACAATACGTCCGTTGCTAACATAGTTAAAGTTATCCGCGTAGAAAGAAGTATTAGAAGCACCATTAGGCATAACACAAGAAGTTGTTTTCCATATAGTGGTAACAGCGCTGGCATTGTCAATTGTCCAGTTGCTTGTTAAAGTAGCACCTGACGATCTGAAAGGTACCGTATTACGTGGAGAAGCTGTATAAGTAACAACCAACGTATCATTGGCAACAAGTGAATCGTTAGCTAAACTGGTGAATATTTTAACAGTATAAGTACCGGCACTTGCAAAAGTAATTGCATTACCGCCTGTAAATAAAACACTGGTAGTATCGTTATGCGCAATAGCAGTTGTGGTATTTACTGGTCCTATTACCGGGCCATTGTTAACACTATAACGAACAGCTATTCCGGCCGGACGTGATTGCATACCGTAATTTTTAACAACGGCTCTGAAAGGAATGCTTACTCCTGTAGGAACACTGTATTTGGTTGAAATAGAACTTGCTGTAACACCCACTTCTATCTGAGGGATTGGACGTACATGGCATTCCATCATTAACCTGGTGGTTTGGTTACCTGTTGCACCAGGAGTTGCGTAAAATGTACCAACAGTTGAATTACTGATAGCTGTTCCTGTTGTCATGAAGTAAAAAGGATTGTTTGTTCTGAATGGATTTTCTGTTTGAGAAGTTCCTAAGAAATAATTTAACCCGTTAACAGAAGTACCTCCGGCTATACCGGCAATTACTGATTTGTTCGATACATATATCGGTACCTGTATATTAAAGTTCATAGTAGTTCCCTGGTCAGATGCTTGTACTATTCGGTTAGCCGATCTTGCAATAACATTTCCTAAAGTATCCAGTATCATACCGCAAACAGTATCACCTACAGCATCAGCATTTGAAACAAGGAATGATCTTACTGTAGTTAATAAGGCATCTCCACTAACAAAAAATTTAGCACCCCAAAAATTAGGTATAGTTATACCATTACTACCTGAGTGAGCCAATAAAGTATCCCTATAGCTCATTTCATAATTATTTACAAAATAGCTATTGGTTAATGTATTGTTCGCATTATTATCATCGGTAGGAACCGAAACAGTTATAACAGAAGCACCTGTATTTGTTGGTATAAATGGAGCAAAGCTTACATTAGTGCTTAAGCCGGCTCCCAATGATGGAATGGTTGCAGTGGTTGTGTATGAGTGTGCTCCGGTAATGTTGAGTGTTACTACAACGCTCGTTAAAGTATTTACTCCATTGTTGGAGATATTGGCTCTGATAGAATCGTAGCTAGAATAGTTTAAAGTAATTTTTCCTTGTGTATAAATGGCTTTTACAGAAGCATCATTAGCAGTTATCGGTGTAAACCTAAAAGTTGTTCCCGAAACAGGCGCAGGCCCAGCAGGAGTACTGATTGGATTTCTATAATTTACTGCATTATTTAAATAAAAGCCTTGGTTAGCTACAGTATTGGTCCAGCCAATAGTAGAGCCTTTTACCAGATGTAAGTTTTGAGCAGCATTTACTGCACTGCTACCAACTATACCAACAGCAGCAAAACGAACAAGCGGCTGATTAATAGTGGTTGTCCAGCTACCATATACATATTCTATTACATTGGTTGACTCATACAACTTTATCTGAAAGTTAATAGTGTCGTACAAACCGGCCGTGGAAGCCTGAGTTTTGTCCTTCATGTTTTTCCATTGAATAGTACAAACCTGCGCACCTGAGAAACCGGTTGTATAAACCCTGAATTCAGGTGTTGAAGTACCTCCAAATAAATCCTGCCCAAGTGCAAATAGCATTGAACTATCGCTGGCAAAAGGAGTAGGTGTTGTAGTAGAAGTAAATACGCCATTTGCAGGTGGTTGTGCAAAGGTGGTAAACAAAAAGTGACGAGAAGCACTGTCTCTACCCAATTTAATAAATCCATTCGTGCTTAGTACAAAAGAGTCGTAAGCAGCTCCGTTAAAGTTAAACGTAAAGCCAATAGGCTGAGGAGCAGAGAAAGCATCATCGTTGTTTGCCACTGTAATGGCGCTGCCATTCGTACCTAAATCAACATAAGTATTTGAAGCAATGGTAAACCCACCGGGCAAATAATTAAGTTGGGCATTTGAATAGTAAACAAAGTTTACAAACAAAAAGGCAAGAAAAATTTTTAGTGTAGTTGTTCTCTTCATATGGTTTTATTTTTAAATGTTTTTCGAAGTACGAGATTAAAATGAGATTAGCAAGTCATATTTTTACAGAGCATAAAAAAACCTCTTGATATTCAATATCAAGAGGTTTTTCATTTAAGTGTTGTTTAACTAGGTTATTTTACTAACTTAAATGTTTTAATGTTTCCGCCTTGATTTACTTTTAAAACATAGAACCCTTTTGATAAATGTTGTACTTCATCCATATTGATGGTGTTTAAACCAAAAGGAACATTTATAGTTTTATTATTTACTAAAACACCATTTGAGTTGTAAATAGAAATTTGGATATCTTTATCAGAAGCATTGTTTAATTTAATTGTTAAATCATTTTCGAAAGGATTAGGCAAAACCTCAACCACATCAAATGCATTATTAGTTTGATTTGCAATTCTGATTACAGATGAATACGCATATTCACCATCAAAATCAACTTGTTTCAAACGGTAGTAAATAGTGTTCTCACTTGCTTTTTCATCTAAGAAGCTGTAAGTATTAACTTTGTTGCTATTACCTTGTCCTTTAACAAAACCAATATACGTAAATTCTTTTCCGTCAATACTACGTTCTATTTCAAATCCTTTGTTATTTGTTTCAAATCCGGTAACCCAGTTTAACATTACACGGCTATCTATTTTACTGCCATTGAATGAAATGAAACTTACAGGAAGTGAGTTGGTGTTTGATGATACAACAAATTGCCTGTTGAAGCTATCAGTATTTAAAAGTAAGTAGTTAACTTTATAATTATTGGTTACTCTTTCAAATGTATTAGCAGCACTTCTTACTGTTGTCCATGCATTAAAGCCCACCAAACGTCCATTTAAAGTTAAATCGGCATTGGTTGAAGATGATAATATACTGCCACTTGGAACAGTAAACTGGAATCTTGCGCTGTCAAAAGTCATATCACCATATTTATAAATGGCCCATGATGTAGTGCTGTTATTCGCAAATCCGGTTGGAGTTGTACCTATTAAAGCCTGTGTAGAACCGGTTATTGCAAATGAGCCATTTCCAATAGGGTTCTCTACTTTCACAGCTATTTTATTTGAAGTACTTGATTGGATAGTATTATTAGTAATAGTAAAAATACTTGCAGGAATAGTATCTAACATAACCGATCCGGCAAGCCACGATACTGCTGCAGTGTTAACATCCATATTTATTAAATCACCACTGTTACAATTTCCTGATGCATCACCTATAGCTATATTACCTAGTCCTTCATTCATTCTGTAATAAACAACTAAATTGGGGTTAGAAAAGTTAGCTATTTTGTTATGCATATTTTGGATAATATCTTGCTGTGTACGTGCTATATTCCATAATCTGAACTCATCCAAACCACCAAGTAAAACAGATACACCGTTGGTTGATTTAGGTCCTGCTCTTTTACCTAAATAAATAGGGTTGGTTTTATAGTTTATAAGACCGGTTGCTCCAATTGATCCTGCAGTATCACCATTGATATAAAGCGATAAACTAGCTCCATCATAAACAACAGCAACGTGAGCCCAGTTATTAGTTGGTATAGTATCATTACTGGTTAAGAAGAACGTACCGCTTGTGGTTTTAAGTGTTGCAAATACTTTTCTTCCTACTGTTTCAATAGTTATACTCGTATCTGAGTTACTTGAATCAGCAGAGAAGATACAGCCAGGGTTTAATAATGCATTGTTGCCCAATACCCAGCTTTCAATAGTAAATGAACTAGTTGGTTTAATTGATGAGTTATGTGCAATTTCAACATAGCTATTTGATCCGTTAAACTGAAGCCTGTTTTCTTGTGTTAAAACAGGTATGTTAGTAACAATAAAAGTGGCTGATGCCGTATCATTTGATGAACTGGCATCACCTGTTAAGTCACTCCACGTTTTAACAGTATAAGTACCTGCAACAGTTGGGTTAAATAAGTTGGTAAAAGTTACCGGTAATGATTCATCTATATTGATGAAAGAAACAATCGTTGAATCATAATAAACTTGTGTATTAGAGGCATTGGTAATACGGCATTTTACTTTAAAACTACTTTGTGTATTGGTTCCATAATTAGTAACTGTACCAATAGGGTTAAAAGCTGTTTGACCTTGTGGTAAAATTTTACAAGGGTAATTTATGGCTGTAAAACCAATATCATCAGCGGCCTGTAACCTTGGCTCAATCATAAATCTAAATGAATTGGCCGGGGCAAAGTCTGTCCATGTTCCGGTTGCCGTTGGCGATCTGAAATAAAAAGTTTGTGAGCGAATAGGGTTTTCATTTTGGAAAGCAAAATTCGCATTAGTAGTTGAAGATTGAATTACACCCACAAAGAAAGTGTCTGTAATGTTAACGGCAGGTGAAACAGGTATGGTATTTAAACCGGTAACACTTGTAAAGGTTGATGACTGCCAAAGTAATGTACCCGGCTGCCCGTTTAAAGGGTTTCTTGCCCATATACCAACAGATAGGGAGATACCTCCACCAAAAAAATTAACTCCAACTTGATTAATTCTATTGGCAACACCTGAATAAGGAAACTTAGCAACAAAATCACCAGTTCCTCCTGTAAATCCTACACCTCCAATGGCAGGTAAAGTTGGTTCTGCATAAGTATAAGTAGTAGCGGTAACAATCTGATTGAATGTTTTTGAATTATTACTGTTATTGCTATCCGTAGGTACACTTACTGTTACCAGATTATTGCCTAATACAGTTGGATTAAAACCGGCAAATGAAACTAGTCTTGTTACACCAGGTTTTAATGTATCCATCCAGAAAGTATCAACAAAAGTATTGGCACCGGTTATTTTTAATATAACCGGGTAATTAATTAAAGTATCAATACCTACATTTGATAAATTAGTGCTAACATTATGAGGAGCTGTGTAAGGAATAGGCATTTTACCTAAAGTGTAAATTTCATTGATTTTTGCATCTAATTTTGCAGGTTTAACACCCACTAAAATCTGAGCCCTGAAATTTGAAGCAGCCAATGTTGTTGGAAGTGAAGTACTGTTATTGGCATTCCATTGTCCGCTAGCAATGTTTGTATTACAGTTGTATACAGCAGCAGTACCGGCAGTACTTGGGGTCCATTCATATGCCAGATAGATTCCGGAGCCCGTATATTTAAATGGAGTAGGAAGCACTACACTGTAGGTTGTTGCAGCAGCCGGAATGGTCATTGGTCCGTTGTAAACCAATGTCATGGCTGTTGGAGTTGTTAGTAAAGTTGCCCATGTTGAGCTTCTTGTAAATGTGGCATCAGTGGTGTTTACCATATAAATTTTCATGGTACCTGAAACAGAAGAACCGGCAGTTAAAATACTCCAGCCAATTCTTTGGATACTGTCTCCGTTTGCCACTAAGCCAGTAAATTCCGATGCTGCATAAATAGCGCAACTTCTGTGAAATAGAAAATGTGTTACCGGACCCCTTCCATTTCCGGAAGTTCCGTTTGCCGCACTTGGCACCATAACGTTTACCGTTGTTTGTGCGTTTGAGGGTCTTGTCATGAACAAGCAGGCGAATACTAAAAGTAAGGTGTAGATTTTTTTCATATATTTATATGTTTATTATATGCAAAATAAGGTTGTTGCACATAATTACAAAGTAATATTAATAACAAATTAAAAATTTTACAAAATCAACTTTTAATAGTTAATTATCAGGCAACTATTTGTTGTAAACAATATGCTATTCACAGGTAAACTCTATTTAATCATAAGATTATCTTACAAAAAAAGCGCTTGGTGCATTTGCATCAAGCGCTTTTTTTGTGTATATAATTATTCTTATTGTTACTTAATAGCAAAAACTACACTTATCTGGCTGGTAATTTTTATTTGTTTCATATCAATGTTAGATTCATCTGCTCCATTGGCATCGCCAGAAGCAAAAGCTTGTGTTTTATACATTCTGTTTACCTGGTATACAGGAAAAAATTCATTGTTGGCTTGTTCATTTACTTCTAATGCCTCTCCCAATTGTTCGTTAATAGCTACCAATAAATAAGCGGCTTTTTCTTTAGCTGCTTTAATGGCATTTATTTTCATTTGTTTTTTATACTCTTCTATTTTACTGTGACTGGTTTTGCTAATAAATACTTGGCTTATGCCTTCATCATCAAGCCTGTCAATCAATTCATTGTACTTGGTTAAGTCGGTTAATTTTAACTGGTAAGTTTTACTTAAAAAGAAATCCTTTTGCTTGTGTTTTTTCGGTACATAATTTCTATATCCATAACTACCTTCAATACTTAAGTTCTTCATATCAACTTTCATAGTATTAAGAACTTCTCGTAGTGATTTTTCAAGCGTTTCCATAATTACTTTGTTGCTTCCATCTTTATATTCCTGTAGAGTAATGGAAACATAAATTTCGTCAGGTACAATTTCCATTTCGGCAGTTCCTGTAACGGCAATGGTTTTACGGGGTGGAGTTTGCGGGGCATTTTGAGCAAAGCTGTTTACAGCTAATAACGACAACAGGATAAATGCAATTTTTTTCATGATTTTAGAGTTTTAAGTTGATTTTTTATAATTACACCAATGGTTTTAGTTTTTATAAAATGTTTATGTTTATTCGCATTCGCATAAACCATGCCGTTTTGGTATTACAAAAGCATAATTACAATATATGAAATTTAACTACTTTACTCTCTTAAACTTAAAAAAAACAACCGCTTGTGCCATTATTTGCTTAAGCCTTGTTACAAACCTGTTTGCTCAAAATAAAAAGCAGGTTACCTTAGATGATATATTTGTTAAAGGCAGCTTTGCCGGGGCAGGTGTAAGTGGTTTTACTTCATTGAACGATGCACGTTACTATTGCGAAACAGATCAAGACAATAATATTTTACGTTATGAGTTTGCTACCGGTAACCTGGTTGACACCATTATAACCAGTGCCAATGTGCTGGTTGATAACAAACCTTTAGCTTACAGTAGTTTTGAATTCAGCGCAGATGAGACCAAAATATTGTTTACTACGAATGCTGAAAGTATTTACCGCCATTCCAGCCAGTCAAATGTGTATGTATATGATTTAATAAAGAAACAATTATTTCATCCGTTTACTTATAAGGTAATGAATAGCACTTTCTCACCTGATGGTAATAAAATAGCCTATGTAAGAGCCAATAATTTATACTGTTACGATTTAACTATTAGGAAAGAAGAAGCAGTTACCAACGATGGAAAAATAAACTCCATTATAAATGGTGCTACCGATTGGGTATACGAAGAAGAATTTGCTATCTGGAAAGGTTTTGAATGGAGTCCCAATAGCGACAAAATAGCTTTTTACCGTTTTGATGAAAGTAATGTAAAAGAGTTTGAAATGGCTATGTATGGTAAATTATATCCTGCTCAAACCAAATTTAAATATCCGAAAGCAGGAGAGTCAAATTCAGTTATTACTATTTTGGTGCACGATTTAAGAAGCCAGCTAAATGCAGAAATGGAAATAGGTAAAGAAACCGATATATACATTCCGCGCATACAATTTACCAATAATAACAATACCCTGGCTATTCAACGCCTGAACCGTTTACAAAACAAATTGGAAATATTATTAGCCAATACCACTACCGGAAAATCAAATGTGATTTATACTGAAGAAAATAAATATTATGTAGATATCATAGACAGATTGGTATTTTTAAAAGACAACAAAACATTTATTTTAAGTAGCGAAAAAACAGGCTTTAACCATTTTTACCAGTACGACCTAAGCGGTAAATTAGTTAAACAAATAACAGCCGGTAATTTTGATGTAGATGCTTTTTATGGTATTGATGAAAAAACAAAAACATTATTTTATTCGAGCCCTGAATATATAACAGGTAAAACAAGCACAAATCTTTCGGCTGAAAGGTTTGTATACAGTATAGGTTTAAACGGTAAAAATAAAAAATTACTAACCCCTAAACACGGTTGGAATTCCGCTGTTTTTAACCAGTCGCTTTCTTATTTTTTAAATACCTGGAGCAATATAAATACACCACCTGTTTACACCATAAACAATGCAAGTGGTAAAGAAGTAAGAATGTTAGAAAACAACTCAAAACTAACTACTGTGTTAAATGAGTTTGATATTTCAAAAGCCGAATTTATGCCTATAAATAATGCACAGGGTACCAGCTTAAATGCATTTGTTATTAAACCACAAAATTTTGATGCCAATAAAAAATACCCGGTATTAATGTATGCTTACAATGGACCCGGCCACCAACTTGCGGTTGACAGATGGATGGGTATGAATTACTACTACTACCAGGCATTAGCCAACAAAGGCTATATTATATTTTGTGCAGATGCGCGCGGAACTGGTTTTAAAGGTGAAGAATTTAAAAAATGTACTTACCTGAACCTGGGTAAATACGAAATAGAAGATCAGATAGACTTAGCCAAACAATTAGGTAAATTAAGCTATGTGGATGCTAACAGGATAGGTTTTTGGGGCTGGAGTTTTGGCGGTTATATGGCTAGTTTAGCCATTAGCAAAGGTGCTGATGTATTTAAAGCAGCTATAGCAGTAGCCCCTGTAACTAACTGGCGCTATTACGATAATATTTATACCGAACGTTACATGCGTACACCGCAGGAAAATGGCAAAAACTACGATGATAATTCACCTATTAACCATGTAGATAAAATAAAGGGTAATTACCTGATTATTCATGGGACTGCCGATGATAATGTGCATTTTCAGAATACGGTAGAAATGGTTGATGCCATGATTAAGAAAAATATTAAGTACGATTCGGAATTTTATCCCAATAAAAATCACGGAATTAGCGGAGGTAAAACACGTTATCATTTGTATAATAAAATGTTTAACTTTTGGTTGGAGAAATTGTAAGTTATTTTACTATTATTGACCAATATTTAACCAATACTTTTTATACACGTATTAAAACTATAACTATGTTACAAATAGGAGATAAATTACCTGAATTTAACCTAATAGGTTTTGACAATAAAATGCACTCAAGCTTTGAGTATGCTGATAAATATGCCTTAGTAGTTGTTTTTACCTGCGATAGTTCAGCTATATCACAATCATATAGCAAACGCATTATTGATTTGTTTGAAAAATATGAAGATGATAATCTGGGTATAGTGGGTATAAACAGTAATGATGTAGCTCAATCACCAGAAGATAGCTTAGAGCACATGACCAAAGCAGCCTATAAATTTGGTTTAGATAAATTGAACTTTTTGTATTTAAAAGATGAAACACAGGAAGTAGCTAAAAGATTTGGTGCACAAACTAATCCTGAAGTGTTTTTATTCAATGGAAAACGCGAGTTAGTATACAAAGGCGCTATTGATGATAGCTGGGAAAGCGAACACATGGTTACTCAGGCTTATTTAGAAGATGCCATAGAAGAAGCTTTAGATGGTATTGAGCCCGATTTTCCTGAAATACCGGCAGTTGGAACACCTATTGTTTGGAAGTAGTTTTTGGGAATTATAATAGCAGTGTGTTGAGATTACATTAACAGTAAAATCAACATACAAAATGCAATACATAACATTTGAAAAATAAAGTAGTTATAATTACCGGAGCATCATCAGGTATTGGTGAGGCTTGTGCTTATGCTTTTGCCAGACAAGGGGCAAAATTGGTTTTGGCTGCACGTAATATAGATAAGTTGGCGCATGTAAAAAATAATTGCGAGCAGTTAGGTGCTTCGTGCATACTTGTAAAATGCGATGTAAGTGACGAAAATGAGTGCAGGGATTTAATTGCACACACTATTCATGAATACCATACCATACATGTTTTAATTAATAATGCCGGTATAAGTATGCGTGCTTTGTTTGAGGAGTTAGATTTAAGCGTTATAAAGCAGGTGATGGATACCAATTTTTGGGGCACAGTATATTGTACCAAATATGCAATACCTTATTTACTTAAAGAAAAGGGTAGTGTAATAGGTGTCAGTTCGGTAGCCGGTTTTAAAGGATTACCAGGCCGAACAGGTTATAGTGCAAGTAAGTTTGCCATGGAAGGTTTTTTAGAATCATTACGTATTGAAAACTTAAAAAAAGATTTGCATGTTGGCGTTATATGCCCTGGCTATACAGCTTCTAACATACGCAATGCAGCTTTAAACAAAGATGCCAGAAATCAGGCCGAAAGCCCTTTTGATGAAAACAAATTGATGCCTTCGGAAAAAGTAGCTGATTATATACTCAAAATGATTACCAACAGAACGGCTCATCAGGTTTTAACCATGCAGGGTAAGCTGAGTTATTTACTACAAAAATTTGTACCGCGTATATTGGACAAACTGGTTTATAATACTATTGCCAAAGAAAAGGATAGTCCTTTTAAATAATCTTATTAAGTTACTCACTAATAAGGGTGTAATAGGTTTTTATATAAAAAGGTTGGTGCAAACACCAACCTTTTTTAATTATAGTATTAAATAAAATAAGTGGTTTAATTAAAAACCATCACCATCTAAAATATTACCCAGTCCGCCTAAAATGCTTCCCTGTTCTTTACCGCCACGTGTTCCGTATTGCAATATACGACCAGCTAAGCGGCTAATAGGCAATGTTTGTATCCAAACTTTTCCCGGTCCGCGTAAAGTTGCAAAAAATACTCCTTCGCCACCAAATAAAGTGTTTTTAATACCGCCAACAAATTGAATATCATACTCAATATCCTTGGTAAAAGCTACTATACAACCCGTATCTATTTTAAGCATTTCGCCTGGTTGTAATTCACGTTCTTCCACATGGCCGCCAGCATGTACAAAACATAAACCATCTCCTTCCAATTTTTGCATGATAAAACCTTCGCCACCAAATAAGCCTGTACCTAATTTACGTTGAAATTCAATGCCAACTGCTACTCCTTTAGCTGCGCATAAAAACGAATCTTTCTGGCAAATTACCCTGTTACCTAAACGTAATAAATCAAGTGCTATAATTTTACCGGGGTATGGGGCTGCAAAGGTTACCTGTTTTTTACCCTGCCCTATATTGGTATAAGCAGTCATAAATAAACTTTCTCCGGTAAGTAAGCGTTTTCCAGCACTGAATAACTTGCCCAGTATACCGCCATTTTGTTGACTTCCATCTCCAAAGATAGTTTGCATTTGTATGCCATCATTCATCATCATAAAACTGCCGGGTTCTGCCATTACAGTTTCATTAGGATCAAGCTCTATTTCTACACATTGCATTTCGCTTCCAAAAATGCGGTAATCAATTTCGTGGTTATCTGCCATAATTTAAATTTGTTTAGTTTTTCGTATGCAATTATAACAACTATGCACCTAATTTTTAATGATTGGTACTTAGGGTTTATTACTTTTATTTGTAAATAATTATAAATGGAAAAAATACAAATGAAAACGGCAATTATTGCAGGTGCCAGTGGGCTTATTGGTAAGCAACTTTTGTATAACTTAATAGAAGCAGGTGAGTACGAAACAGTAATAGCTTTGGTAAGAAAAGAATTACCCGTTGCTTCGCCCAAGTTGAAACAGGTAATTACCAATTTTGATGATTTAACAACAGTACGGCAATTTTTGAAAGCCGATGATGTTTTTTGTTGCCTGGGTACAACCATTAAAAAAGCAGGCAGTCAGGCTGAGTTTAGAAAGGTTGATTATAAATATTGCTGCCAGTTAGCTAAAGAAACACATCAACAAGGTTCGCAAAACTTTTACCTGATATCAGCTTTGGGAGCTAACCCACTTTCTACTATATTTTATAATAGGGTAAAAGGCGAAACAGAAGAAGCTATTAAACATATGGCATTTAATAGTCTTTATATATTCAGACCTTCTTTGTTATTGGGAGATAGAAAAGAGTTTCGGTTAGGAGAAAAGATAGCGCAGCTTGTTATGAAACCCTTTTCAGTATTTATGTTAGGAAGCCTGAAAAAATACAAACCAATAGAAGCATCGGTCATAGCAAAGACTATGTATAAAGTGGCTCAGAAAAATGCAAAAGGAGTTATTGTTATAGAAAACGAAGCCATCCATTCATACGTCTCATAATTTTTTTAGATTATTTAAATTAAGTTTTAACTTTTCCAATAAAAGTATTTTCTTAGCACTTTAACAATACTAAAAAAGCGCATGAAAAAACTTTTGATAAGCTGTAGCTTATTACTCCTGTTTGCAAATATTATTTTTGCTCAAAAGCTTCAAAAAGGTTGGGATTTACTAAATCAGAATAACCGCAAAGAAGCCAAAGAATTTTTTGAAAAAGCGGTTAACGAACCTGCCACAAAAGCCGAAGCTGCATTAGCATTATCAATTATGAATAGGTTTGAGTCGAAACCTACTGAAGCTTTTAAGTATTTTAAAACATTTTTTGAAAACACCGATGAACCTTATGCCTATGCCTTTGCATTATGGTCAACAGGTTGTGTAAATATTAATTATGGAAAAAAGACTGATGAACAATTGGCTTTTTTACAAAAAGTAATTGCCGACCCCAAAGCTAATGGAACGATGAAAGCCATGGCTAATCAAATGATAGGCTATCACTACGAAAATGCAAACCAGCTAAAGAAAGCTATTGATGAGCATAAAAAACAAATGGCCATTACTCAATGGCAATTTTTAGGCACTTTTGATAATACATCGGCCAGCGGATTTAATAAAAACTTTGGTGCTGTTGAAAAACCACAGGCAGATGCGGTATTTAAAAACAAAGTAAATGCAAAAGTAGGCTGGCAAACCATACCGGTTATTCGCGAGGACAACTGGGTTGATTTTTCTTTCCAGTTTAGTTTAAACAGCTCAATTATTTATGCCCAGACTTATGTAAACAGCCCGATTGAACAAACTGTTTATTTAAGGGCAGGAGTGAGTGGTTCACTTAAAATTTGGTTGAACGACAAAGTTGTAATAGCTGAAAAAGAAGAGCGTAATAATGACTTAGATAGTTATACTACCAAAGTGAAGTTAGCGCAAGGTTATAACAGAATATTAGTTCAGGTTGGTAAAAGCGAAGTTAACCGTGCCAACTTTATGTTGCGTATTACCGATGAAAATGCTATGCCTATTAACGGTTTAACATACATACCATCTTATCAAGCTTATAAAAAGGACAATACAACTGATACCAATACTATAGCCTTTTTTGCCGAAGATTATTTCGTGAAAAAATTAGCCAAGTCACCTGACAATTTTATTGATTTAATGATGCTTGCCGAAATTTATATGCGTAACGATAAAGTATATGATGCCCGTAAAATTTTGCAAAAGCTTAAAGATGCCAATCCGAAAAGTACCATTATTGGTCAGTTGTTAATTGATGCTTACGATAAAGATGATAACAATACGGACTTAACCAAAGAACAAGGCCGTATTAAACTGGATGATCCGGAATCAATGTATGCCATTCAGTTATTAATAGATGAAGCCTATAACAAAGAAGACTATGACGAAGTAGAAAACTTATTGCATAAACTGGAAGAAAATTATGGTAAAACGGTTTATACCGAGTTGGTAAATATTAATTTATTAAGTCAGCGCAAACAATATGATAAGTTAATACATGTTATTAATAACGCTTATACAAAATATCCTGATGTATATGATTTTGTTGCGTTAAAATATGCGGTAGAATCAAATGGAAGCAAAGACATTGGAGCTGGTAATGCAGTATTGAAAAAATACCTTAAAAACAATTACCGCGACAGGTCATTGACACAATTAGCCGATAATTATATTAAGCTTGGAAACTCAGCAGAAGGATTTAAAATTTATACCAAACGTATTACAGATTACCCTTACGCTACTCAATATTACAATGATTTAAGTGATTTGTATTTGGGTAAACAGGACTATGAAAATGCAGTGAAATGGCAGTTAAAAGTAACTGAAATAGCTCCGACACATGGTTCATCGTGGAATACTTTAGGTAATATATACATGAGCATGGAAGGCAAAGAAGTAGAAGCCAAAAATGCTTATAACAAAGCTATTTACTTTGACCCTACTGATTATGATGCGCGTAAACAATTACGTAAATTAGAAGGTAAAAAAGATTTATTTGAGAAGTTTAAAAAGGTAAATGCCGTTGAAATATTTAAGAAATCGCCAAAAGCAGAAGATTTCCCTGAAGACAACAGTATTATTTTATTGAATGAAATGGAGCGTATTGTTTACCCTGAAGGCGCTACCGAAGAAAAATCGGAATTGATAGTAAAAGTATTTAACCAGGCAGGTATTGATACCTGGAAAGAATATTCAGTAGGTTACAATGGTTACTCACAACGTTTAATAGTTGATAAAGCAGAAGTATTTAAAGCTGATGGCAGTAAAGTACAAGCCGAAACACGCGATAATTATTTTGTATTTACCGCTTTGGAACCGGGTGATGCTATACATATCCTTTATAAAATAGAAAGCTATTATTCAGGTAAACTATCAGAACATTTTTGGGATAAATTTAACTTTAACTATTTCTTTCCTGCAGGTTTAACACGTTATAGTTTAATAGTGCCAAAGGATAAGAAATTTAAATACCAAATGATTAATGCAGACAACAAACCTGAAGAGAGCGAGTTTGATGATTTTAAAATGTATGTTTGGGAGCAAAACAATAAACCTGCTTTAAAACAAGAGTCGTACGCGCCACCTTTGGCCGATATAGGTATAGCTTTAGAAATATCATCAATAGAAGATTGGAACTATATAGCTAACTGGTATGCCGATTTATCTGAATCAAAATCGGAAGCAAACTACGAAGTAAAAGAAACGGTAGCTAATTTATTTAAAAACAAAACGGGCTTAAGCCAGTTGGAAAAAGCTAAAATAATTTATAATTATATTGAGAGCAATGTTAGCTATAGCAGTGTTTCTTTTTTACAAAGTTCGCACATACCTAAAAAAGCAGCCAGTACCTTAAATACCAAATTAGGTGACTGTAAAGATTTGTCAACCCTGTTTGTATCAATGGCAAAAGAAGTTGGTATAGAAGCTAATTTAATATTGGTAAATACCCGTAACAATGGCGACTCTGATATGGTATTACCAAGCATTAATTTTAATCATTGTATTGCTTATGCCGTACTTGATAAACAACCTTATTATATTGAGTTGACATCTCAAAAATTATCGTTTGGTACTTTAGGTAATAACCTGTTACATGCCAAATCATTATTTATTCCTAAAAATAATAAAACCACTTCTACTTTATTGCCAATTAAAGACTCTAAACGCCCTTTAAATGCTATCTGGCGCGAAACCACTTTAAGCTTTGATAATAACGTTTTAAATGCCAAACGCACCAGTTACAGGTCGGGTGTTTTTGCTGAAGGAACTCGCTCAACTTATGGTGATATAGGTAAAGAAAAACAAGAAAAAGAAATGCTTGAATCATTAAGCAGTGATTTTACCAATACTGTTACTTTAACAAGTCTAAGTTTTAGCGATTTAAAAACATTGAATGATACGGTATCTTATAACTATACATTCAATACGAAAAATGTATTCACTGATGTTGCAGGTTTAAAAATATTCAGAATGCCTTGGACTGATGCTTACCGTGCTGTTGATTTTGTTTCGACCGACACAAGAAACTATCCGTTTAACATTTGGGAGTTAACTGATGCTGAAACAGTGAAAGAGCAAATAACTATTGAATATCCAAAAGGCAAACTACTGGCTGATGTTCCTAAAAATGTGAAGTTAACTTGCAAAGGAATTGAATACGCTATTACCTATAAAGTATTACCCAATAAATTAGTGGCAATACGCGAGCTGAAATGTAAAGATGTAATTATTGCACCAAAAGACTATGCAGAGTTCAAAGAGTTCTTTAACAAAATTTCTGAGAACGATTCATTACAAATTGGCTTTAAATAAACGCTGATTTAATAAAACAAAAAACGCTGCTTTAAATTTTAAAGCAGCCTTTTTTATGGTTTATATTTTTACAACAACTGGTTAGCCAAATTAGCCAGTTCACTGCGCTCTCCTTTTTCCAAAGTAATATGCGCATACATTTCGTTGTCTTTTATCCTATCCATTAAATACGATAACCCGTTTGACTGCGAATCAAGGTATGGTGTATCTATCTGGTGAATATCACCTGTAAAAATTATTTTAGTGCCTTCACCCGCACGCGTAATAATTGTCCTTACTTCCAGTGGTGTTAAGTTTTGCGCTTCATCTATTATAAAAATAATGTTTGATAAGCTTCTTCCTCTTATATAAGCCAATGGTGATATCATTATTTTTTCATTATTAACCATTTCAGTTAATTTCTGGTATTCCTTATCGCTTTCTTTCCATTGGTTCTGAATCATTTTCAAATTATCCCACAGCGGTTCCATATATGGGTTAATTTTCGATTTAATATCGCCAGGTAAAAAACCAATGTCGCGGTTATTTAACGGAATAATAGGGCGTGCTAAATAAATTTGCCTGAAATCAGAACGTTGTTGTAAGGCACCGGCTAGAGCCAAAAGAGTTTTACCTGTACCTGCCATACCTTGTATGGTAACCAAACTTACCTTTGGGTTTAGTACCGCGTGTAAAGCAAAAGCCTGTTCCGCATTACGGGGTTTAATACCGTGACCTGTTTGTTTATCTACCCGTTTTAAGCATTCTGTTTCTGCCTCGTAAAAACAAAGCACAGAAGTTTTATCATTTTTTAAAATAAAGTAATGGTTGGCTTTGGGGCGTTGTTTAATAACAAACTCATAATGAATAAAACCTTTGGCATATATTTCTTCAATAACGCTTGGCTTTACTTTTTCTATAATTGAATTACCACTATATAAACCTTCCAGGTTTTTTATTTTGCCTGTTTCATAATCTTCTGCATGCAGATTTAATGATTTGGCTTTAAGTCTCAGGTTTACGTCTTTGGTAATTAATACTACTTTACAATCAGGGTTTTCTTCCTTCATCACATTAGCAGCATTAATAATTTTATGGTCGGCTTTACGTTCACCAAATACTATCTGTGCATCAATACCTTTTGGCTTTTCATTCATTATTACCCGAAACATACCTCGTTTTGGGCCGTTAATAGGCATCCAGTCCTGTATGGTATATTCACCAGAAAGTTTATCTAAGTATCTTATAAATTCACGGGCTTCAAAGTTAATAGTATCGTTACCCTTTTTAAAGTTATCAAGTTCCTCTAACACTGTTATGGGTATAGCTACATTATGTTCCTGGAAATTCTTAATGGCATTATGGTCAAATAAAATAACAGATGTATCCAATACAAATATTTTCTTTTGAGCTGTTTCTTTTTTTACCGCAGTAGTTTTTTTTGCAGCTACTTTGGTTACTTTCTTCTTCGCGACAATTTTCTTAGCCATATTTTTTAGTGATTGAGAGTAATAAACAGTTGTGTTTTATCAAAAATGTATTTAAACCATTTAAATTTTATAATAAACTTTTAAACACATGTGAATTGAGTAAATTTGAACACTTTATTCATGCAATTATTTGTTTAGATGAAGGGGAACAACTGTAAATTTTAAACAGGCGTAAGAGATTATTTTTTTAATGAAATTTAGTATTGACTATAATATAAAACCATTGGCAAATGCATTGAATATGAATGATTCAATACTGGCTGTTGGTTCTTGCTTTGCCGAAAACATGGCTGTTAAAATGCAGGATAATGGTTTTAACATTGTGCTCAATCCGAATGGTATAGTGTTTAATCCGTATAGTATATTCAATCATTTACAAGATTACGCTGATAACAAAAATTTAACAGAGGAAGAGCTGGTTTTGCATGATGGCTTATGGCATAGTATGCAGCACCATGGTTCATTTTCAAGTGCTGATAAAAACAAGTTAATAAGCAATGTAAATGCTCATGTAGCACAGGCACACAAACAGCTAAAACAAGCTGATTGGTTATTTATTACTTTAGGTTCTGCATGGGTTTATGAGTATTTGCTCTCGCATAAAAAAGTAAGCAATAACCACAAGTTGCCTGCTGATGTATTTAATAAAACATTGTTATCTGTTGATGAACTATATAATCAGTTTAAAATGGTGTGGCAAAGTATAAAGTTAATAAACCCTGGTATAAAAATACTTTGGAGCGTTAGTCCTGTAAGATATATACGCGATGGTTTATATGAGAATAACATTAGTAAATCCATATTACATTTATTGGTTCATCAAATTGTAAATGCTAATCCGAATGATTGTTTTTATTTTCCTGCATATGAAATAGTAATAGATGAGTTACGCGATTACAGGTTTTATAAAGAAGATTTGGTACACCCCAATGAGTTGGCAATAAATTACGTATGGCAGAAATTTACTGCTACATGTTTTGATAAAAAGAGTATTGATTACTTAAACGATATTCAAAAGTATAATACATTAGTAAGGCATAAGCCATTACATACTGATAGTGCAAGCTATCAGAAATACATAGCGCAATGTGTCCATTTGCGCGAATACATAAATAATAAATACAAAAAAAATATTACTTAATAAGTTATGTTAAAAGATATAGAAGAACCGGCATTTGATGGAGTAGGGGTAGCGGTAGTTTATGAAACCAATGATGAAGGAGAAAAAGTATGGAATGTATATTTGATTAATTTCAATAATGCATTGATTGACGGAGTATTGGTAAGCAGTAAAGGTTATGGTGTAATTAATAATGAGGAAATAAAAACAAGTCAGTTACGACATTTTTTAGATACTATAGATGCACTTGATTACGCTAAAATAGAACCCATACAAGAAGAAGTATTTGTATTGAATAATGAGTACTGGGTAAGTTTCTATTTAGACGGTAAAATGTATGACCGGAAATTCATTTTTACAGCGCATAATATTTCAAAAAGCAAATTGACTCACATTAACTTAATTGATAAACAAGGCGTTTTATTAATGTAAGTAGCACCCTTTTTTGAATTTGTTAAATTATTGTGCCTCATTTTTAATGCTTTGCCTTTATTAATTATTACGAACGCTTTTGTCTAAACCTAAACTTCGTGATTTTGGTGTTTGTTTATCAGTGTGTTACAGAATGTTTTGTTTTTTGGGGAAACTTCTCCTTTTATAACGCGGTGAATAACTACCATTTTTTTGAGTCGAAAATTTTACATAAATATTAATCTGCTATTAATGTAGATAAATATGTCTTTTGAATTGCAATAGCAACAGCTCGTGTATGGCTAGCATCCGTTTGGCTGTTGTTTTAGTCAGTATGAGTAAATTCAGGTTGTTTTTGTTGGAAACTTTTTTTTGTTAAAATAATAAGTTGGAAATTGCTGTTAACAAATTGTTCCCGGTTTGAAAAAACAGCTACAAAATCTGATTCTTTTTACAACAATATTGAGTGTGCTCAATGGTGCTTTTTTTAATCGTATTGGTTCAAGAATAGCAGAGCAGCCTTACTTGAAATCTATTGTTTGTGCTTTTTGGAGTTTAACAAGTAATAATACCCCCGTTTCAACTACTGAAATTAATTACTCCAAAAAATTTGTACCCAATAATTTACCTCCTGCAAATGGGAATAATCTAAATTTTACGGATGAATTTTTTAATGTGAATAGTGAGTCATTTTTGTTGTATAGGTTAAGACTATATGCTACTGCTTTAAGCAGAGTATTAACAACTAGGTTGAATGAAAAACTAAGTAGACCATTTAAAAAAGATTTATTCCGCCCCCCTTGCCATCAAGATTTGTCTTTTTAACAAACTAACTCCATCTAATAAATTATAAAAAAATTAATTGAACAGCTTTGAAATCAAAGGTAAAACAACCCAATTGCAGTTACTTTTATTGAGTTGTTTCAGACGTATTATTAATAAAAAATAAGATTTCAACTCAGTTCTTCAAACTATTAAATGAATACAAAATGAAAAAAAAATTACTATCCTTACTTGCTTTCATCACAACCAGTTTTGCCTTTGCTCAGGTGAATGTAACATCATCTGGGGGGACTCCTTCTGCCTCTTATACAACATTAGCTACTGCTTTAGCAGCCGTAGATAGTGGTTTGCATACGGGTGTTATATCCATAGGTATTTCGGCCAACACAACAGAAACTGTTACTGCTACTCTAAATGCGAGCGGTAATGGTTTTGCATCTTATACCAGTATTTTAATATCGCCAACTGGCGGTTTTCCAAGAACCATTACAGGAGCTATTGCGGGTCATCTAATTGATCTAAATGGTGCCAGAAATGTTACCATTAATGGATTGAATACTGCGGGTAATGCACTAACTATAAGCAATACCGGAACTGGTGCTTCTAGTTGTATCCGATTTATTGCAGATGCGTCTTTGAATACAGTTACAAACTGTACAATTACAGGTTCAACAACATCATTTGGTAACATCTTTTTTTCTACCGGAAATATTAATGGTAATGATAGTAATACCATCAGCAATAATAATATTGGTGTTGCTGGAAGTAATTTCCCAATAAACGGAGTTTACTCATTAGGTACGAGTTCAACCATTGAAAATAATAACAATACAATATCAGGCAATAATATCTCTGATTTTTTTAGTGCAACTCTTGCAACGAATGGTATAAATATAAGTTCAAATAATTCTAGTTGGGTTATCAATAACAACAAGTTTTTTCAAACGGCAACACGTACTTATACTACAGCCAATACACATAATGCAATTAATATTGTTTCGGGGACAGGTTACACTATTTCAAGTAATACCATTGGCTATGCAGCGGCAAACGCTACAGGAGTTTATACCTTGGCCGGAACTATTGCCACTAGGTTTGTAGGAATAAATTTAGGTGTAGGAACATCACCATCTACTTCTGTTCAAGGTAATACAATTGCAGCAATTAGTGTTGCAACATCAAGTGGCTCTACAACGGCTAATGGTGTTATTTGTGGTATTAATATTACAAGTGGAGATGTAAATGTAGGTACTAATACAGGAAATGTGATTGGTTCCATTACAGGTGTTAATAG
>CAYTWI010000055.1:0-23805 GCA_964442045.1 uncultured Bifidobacterium sp.
TGTATGTTTTATTGTTGTCGTAATCGTTTGCTTGTTTTTCAATATTAAACACCCTGTTTTCTCTGGGGTCATTACCTACACCTGCCACGTAGACCCAGTTGCCCCAATTACTGCATACATCATAGTCTATCAGTTGTTGCTCAAAATAGGCTGCACCGTAACGCCAATCTAATTTTAAGTTATGGCATAAATAACTGGCTACATTTTGCCTGCCTCTGTTACTCATAAATCCGCTTAACTTCAACTCTAACATATTGGCATCAATAAAATCGTTTCCGGTTTGTCCGTTCATCCATTTTTCAAACAGTGCAGGATTATGTTTGTTAGTTTGTATTCCTGTTTTTTTGATTCCGTTTGGCAGAAAAGAATGATGCTTGTATTTTTTCATTATAAACCGGAAATAGTCTCTCCATATAAGTTCAAATACTAACCAATAGCTCGACTCGTTGGCGGTATATTGTGCTTCGTATTTTTTTATTTCGTGGTATATAGCCCTTGCTGATAAACAGCCCAGGCTTAACCATGCAGAGAATTTGGAAGAGTAGCTTTCGCCTACCAATCCGTTCCGTGTTTGTTTGTAACTGGCTATGGCTTTGCTTTCGTATAAATAATAATGAAGTCTTTTAAGCGCTGCTGTTTCTCCTCCTTTAAAATGCATGGCTGCACGACTATCCTGTGCTGCATTTGTTAATCCTAATTCTCCCAAATTGGGTAAATGTGCAGGCTCCATAATAGGTGAATTGATGGATATGGGTTTAGCAAATACTTCTCTGATGCTGCATTCTTTTTCAATGCGTTTCCTGAAATTGGTAAATATATCAGGAATATCTTTTATGGTAAAAGGTAAATCTTGTGGGTGGTATAAAGTGCTTGTGCTATAAGTTTCTAAAAAGCAGTTTATTTTATCTAACTCTTTTTCTACCTTATGTTGTGTTTGTATTTCTTCAAAGGCTACTTCTTTTTTTGCAAATACTTTTTGCACCTGGTATTGCCGGGCCAGTTTAATAATTTCAATTTCAGGTTTTCCTTTTACTACTATTAAACCTGAACCTATGGCCCGTAAGTTTTTATCTAAATCTATTAATGATTCTATTAAAAATTGTGTTCTGAAACTACCTGTTTTATTAAAGCCCCATTTGCTCTTTTTAAAATGGGTTTCATCCAAACAATAAACAGGTATTACTTCATTGCTGTAGTTGATGGCTTGCGCTAAGGTTTCATTATCGTGTAAACGCAAATCTGTCTTAAACCAAACAATTGCTCTTTTCATTTATAATTCGTTGATATGTGACAGGTAATATTCGGCCTGGGTTAATAGTTCTGCCTTTGCCTCCGGTTGCATTCTTCGCCATACATTATACATCATGCCTATACGCGGATTTTTGGCTAGTTTTTGTTCATGCCTGTCGTAAAAATTCCAATACAAACTATTAAACGGACACGCTTTATCACCTGTTTTTTTTGATTTATCATAATAACATCCGTTGCAGTACGAACTCATTTTATGCAGGTAGGTAGCAGAGCTTACATAAGGTTTGGTACTCACTATTCCTCCATCGGCAAACTGACTCATACCTCTGGTATTGGTTATTTCAACCCATTCCAATGCATCAATATAAATACCCAGGTACCAGGCATCCACCTCATCAGGATGAACACCTGCCAGTAAAGCAAAATTACCTGTTACCATTAAGCGTTGTATGTGGTGTGCATAGGCATATTGAAGCGATTGTTGTATGGCATTTTTCAAACAATTCATCTTGGTTTTGCCCGTCCAGAACCATTGTGGCAGGGGGGCATTATGTTCTAAGTAATTGAGGCTTGCGTATTCAGGCATTTTTAACCAGTATATGCCACGCATGTATTCACGCCAACCAATAATTTGTCTGACAAAACCCTCCAGTTGATGAAAGGCTATGTGGTCTTTTCTTTCGTGATAAGTTTCTATGGCTTTATTAACTACTTCCTGTGGTGATATTAATTTTATGTTTAATGAAAAGGATAAACGCGAATGGTAAACAGACCATTCGTTGGGTGCCATGGCATCCTGAAAGGTACCGAACAGGGGTAAACAATGTGTTACAAAAAAGTCGAGCAAAGCCAAAGATTGTGCTCTGGTAACTGGCCAAACAAAATGTTTGCTGTCAACGCTGCCAATGGTTTTTATAGAGGCTTTGTTTATTTCATTGGCTATATGTGCTAAGTTGTTTTCAAACAATAGGGGAGGGATGGGTTTATGTGCTTTGGGTAATTTCTCTCTGTTGTCTTCATCAAAATTCCATTTGCCATGTAGCGGCTTGTCTCCATCTTCAATCAATACCTGGTGTTTTTTGCGCATGTGGCGATAAAAAGTTTCCATCAGATACATTTTTTTACCTGCAAACAAATCTTTCAATTCATTTCTGCTGCTGTAAAAATGTTCCGTATCGCTTACACTAAACGGTATGTTTAATTGATGGGTAAATTGTTTCAAATGTTCATCTACCCGGTATTCATCAGGTAACTGGTATTCAAATTTGGTGAACTGGTATTTGGCTATTAAAGCCTCACAATTTTTATCAAAACTGTGTAAATTTTGGGTGTCGTTTAAATGTAAATAGATTACCTGATGTCCTTTTGCCTGTAGCTCTAGGGCAAAGTGTTGCATGGCTGCAAAAAAGCCTATCAGTTTTTGAATATGGTGTTGTGCATAATCGGTTTCGCTTCTTATTTCCATTAGCACATAGCTTACTGATTCATCCACTGTTTTAAACCAACTATGTTTTATGTTGAGTTGATCGCCCAATAGTAAGCGTAATGTTTTTTGAGGCTTAGTGGTCATATGCTTTTTTATTTCTGCACCTGTCGCTGCAATATTTTACTTCGTTCCAATTCTTTTCCCATTTCTTTCTCCAGGTAAATGGTTTGCTACATACCAGGCAAATTTTAACGGGCAAATTTTCTTTCTTAACACCTTTCATTCAAATTGGTTTTAAAAGTGTACCCGTTTCCAGTCAACACTGATGGCCGAGCCTTCTGCAAGCATTACAGCATGTGGTTTGGTGTTGTTTAGTATGGCAAAATCGTTTCCGTAAAAAGCAGCAAAATCGCAGTCAATTTCATAATGCTCTATGGTATTAATTTCCCATCTTGGATGGTTTACTTTATATTCAATGCTATGCTGTTCGTTTACTTTTGTATAACCGTAGTAATGCTCAAAAATAAATTCTTCCATGCTGCCTGTTTCCATTTTTTGTTTGGCGGCAGCAGCCTCTACCTTCATACTATTCCATTTCGATTGTACTTTCCACCGGTATTGTATTTCTTTTTTATCGCTGTTGAGTATCCATTGGTGCTTGGTAGGAATGGCGGTATAATGTTCTTTGTAAAGTTTATTGGCTACCCATGCCACTGTTTTATTGGGTACTGTTTCATTGATAAAAACCACCCCACGCCTTGTTTCATTACCCACTTTGCGAACTACATAAAAACGAAGATTTACTTCTTCAAAAGTTCCCATCAGGGGTATAGGTATGGTAAAGATGGAGCTGTCTTTAAATAAAAAACCGACTAAACTAACATATACCTTACCCTCAAAGTAATCCAACTCGACACCTTTAGGCAAATAGGGTAATAAATAAGCGGGCTCTATTTCATAGTTTACCATGATTAAATTTTGCCATTGGGCCTTCAGGAAAGTTTTCATAGTAAGCTGGTTTGTTTGTTTTATTTTTTACTTTGTTTATTTTGGGTTAAATGCGATTTTGGATTGTTTACATGTTTAGCTAAAATGCGTTCTCCTTCGTTTTTTACTTCTTCATTTTTTCTGAAACTCCAAACAATGTCACTGGCTTTTTTTCTGGTTTCCTCTATGTCAACAATAGGAGCCGGATAATGTTTTCCTATTTCGCATGTATACAATTGCTGTTCAATTAAGCTGAGTTTGTGTGGCTCGTGAATAAGGTTGGACGGAATATTCTTAAGTTCCGGAACCCATTGTTTAATAAACAATCCCTCAGCATCATGGTCCTCTGAATTTTTAATGGGGTTATATATTCTAATGGTGTTAATACCCGTTGTGCCACTTTGCATTTGTAGTTGCGGGTAATGTATGCCCGGTTCATAATCTAAAAACTGCCGGGCTAAAAAATGCAATTCACGCCAGTCTTGCCAAAGGTTAAAAACAAAGAATGAAACCACCATGGCACGCATTCTGAAATTAATATAACCCGTTGCCACCAAACAGCGCATGCAGGCATCTATAATCGGAATACCCGTTTGTCCGTTTTGCCAGGCGCTTATATAGGCTTCGTTTTTAGGTTTGATTAAATGGTTATAAGCAAGGTTTATATTCTCCAATTCATAACGGCATTCATCTTCAAATTTTTGGATAAAATGACAATGCCAGTGCAGCCTTGAAATAAAATTGGCTAAGGCTCTTTTGTTGGGCGAGTTGTTATAATGTTGCCTGGTATATTGGTAAACCATACGCATACTAATATTACCATAAGTTAAATAAGGCGATAATCGGCTGCAACCTGTTCTGCTTAATAAAGGCTTGCTGATATGTTTGCTATAGTTAACATGCCTTTCTTTTATAAAATTATCCAAATAGCGCCAGGCCCAATATTCGCCACCCTCCTGAAAGTTTTTATTTCGGGTAGTGATGGCTGTATTTAATGCAGCGCCTTTTATGGCTGAGTATATTTTACTATCCAAATGAAACGTATGCCAATTTTGTTCATCCACCAATTTGGGTGGGGCTGTCATTTGTGTCTCCCACAATTTTTCCCAATGCTTGCGCGTTTTTAACCTGCGCACAATACCGTTTGTTTGGTACTCGTGCCAGCTTATTTGGTGGCTGTTAAAGAGGTTTTTCATGGCTTTATCTCTTTCAAAGGTGAGGCCATTGCCAATTTCTTCCGATGAAAAAATACTTTGTACTGCGTAATGTTGAATGAGTGTTTCAAAAACAATATGTGCTTCATTATGAAAAATAAAAATCTCGGCCTGATGCTTTTTTAGCTTCTCGTTCATTTCCTTCAGCGTTTCATAAACAAAACGCCAATGCCTTACATCGCTGTCGTGATAATCCATTACCGATGGCTCGAAAATGTATATTAAAAGTAATGGCAGTCCGGATTGTTGCGCAAAATAAAGTGGTTCATGGTCGGTAAAACGCAGGTCGCGTTTAAACCAAACTATGTTTATTTGTTGCTTTTCCATGCCTGTTTAAAATAATTTTTGCCAATAACTTTTTCAGATTCAGCATAGACTAATCTGTAATAGCCTATATCATTTGTCCAACAAAGAAGAAAGCAATTTGTTGCGCCTTTTATTAAAATGTTTGCAAAAAGGTATGTTGCAGCTGGTACTTGCGTTTACCGGTTCAATTATGATTAATATGCAAGGAATAGAACTGGCTGCACATGTATAATTAAGCAGCAACATTTATCATTTACTCTATTGTAAGGCAGCTATCAATTTTTTCATCTCATCCATAGTGCCAACTGTTATCCTTGTCCACTTGCCATCCTCTTCGTAAATGTGAGTGCCTTGTATATTATTGCTTTTAAGTAATGCACTATAATTTTTTTTATAGTTGGCCAGTGAAAAATAAATAAAATTGGTATGCGAAGGAATACAGCTTATGCCCAGTGCGGTCATATGTTCTATCGTGTATTTTCTGGCTGCTTCGTTTTTAGTATAACATTGTTTAATAAAATCACTATCGTTTAAAGAGGCAATTGCACCCGCTCTCGATACAAGGCTTACGCCTCCGTTTGCCCACGATTGCAGCTCATTCATTTTATTGATTAAGTTTGGATGTGCCATGGCATAACCAATTCTGGCTCCCGCCAGGCCATATATTTTTGAAAATGTTTTTATAACTACCAGGTTTGTATTTTCTGTGACAAGCACACTTACCGAAAGCTGGTCGGTAAAATCAATGTATGCTTCATCAACCATTACTATTGTTTTTTTAGTTGCTTCTGTAATGAATGAAAGCAGAGCTTCGCGCTCACAAACAGTTCCGGTCGGGTTGTTGGGATTACAAATATAAACGAGCCTTGTGTCAGTATCTATGGCTGCTAACATAGCCGGTAAATCATGTTTTTTATCTTTGGTAAGGGGAACGGCTGTTTTTTTTAGTCCTTGTTTTTCTGCTGCTTTTGTCCAGTTGGTGTACGAAGGGTTGGCTACCACAAAGTTTCCTTTCTGAGCAGCCACATAGCGAACCACTGAGTCTAGTATCTCTGTTGAGCCCGCACCTATTAAAATATTATCGGTGCTTACATTGTTCTTTTCTGCCAAAGCCGAAATTAAATCGCCAGTGGTATTCCAGTTGTACCTGTTGCTGTTGTTAATACTTTCAGCCATGGCTACTCTTGCCAATGGCGAAGGTCCGTAAGGACTTTCATTGGCGCTTAATCGTATCGGACTATCGCCTGTGGGTGCAGGGGTTAAAAGGTTTGTTTCCGGTAATGCAAAAGTTTTAAACGGGGCTATGCTTAAGCCCGCACTTACTAAACCAATTTGTTTGAGCCAATTTCGTCTGTTTGTTTGCATAGTATTTCTGCTTTATACATTTGCAAGTTTATACTTGAGTCAAAATTTATTGTTGAACATTTTTAATATAATTGGGCGATACACATTCCTGCCAGTATTCAACAATTTTTACGATGGTGCTTTTCAGGTCGGCATAATTATTAGGTTTAATGAAAAAACCTTGTATTGACCTTGAGTAAGCATCAACAACATGTTTCTGTTCTGCGCTGGTTGAAAAGAAAAGGTAGGGGATGGACTTTAACCTCAAATCTTCATTATTGTGTACTTTTTCTCTTAATTCTATGCCATTCAGTTTGGGCATATTTATATCAGAAAGCACCAGGAAAGGCTCTATATCTGTGTTTGTTAAATACTCCAAGGCCTGCACACTGTCTCCAAAGAAAACAAGTTTATTTTTATAATCGAGTTCCTGAAATATTTCAGTCAATATCTCCTGATCGTCCATGTCGTCTTCAATAATTACAATTGGTCCGCGTTTGTTCATATGAGTAAATTATAAGATTAAATCTTGTTGCTTATGCGTATTAAAGGGTATATTAAATGATGTACAATTTGTTTGTACTCCGGATTGCTGTCATATGATACGTACCCCGTTTGGGGTAGATAGCCCTGATAAGTGTCCTGTTTTTTTACAAAGCTATTTTTTTGTTTTACATATCCAAAGCTTACTGTGCAGGTATGAGAGATATCTTAAATTACTGGAATAAAGTACTTCTTTTATCTATAGTCGAATAAATATCTATAGTATGTTTTGTGTTTTGTTTCTTTTGCTGGTAGTCCAAATTTAACTCATGAATAAACTTGTCCATTTCTTCTGATATATGATGCAATTGTTTCGATAGTTCTTTAATCTCTTTTTCGCTCAGGTCACCATCAGTGATGAGCTTTGATATACCTAACATAGAAGAAACCGGCCTGCGCATAACATGGCTTATGTCAAAAATAATCTGTTCAATAGAGGCAACATAATCAACAAGCGGTGTAATGTCACTTGTTGAACCATACCATAAAGTTCTGCCATTCTTGTCTATTTCCGGAACTGCCTGCAGCCAGCGCCATCTTATCACGCCATTTATCACCATTCTGTATTGAAAGCTTATCATTGACTTCGTTCGGTAGGCTTCCTTCATGGTATCATTGAATTTAACCTTGTCATCCTCATGTATTATTTCCCATAATATTTCCGGCTTTTCTGAAAGTTCGTCAAAACCATAGTTATGGTTAAAACTATCGGTTCCTCTACTAATAAAAATGAAGGAACAGTGTCCGCTTTCTTCAACTTCAAAAAGGTAAGTATTACCCGGAACCTGGCTGGTTATTTTTTTTAGCAACTGTTCGCTTTGCTTAATTTTATTTTCAGCCTCTTTACGTTCTGTAATATCATGGTTAATGGAAAGGCACCGATAAATTTTTCCATTGTCGTCCAAAAAAGGAACAATGGTTGTATCTAACCAATACAATTTTCCATCCTTTGTTTTCTTGCAAAATTCGCCCCTGTATGCCTGTCCGTTTTGCAAGGCAATGTTTAGTTCTTTAAAATATTCAGGAGGGTGGTAGTCAGACTTGATAATATTGTGGTTTTTCCCCAATAACTCATCCGCTGTATAGTTAAAGGCTTTGCAAAAATTATCATTCACAAAAGTGAAGCATTCATCAGCGCCTGATATGCTTACCATGGTTCCAATGTCTAATGCATATTTATAATCATTCAATTCGGCCGTATGTTCCCTATGCTCCAAATTTACTTTAATCATTTCAGCCAGTGTGTTCAACAGGCTACGCTCTTCTTTCAAAAAGGGCCCTTCGTCCATTTCAGGTACCTGTTGCAGGTAAACTACTTCAATACTCAAAGTAAAACCGCCATCGGTTTTTATTTCGGCACGCTGGCTCCAGGCCGATGGTTTATAATTGTGAGTAGCATAGGTAGCTCCGGCAAAGCATATACAGGCAGCCGTAATATCCGGGTATTGCCAGCCGTTTGGAAGTATGGCTGCTATGTCAGGCAAAAGCTCTTTTACAGGAATATTTTCATTTTGTAAAATATTACTTACTGCGTAGAGGGTTTTCTGTTCTTTTACACGTTCTTTCAGGTCATACACAGTTTGCTTCAATATTTTTTCTGCCTCTTCCCGTTTTTTTATTTCGCGTTGCAATGCAATTAAACTGGTACGCAGGTGGTTTGTGGCATAATATTGTAAACCAATGATGGTACCAAAAGGAATAATAGCACAAACCCAACGAGTTAAGGGGTTATGCATAACTGTTGGAACGGGTAAATTGCCTTTTACTTCTATATAAGCCAGCCAAAAATCAGTGCCTATTGTCAGTAACCCGATAGCCAGCCCGCCACGCGAACCCAATAAAAAACCGGCTGTTAATATTACACTCATCTGCGATAAAATACCCGGAGCCATAATACCGCCTGCCGAGTAGCATGATCCGGTAATTAATAACCATATCATAACGGTTAATACAATACTTGCAGCGCGTGAATATTTTAATGCGTTTATGGTAAGTGTGGCAGCACCTATAAGGAATGATGCTACACTAAATGTTAACCACCTTTGCCATGAATTTGGGAAGTAAAAGAAGCCCATCGATACATTACCAGAAATAACCAATGTCCACATAATGGCAAGCACATAAACCATATAGCTTTGGTAATTTTTTTCCTTATCGGGTACAGCAAAGAAGTTGGTCATAAAATTTAACAGACTATTTAGAGCTGCATTGTTGCGCTACACTTTATCTGTTTGGCAATTTATTGCTGTTTTGTAAAAGCATCAAATGAGTTTTATCCTCTTTACTTTTTTATTGCCAGGTATGTTAACCATTCCACATCCGTTAACAAGCCAATTTCCATTTTCTTCTTTAATTTTCATGGTGAGTTTAAATGCTGGCCAGTCCTTTCCCTTTAAATAATGGTTATTTTCGTCAAACGTTTCCAGTTCAAAGCCTTTATCCGGATTGTCTTGGACATCAAATAGGGGGTCAGCATCAGGCACTAATTCTGGGTCTTGTTTATAAGCTTCTTCTATTATTCTTTTCAATTCAGCTTTAAAACTTTTTGTTGTCAGGCTGTTTGAATTTTCCTACTCCATGGTACCCATTGCTTTATGCATTTTGTTTACATTTTAAACGTAAGCATTAATGAATACCAAAGCATTTTTTACTTTGTTTTCTTCTTTCGAAACAGCCTCTTGTGTAGTTTGTGTGTTATTGGCATTACTTCCTTTATCATTATGCCCGCATGAAGTAACTAAAACAATTGTCAGTATTAAAGTTTGTTTGAGCATGTTTGTTCCTTTTGTTTTAGAAAAAGTAATCCATCAAACATAAATGTTTTTTCTTACCGACAGAAGATGATAAGAAAGCGGAAGTTTCTGAAACGAAGAAAAATAATAGCACTGTTAGCAGATCAATAGTAAACTATTTTTGTGACTGGTTAAGTACAATATTAAGGTTGTATTTTTTCTCTAAATTATTCATGAATAAAGTAAGCTCTTTAATAAATTCGTCAAGTTCCAATGCACTCGATTTTAAATGTGATACTATATTCTGTAACTCTTCTTCGGTAAAAATTGTATCATCTTCTACCAGTGACATTAAACCTAAGCATCTTGCTAAAGGAGCTCTAACCCTGTGAGATGTCATATGCAGCATTTCACGTAATTTCTTAGTGTAATCCTTCCTTTCCTCTTCGGCAATTTTCTTTTCAGTAATTAAGGTTCGCAGCGAAAGGTAAAAAGTGGTTTTTTTCTCAGGTATACTAATTGGTATAATAACTGTATCAACCCAATAAATGGTTCCGTCTTTAGCCTTATTTTTAATTTCATCTTGCCAAGAGTTTCCGCTTTTAATGGCATCCCACATTTGCTTAAAAAACGCTTTTGTATGATACCCTGAATTAATTATTCTGTGGTTCTGTCCAATCAGCTCCTCCCTGTTGTATTTTGATACTTCACAAAATTTATCATTTGCATAAAGAATTGTACCCGCTTCATCAGTAATTGATGAAATTATATTTACATCAATTGCCCTTTGATAAGCTTTAAGCAATTCTATAAGTTGCTCAGGATTATTTTTAGCCAGGTCGAAAATTATTGAATTATGAATACCCATTTAAAAACAAAGATATTTACGCATCAAATGTTCATTTATGATATTAGTTAAGTTATAAAATGAGTTTTATAAGGATGGCTGTATGCTAAGCGCGCTCATCTGTTATTTCGTTTGTTCAACTAATTCAAGTCGTTTTCAATACTGTGTTTTTCTAAAATGGTACCCGGTGATAAAACGGCATTGGCACCAATTTTTGAATGGTCGCCAATTAAAGAACCAAACTTCTCCGTTTTGGTATCAATAATTTGCTTGTTATGTGTAACAAAAATTCTTTTGTACTGTCTTTCGTTAAAATGATTGGCGCAAATAGAACCTGCTTCAAAATTAATGTGCTGTCCAACTATACTATTTCCTATATAATTGAAATGGGCTATTGCTGAATGATCAAAGATGATAGATTGTTTTATTTCAGAGCCGGGTCCGATTTTTACATTGTTACCTAAAAAAATGGGTCCTCTCAGATAGGCGTTCGCACTTATAAAGCAATTTTCGGAAATTATAATGGTTCCCTTTAAAACTACTCCTTGCTCAATGGTGGCAGTTTTGTGTATGGCAATATTGTTTTCTATTTTATAATGATGGTCTAATGCTTTTATGTTTTGTAATAATATAGCGTCTAAATTGTCAGTTATTTCCCAGGGCTGCAAGCTGCCTAGCTGTGGAAATTTCATTCGGATATTTTCTATGTAATTTTCAATGTCTATCATATTTCTTGTCTTTCCCGACATACGCTTGCATGTGGTGTTGCGCCATAAGCAATTTTAACAATGTTAATACAATAATATATTTTTGAAAAGGAAAATTCTGTTTAGCGGGGTAGAGACAAGTACAATTTTTCAATGTGTAGTTATTTTTAGAAGTAAAAATAATCCATAAATAATAGGGAACAATATTGCACTCCATGTCAATAATTGACTGTATGTGCTTTTGTAATTTGTCTGTAATTGTTTTTGGCCCATATATGTCAGTTTTGATTTATGTAAGCCTTCTATAATTTTATCATAGTTATTATAGTTGTTCTGAGGGAACACAATTTTTTTGTTTGATTTAGTTATTATTCGAATGTTGTAACCAAGTCCACCAATAATTGCTGTTTCGAATAATTCAAAACCTTTTATGTTGTCAGTTTTGATTGTTATTGGTTGTAATGTAAATATTGGTCTTATTACTAGCCTGTCAGCATAGATTACAAGTTTTTTATATTGAATTCTTCCAATTAAAACAATACTACAGACTGCAGTTAAACAACCGAATAATAGCAACCACCATTCCAACTGGGTTTTGTCATTAAATAGCATTTGCTTTAAAATAACAGTAAGAAGAAAAACAAAAAATAACGTAGCGACATAAAATTCAAAAGAATATTTGAGTTTTGCTGTTACAATTATTTTGTCATTGTCCTTAGGTCTCGTCATTTAGGTAGTATCTTGTCTAAAGGGTTACTTATCTGTTGGGAATGTTGTGCAATAAAAAAACCGAACCAGTTATCTGATTCGGTTTAGTACCCGGGGCGGGACTTGAACCCGCACATCTTTAAAGGATACAGGATTTTAAGTCCTGCGTGTCTACCAATTCCACCACCCGGGCAAAAAAAAGAAGCAATTAATTTTCACTAATAACTTCTTAGTGGAGCGAAAGACGAGGTTCGAACTCGCGACCTCAACCTTGGCAAGGTTGCGCTCTACCAACTGAGCTACTTTCGCATTGTTTAGGGAGTGCAAATGTATAAAAACTTACAATGTTGGCAAGTGTAATGCGCATTTTTTTTCAAAAAAATATTTAAGTCCCTTAAAATCAATTTTACAATTTTTATAAAAGCCAATAAAAAGGCATTGTTTCATGCATGCAAAAAGTTTTTTGCAAAGTATAAATGTCCGTTTGCTGGTAAAGCCATTTCAATAAAAAATCGGTAAATAGTATAAATACGGGCAATAGCATTAGTTTTGCAGCCTAAATAAAGTTTAAAATGACCAATAACGATATTATGAAAAAGCTCCGGGTAGCACTGCATTTGCGTAACGATGAAATAATTGCTATTTGTAAATTGGTCGATTTTAATATTTCAGCCAGTGAATTGGGTGCTTTGTTCAGGAGTGAAGACCACCCTAAATATATGCCCTGTGGCGACCAGATATTACGCAATTTTTTAAATGGGCTGATTATTCACAAAAGAGGCAGGCTGGAAGACAAAGCACCTGCCAAAGAAAATATTTAGACCATCCGTTACTAACATGAGCGGCACATTATACTTTTAAGCACCATCCTTATCCATGAATTACTCAACCATACTTGGTCATTTTAATATAGAAAAACTAAACCCCATGCAGGAAGCCACCATAGAGGCTATTGCAAACCATAACGATGTCAGTTTAATATCGCCAACAGGTTCGGGTAAAACACTGGCTTTTTTACTGCCGCTGCTTACATTGCTCAATAAGGAAAATACCCAAGTACAGGCATTGATTATAGTGCCTACCCGTGAGTTAGCCATACAGATAGAACAGGTATTTAAGCAAATGAACATCGGTTTTAAAATAAACTGTTGCTATGGCGGACATGCCGTAAAGGTGGAGAAAAACAATTTGCAACAACCACCTGCCGTTTTAGTGGGTACTCCGGGGCGAATAGCCTACCATATACGAAAAGAAAATGTAATTTTAGACCAAACTCAAATATTGATTTTGGATGAGTTTGATAAATCACTGGAAGCCGGTTTTCAGGACGAAATGGGCTTTATTATTAAGCAGATGGCTGCTTTGCAAAAAAGGGTATTAACCTCTGCTACCCAGTTAAAAGAAATTCCTGCTTTTGTTGGCATTAAAGAAGAGTTTGAACTAAACTTTGCCCATACCAATAAACAGGCATTGCCTAATTTAAAAGTAAAGTCGGTACAGGTGGAAGGCGATGATAAGCTGGAAGCTTTGATGTTGCTCATTGGCAAACTAGGCGACCAGACCAAGATAGTGTTTTGTAACCACCGCGATGCCGTAAACCGGATAAGCGAGCAATTGAATTTACACCAGGTAGAGCATGGCTTTTACCACGGAGGACTGGAGCAAATAGACAGGGAAAAAACATTGATTAAATTACGCAATGGCAGCACCCGTTTATTGGTAACAACCGATTTGGCAGCACGTGGTTTGGATATTCCTGAAATAGAAGCTGTTATTCATTACCAGTTGCCTTTAACCGAAGATGTAATGATACACCGGAACGGGCGCACGGCCAGGATGCACGCAGAAGGTACCGCTTATTTTTTACTGGATATTGGCGATAACTTACCGGCATTTTTAAAAGAAACACCTGAGGCTGAAACATTACCCAATAGTTTTATAAAACCCAAGCCCAACGAGTGGACTACTTTATACATTGCGGCAGGCAAAAAGGACAAAATCAATAAAATGGACATTGTAGGTATGCTTTTGCAAAAAGGTAACTTACAAAAAGAAGAATTAGGTAAAATAGAAGTATTGGATTTTTCGGCTTATGCTGCCATTAAAAGCAGTAAAATACGCAAAGTGTTACAGCTGGTAAAGGACGAAAAAATAAAAAACAAAAAGGTGAAAATGGAAATTGCCAGCTAGTTTTGTAAGAACTGCAATACCTCTTTCGAAAAAGCTTTAGGGTTATCGGCATGCAGCCAATGCCCTGCATCTTCAATGGTTATTATTTGCGACTGAATAAAATACTCAATAATCTCCGTTTCATCACTGCTTTTGATATAGTTGGATAGTGAACCCCTTAAAAACAAAGCAGGTTTGGTAAACACGCCATCATAAGCAATGGGTTTAATAATTTCTTCGTAATCAGCTTCCAATACAGGCAGGTTAACACGCCACGCATATTTACCCTCAGGGGTGCTGATTAAGTTTTTCAATAAAAATTGTCTGGTACCAAAGTCAGGTACCAAATGCATCATTACCTCTTCCGCTTCTTTACGTCTGGTAATGGTATCAAAATCTACCGCATGCAAGGCTTCAAAAATGGTATCGTGACCTCTTTTGTATTGTCTCGGGGCAATATCGGCTACAATTAGTTTATCAATTTTATGGGTATGGTTAAAGGCAAACTGCATAGCCACCTTGCCACCCATGCTATGGCCTAAAATATAAGCCGATAGAATATTTTGCTGGTCCATAAACTCAGCTATATCATCCACCATTAAAGGAATGGAGTAATGGTCAGTATGTGGTGATTTTCCGTGGTTACGGAAATCGACCGTGTAAACTGTATAAAAGGCCGACCATTCTGTAGCGAGTGTGTGCCAGTTATCGAGCGAGCCTAAAAAACCATGTAAAATAATGAGCACCTCATTGCTGCTGCCATATTTTTTAAAATTAAGCTGCATACTAGTGTCCTTTTAATCTTTCCTCCAGCATAGCCAGTTCACTGATTGAACCTTTTTCAGAGCGGATAATACGGCCCGGGAATTTGTCAATTAAACGGTAATCGTGAGTTGCCATTAAAACAGAAGTGCCGTTTTTCGAAATATGGTGCAGCAATTCCATAATGCCATTGCTGGTTTCAGGGTCTAAGTTTCCTGTCGGCTCATCGGCCAGTATAATAGCAGGTTTGTTGAGTAAAGCACGCGCTATTACCAAACGTTGCTGTTCACCACCACTTAACTCAAAAGGCATTTTAAAGCTTTTGGTATCCAGTCCTACCATTTCCAGTACCTCGTTAATACGGGTATCCATTTCTGCTTTGTTTTTCCAGTCGGTTGCCTGCAATACAAAATACAGGTTTTCATATACGCTTCTGTCCGTTAACAACTGAAAATCCTGGAAAACAATGCCTATTTTTCTTCTTAAAAATGGAATTTCCTTTGTTTTAAGCTGGGCTAGGTTAAAGCCGGCCACATTTCCTTCGCCTTTGTTTAATAACAATTCGCCATAAAGTGCTTTTAATAAAGTTGATTTTCCGCTACCCGTCTGGCCTATTAAATAAACAAATTCGCTTTCGTTAACCGACAGGTTTACATCGGATAATATCAATGTGTTTTGCTGAAAAATGCTTGCATTGTTAAGTGTTATAACTGGTGTATTGCTCATGTTAAAATGATTTTTTAGTTAAGTTTTAAAATGTTAAAGGAGTTACCTGCCCAAAGGGAATGGCATTCATTAATTCTTTTATTTTTTCAATATGGTCGCCAAGCCCACATTTTTCAAGTGCTTTCTCCGGCCTGTCGGTCCTTGTATAGCAAATAAGCGTAAAGTTGTCGTCTCGTACCTGTAAGTAATCCGGAATTTTTGCTACCCCTTTAATTTTTACTATATACATTGTTTTAAAATTTGTTACCTAATATTATATAAAATAATTATACTTGCGCCTACAAAACTATAAAATAATATGAGAGATAAGAGACAAGTTATTCTCGCAGTATCATGCTTAAGTATTTTTGCTGCATGTAGCGTACCGAACAACTTTAGTAAAAACAACTACACAGTTACTCCCAATCCTTTAGAGTTAAAAGGTGACAGCGTTGAAATTAACATTAATGCAACTGTGCCTGCCAATTCAATTAACCCTAAAGCTGTAGTTACCTTTTCACCATTTATTAAATGTGAAGACGGTTCAGTTATTAACTTAAAAGAAACTACTGTAAAAGGTACTAAAGCAAAAGGAAATGCTGACCAAACTGTTGATACTAAAACCGGTGGAAGTGTTAGTTATGCAACTAAAATTGCTTATACTCCAAGTATGAAACGTGCTCAGTTAATGCCTAAATTTACAGCTGCCGGTGTGGTAGTTCCTGTAACTGTTGGTGCATTGGCAGAAGGTACTATCACTACTCCTTTATTAGTAAACAATAACGATATTGCTATTTTTACCAGCGATGATTATAAAGTAGAAACCGTTAACAAAACAGTAAATATTTATTTCCCTGTTGATGTTGATAAATTCAACCCTAACTTTAAAGTAGGTAAAAACTTAAGTAACAAAGCGCAAATAGAAGAATTACGCAATTTGTTAAAAGCAGATAAAAACTTTGTAGCACGTGGTATTGCTATCAATGCATACGCTTCGCCTGATGGAGAGTTAGACAGAAACACCAACTTATCAAAAGGACGTGAAGAGTCTACTTTCAAATTCTTTAAAAAAGAGTTGAAAAAATTAGGCTTTGCTGAAGTAAACGATGAAAACTTTACACGTGGTTATACTTTAGCAGAAGACTGGTTAGGTTTTGAAAAAGCTATTGTTGCTTCTGATTTCAAAGAAAAAGAAGAAATTTTAGCAGTAGTTAGAAACAAATCAATTACTGATGAAGAGCGTGAAGGTTTAATTATCCGTCAGTTCCCTAAAGTAAGAGCTAAAATCAGAGAAAATATTTTACCGGCATTACGCAGATCAGAGTTAGTTATTAAAGGTGCTAACCCAATGAAAACGGATGATGAGTTAAAAACTTTCTACGGCATGTACGATAAGTTAACACCAAAAGAATTATTCCACTTACAAGTAATTACTTCGGATGCTGCTAAAAAAGCAGAAGTATTAAATGCTTACCAAGCTGTTGAAGCTAACGATTGGAGAAGCTATAACGATTTAGCGGTTACTCAGATTAAACAAGCTAACTACGATGGTGCTAAAGCTAATTTAGAAAAAGCATTAGGTATGAGCGCTGAAAATCCTACCATATTAGCCAACTTAGGTGTTGTTTACAAAATGCAAGGTAACTATGCTGAAGCAGCTAAATACTACAACATGGCAGGTACTAAAGGTGCTGATGTAAGCTACAATTTAGGTTTATTAGCTATTAAAAATGGCAAATACGCTGAAGCTGCTGCTTCTTTCAAACAAAGCGGTATCAAAGATTTCAATGCTGCTTTAGCTGAATTGTTAAACGGTAATGCAAGCGCTTGCAAAGCAATTATTGATGGTATCAATCCGGATGAGTTAAAATGGAACCATTACTACTTACGCGCTATTGCTGCTGCCCGTACCTCAAACTTAGAAGATGTAGCTGCAAATTTAACCAAAGCAGTTAGCTTAAACAGTGATGTTAGAAACATGGCTAAAAGCGATATGGAATTTGGTAAATTGTTCAGCAATCCATTATTCCAGGGAGCTATCAGATAGTTATAAACTATAAAATATTTTAAAAAGCCGTTCCGTTTGGAATGGCTTTTTTTATGACCTTTATGGTTGGTAAGGACACCAACCATGGACAAAAATATCCTAACATAGCCACTTGTCCACGGTTGTGTCTCCTGACCAACCGCTAACTAATTTAACCATTGTAACAATCTCAACAATCAATAAGCGAAAACCAGCTTTTGTTTATTGCTAAATATTTCATAAATTCGAGTCATGTTCAGAATGGATAAAACTGCTGTAAAAAAAGTAAAGTTAGGCGAAGAAGCCCCAGCTTTTGTTTACTGGCAAACACAGTCTTACGAAAAACGTATTTCAGCCATCGAATTTTTAAGAAAGCAAATCAATGGAACTCAATCAAGACTTCAAAGAGTTTATAGAGTTATAAAAATGGGGGAGTAATACTTATTAACTCTATTAACCAATAAACTTATAAACCCAAAAACCAACCCACAATTTTCTTAATCTAGTTCATCGTTTTTAAATTTTGAAGCTCCGTAACTTTGTGTGTATAATAGAATAGGTTATGGACAGAAAAGATTTTTTAAAGAAAGGATTGATGGGCACCAGCTTATTTGTTGCCTCAACCGCCATTGGCAATATTGTTAAAAACGATATTGACGAATTAAAAGAATTAGATATAGTAGGATTTAATCATATACCCAATACAACAACAACAATTATGGAAAATACAGTTATTCATAAAGCCGATACCCGTGGCGATGCAAACCATGGCTGGCTTAAAAGTAAACACTCATTCAGCTTTGCTAATTATTATAACCCCGACAGAATGCACTTTGGTGTGTTAAGGGTTTTAAACGATGACAGCGTAGAAGCAGGAATGGGTTTTGGAACACATCCGCACGACAACATGGAAATTATAAGCATTCCGTTGGAAGGCGATTTAGAACACAAAGACAGCATGAACAATGTGGCTGTTATTAAAAGTGGCGATATACAGGTAATGAGCGCAGGCTCGGGTATATATCACAGCGAGTACAACAAAAGCAAAGAAAAACCCGTTAAGTTTTTACAAATTTGGGTGTTCCCGAACAAACGCAATGTTACCCCGCGTTACGACCAGATAACTTTAAACCTGGCCGACAGGCATAATAAATTACAACAAATATTATCGCCAAACCCGAATGATGCAGGTGTATGGATACACCAGGATGCATGGTTCCATTTAGGTAAGTTTGATAAAGGCGTTTCAACCGAATACAACTTTAAAAAACAAGGCAATGGTTTGTATGTATTTAACCTGAATGGTACTTTAAAAATAAACGGACAAGCTATTGAAACCCGCGATGGTTTCGGTATTTGGGATACCAACAAAGTAAGCATAGAGGCCGAAACCAATGCCGAGTTCTTATTGATGGAAGTACCGATGAGCATGTAATTAAAGATGAAATAGTAGAGACGTTGCATGCAAAGTCTCCCAATGCTTTACAAATAGATGATGCTCAATAAAACGCTTATCACACTTTAAAAAAATAGAAAACGCTACCGTTCAACGGTGGCGTTTTTTTATGTTTATATATTCCCCACATTCTTTTTGTTTATAGTTCAGGTAAGCTAATATTGTAAAAATAAGTAGCTGTAATCATGAATCAACCCGACCTTAAAAAGCCATTAGCCGAACGTGTGCGCCCGCAAAATTTAGATGAATACATTGGGCAGGAGCATATAGTAGGGAAGGGGGCAGCCTTGCGTCAGGCCATTATCAATAAAACAGTTCCTTCCCTTTTATTCTGGGGCTCACCGGGTGTAGGTAAAACCACGCTGGCTAAAATAATTTGCAATGAATTGGGCTTACACTTTTACCAGCTAAGTGCTATAAGCGCAGGCGTGGCCGAAGTACGTAAGGTAATTGAAGAAGCTAAAAAAATAGGTAAAGTATTACTGTTTTTAGATGAGATACACCGCTTTAATAAAAGCCAGCAGGATGCATTGCTGGGAGCAGTAGAAAACGGCAGCATTATACTGATAGGGGCTACTACCGAAAACCCAAGTTTTGAGGTAAACAATGCCTTGCTTTCGCGCTGCCAGGTTTATATACTCAACGATTTAAGCCCCGATGATTTACTGGCCATAGTAAACGATGCCATTAGGCGTGATGAATACCTGCAAAAGCGGATTATTACCTTAAAAGAAACTGATGCTTTGTTTGTACAAAGCCAGGGCGATGCGCGCAAGCTGTTGAATTTACTGGAGCTGTTGGTCAATCATTTTAAGCCGGACGAAGAAGTTGTTATTGACAATGATATAGTAGAAAAAGTACTGCAACGCAAAATTGCGGTGTACGATAAAGATGGCGAAACCCATTACAATATTATATCAGCCTTTATTAAATCATTACGCGGCAGCGACCCTAACGCAGCCGTATATTGGTTAGCCCGTATGATAGATGCTGGCGAAGCCGTTGAGTTTATAGCCAGGCGTATGTTAATACTGGCTAGTGAAGATATAGGCAATGCCAACCCCAATGCCTTGCTCATGGCTACCAATTGTTTCCAGGCAGTCCAAATAATTGGCATGCCCGAAAGCCGTATTATATTATCGCAGTGTGCTATTTATTTGGCAACCTCGGTAAAAAGCAATGCCAGTTATATGGCTATTGATGAAGCTTTGGCTCAGGTACGCAAGCAGGGCAATTTACCTGTGCCTTTGCACCTGCGCAATGCACCTACCAAACTGATGAAAGAGATAGGTTATGGTACCGATTATAAATATGCGCATGTGTACGACAATAATTTTGTAGAGCAGGAGTTTTTACCCGAAGCCATTAGCGGGCTTAAGTTTTATGAACCCGGCAATAATCCGAGGGAAAAAGAGCTGAGGGCTTTTTTAAAGCAACGCTGGAAAGAAAAATACGGCTATTAAAGGTTTACGGCTTTACTTCACTCTTGTTGTTACCCCAAATATATTTAACACCAACCGTTAAGCTGTTTTGAAAAGCCAATAAAGTAAAAACGTGTTGGTCGTTTGAACTATTACTTTTGTCGGGGAAATAAGAATAATTAAGCAAATTGGTTTGCGCTTCAATAGCTATATTAGGTTTTATAAAATATACCGCGCCAAAATTAAACATAGCTGAGTGGTACCAATAGTTGTAATTGGAAGTATTGGTACTGCCATTATATAAGTTATTATAATGGTTGTTCGACTCAGAATAAGTAGTAGCCAGTTGTGGCGAAGCTGTAAACCCTATTTTAGAGCCGGTAAACCAATATTTTTTTAATTGAAGAGCAAAAGCATAGTTTTGTGTATAGTAGCTGGATTTGTAAGGCGAAACAGAAAAGTTGTTTTCATAGTTTTCAAACTGCAGGCCGCAGGTAATAGCAGCACCCAAGCTTAAGTTGGTAGCCACAAAATGTTCGAAAACGGGTTGCACATTTATTTGAAAAATATTGCTCGACTGATATTTGGTGCTTGATAGGCCTATACCTACACCTGCGTTTATACCAAGGGCATTACTTCCTTTTTCAATCTGGGCTTTGCTGTTTATAAAAGCAAACAGGCTTAATACTATAATAAGTGTTTTTTTCATGGCTTAGGTTTAAAGTTTTTGCAAGCAACTATATGTTTTTGCTACACAAATAAAACAAATAGAACTATATTAAATAACCATGCCGTTATTATTTATAAAATAAAACAGCCACCCGCAACATGCGGGTGGCTGTTTTATTTTTAACAATTGTATTGATGGTTTAAGGATTGGAGTCTGCTTTTTTAAAGGCAGTGTCTATCATTTTTTGCAACACTTTCAGGTCAACCTGTTCCAGCTTGTTTATGTACAGGCAACCGCCACCTGTTTTATGCTTGCCTAGTTTTTCAAGCGCTTCTGTTTGCTGCTCCATACCTACTGCAATGTATAAGGTAAGGTTAGCCTTGCGGGGCGAAAAGCCAATTTTAAACCAATCTACCTCGCGGCCTGTAGCAGGGCTTTTGTAACGTTTATTGCCAAAGCCTATAATAGCGCTGCCCCATAATACCGGTTCTTCACCGCTTGCTTTTTTCATCATGTCTAAAATAACCAAACTGTCTTTGCGTTTTTGTTCATCGGGTACAGCGTTTATAAAATCAGTTACGCTTGCAACAGTTGGTTTGGTTTTTATTTCTGCCAGTTTCGATTTTTTCTCAGCCATGTTTAATTATTGTTTTAATTATCTCAATATTTATTGGTACGTTAAGTATATTTAGTTTTTACTCACTTACTTGTTTATTTCTTGCCACGTAAAATGCTGTTAAATCACCTTCTAAAAAGCTTTTTGCATAGGTAAGCAGGTCATTCCTGGTTTGCATTAAGCTTGGTGCTATATCTTTTCCAATGGGGAACGGAGTATCTTTTATAGTATCTAAATCATCGTGTATGGCTTTTAACCGCCAAAGCCCAACACAGTCAAGGTCTGAGTATTGGTAGTGTTCCGTGTTACCTTCCCCTAATACAATGCTGTAAAAGTGTGGTGCATCGTGCGGATGCGTATTGCTGCTTAAGTCAACATATTGTTTTCCTTTTAGCCAAATAATAGTGGTGCTGTATTGAGTCGTTTCCCGCTTTACAAGCTTAAAGCCAAATTGTTCCATTACAGGGTTAAAAATGGCCATAGCACCATTGGCAAAGTCAATTTGTTCAGGAGGTATCATTTTCATATTATTATCTTTAAGTCATAGCAATTAACGGCATTGTTTTTCTACCCGTGTTGCAAAGTCGTTCAACTTGGCTTTTTGTTGCTCATCACATTCGGTGCAGCTTTTCAGCATTTTCTTTTTCACATTAGCAGCCTCTGCTTTTTCGTGTCCTTCGGCACATACTTTAATTTCGCCTGCTACGGTATTTATCCATTGCTCATAATCTTTTTCAGTTACCACCGGGTCATTGATATGGTAGTTTAAAAACTCTCTTGTTTTGGTTTCCACAAAGCTTTTAGCCATTACACCCAATGCTTCTGAATAAGCACCATCGGCTTTTGGCATAGTGCGGGTAATGGTTAAAAAGTAAAAGGCTTTGGTTTCATCGTTAATGGTAAACATACTATCCGGTAAAGCCAGTACCTCTTTGTCGGCTGATACCGTCCGCTTTTGCATATAAATATCTTTACACACCTGCGGAATTTGCGCATGTGCCAGGTAAAAAGAAAGCGGCTGGCCAAGCAACTTTACTTCCTTGCCAAATTCGTCTTTCCCAAAGCTTGGTGCATTTGTATCCGTTGCCGGTTGTTGTATGGCTGTATCTGCCATTTTACTTTCTGACTGCTTGTTTTCATTGTTACCACAGTTGCTTAAAAGCACCGTGAGTAAAATGAAAGTGATGTATTTTGAATAGCTTGTCATGGTATAGTTGTTAATGGTTTTATTCTTGGTAATCAAGAACAGCATAAGATTTAATATGCCTGTCCATAAATGCCTTTAAGTCTTCTATGTCTTGCCATAAGAGCAAACAGTCGTATCTACAAACATATATGCTGTCGCTATTCATTATTATTGAAAAGTCTGGTATGGAACTGCTATTGCTTTTCGTTCTAAATTCATAAATATGTTCGTTATTAAAAGGTACTATTTTATCAAACAAAATATTGTTTTGTAGCAATGCTGCAATAGTCCCTATGGTTTCTTTATCAAGTTTTACCTGAATTTTATATTCCATTCCCATTATTGTTTCCTTTTAGTTATAAACTTTGCGCACATACTATTAAAAACGAATATAAAAATAAAATTGAAAACGAAAGACTTTGTAGAGACGTTGCATGCAACGTCTCTACATACAGTATATGCGCATAAGATGTGGCCCAGTTTATAGAACTTACAGACCTTGAAAAGGTCCAATATATAGCCATACAAATGGTTTGTTTCGTTCGACCCCATCGGGGTCGTATGTTTTGTTGGCAACTTTAGCTATAAATATTTGACTCCTTCGGAGTCGTTTGCTTCATTTCATAACCTTGTACCGCGTATGACTGCGTGTTTTGTGAATATATATGGTATTGGTAGAGACGTTGCATGCAACGTCTCTACATACAGTATATGCGCATAAGATGTGGC
>CAYTWI010000056.1:0-22312 GCA_964442045.1 uncultured Bifidobacterium sp.
GCATTACGAAAAGCTACTGATATAATCATAATAATATTTTGAATAAGCCATACTATAATCAGTGTTTTTAAAACTTGGTTATTTTTTATGAAAACTAAATTGGAGTTTAAATAATAAAGAGATATAGCCATTGAAATAAGGATGGCAAAAATGAGCAGATAAGTTCCCTGGTGAACCATATCCTTTAAAAAACCTCCATCCCATTTAAAATCAACCCAAATGTATTTAATATCAAGATAGTTAATAAGGGATATTAACATGTTTAGTAATATAAACAAACCTATTGCTACGAAGTTTATTTTCAGAAGCCTTCTACTTAAAAATTTAAGAACAGTTCTATTTAAACTCTTTCTGGTTAAATCAGTATTCAGTTCTGCATCACGATGTATAAGTTTTTCAAGCGACAGTTTAAGTATATAAACCAATCCGATACTAAAACCTACAATAAAAAACAGACTTCTTTCTACCGAAATTTTTAAAATCAAACTTGAAATTGTTTCCGTTACACTATCAATTACAGTATCAAAATAATGGTTGGAAAGCGCATATAGTTTTAATAAAACCAATATCACTATTAGAGGCAACAATACCAGAGGTAACCACGATTTCAAATTACTACTATTCCTTATATTAAAACTTTGCTTGAATAAATCGCTTAACCCTTTGGGAATAAATTTTAATGAATTGGCTATAAATATTGGTGCTAAATAAAAATGTTGAATCTCTGTATGAACAATTGAGGCCAAATAAATGAAAAATGATATCCAGAAAAAAACCATGCTATAGGAAGTATGAGCTATAACAACTCCAATGGCACTTACCCAACAACTTATTTGAATTAAATACGCTGTTTTTGATTTTGGCTTTTTTCTAAGAAAGAAGCTGAGTAATGAAGACAGAAACATAAAAACAAGGCAGTTTAGCCCCATATTATGATTAGAGAAAAGCACCTGAAATAAAAGTGCAAAAGCAAATAATATCCAAATATTATAACGAAGGTTTATCATATTTGGATGGTAACGCAGTACTAAAACAAAGCGTATAAAAAATGCCGCTTTTGGTGCGGCATTTTTTATTTTATGATTTTATTAAGTAATTATAACACCGTTGTAAAATCACCAATGCTTAAGTCTTTTGCTTCGCCATGGTATTCTACACTGTTTCCAATCATGGCATTATCAATAACTGCATTTACCAGCTTGGTATTGGTTTGTACGATACAATTGCTCACTACAGAGTTTTCAACGGTACAACCATCGCCAATGCTGGCATACGGTCCAACCACACTGCGGTTTAATTTTACATTTTTTCCAATATAACTTGGCTGAATAACAACAGAGCCTTCCATTTTAACCGACTCATGTACCATATTCTCTTTATCATCGTGCATATAAGAAAGTATGCGCCCATTGGTAAAAACAGTTGAGTTCTTGTTACCACAATCCAACCATTCGGTTACTTTGCCCGGCTCAAACTGCGTACCTTTTGCTTTCATATTTTCCAAAGCATTGGTTAATTGATACTCCCCTTTTTCTTTAATATCATTGTCAAGCAAATATTGCAATTCAGAGCGTAAATAAGCACCATCTTTAAAGTAATAAATACCAATAATAGCTAAGTCAGATACAAAATTTTCTGGTTTCTCTACAAAATCAGTTATTACATTTTGGGCGTTTACTTTTACCACACCGAACGGACGTGGGTCTTCTACTTTCTGCACCCAAATAATTCCTTCTTTGCTTCTGTCCAATACAAAATCAGCTTTAAATAAAGTATCGGCAAATACTACCAATACATTACCATCCAGGCTTTCCTTTGCACACATAATGGCATGTGCTGTACCCAATGCTTCGTGCTGGTAATAAATACTGCCTTTTGCACCTAGCTTTTCAGCTACGGCTATCAAATCTTTTTCAACAGCTTTACCAAAGCTTGGCCCAATAATAAAAGCAACTTCTTCAATGCCTTTACCGCAAACTTTTTCTAAGTCTTCAATCAGTTTTTGAACAATGGGTTTACCTGCAACAGGTACTAATGGTTTTGGAGTAGTTAATGTATGTGGCCTCATGCGCTTGCCCATGCCGGCCATTGGTACTATTATTTTCATATCTTTTTTTTTGCAATTAAATAATAATTGGGCAAATATCCCCATTTGTTTTACACAAACTTATACGCACTAAATGCTCCCTGAATTAACCTTTTCGTTACAATATTTAGCTATTATTGTTTCATATTTGTTCGCTCATGAAAAATAAACTTCCTTTCAAATTTGTACTTATTCTTATAGGTGCTTTTGTTATGCTTCAGTTTGTAAGGCCTACACGAAATATGGGTGAAATACCTGTAAATAGTGATAGCTTATCTATTCAAACACCAGCTGAAATAAATACCATACTACAAACCTCGTGTTACGATTGCCATAGTAACCATACCTATTACCCTTGGTATACCAATATACAACCTATTGGCTTATGGATGCAGCACCATGTTGATGAAGGAAAAGAGGAATTAAATTTTTCTATATTCAATACCTATTCAGCCAAACGTAAAAAACATAAATTGAAAGAAATAATTGAAGAGGTTGAAGAGCATGAAATGCCTTTGAGTTCGTATACGATGATACATAAAGAAACTGAATTAAGTGCAGAACAAATAAGCACTTTAACCAAGTGGGCTACTGCCGAAATGGAAAAAATAGTCGAGCCTGCTCATTAATTAACAATACTTCATCCGTTGGAAAACAAAACGCTTATTTTATTAAGAGGCTTACCTGGTTCAGGTAAATCAACGCTAGCAGGTCTTTTAGCTGAAAAGGGTAAGTACCCTGTTTTTAGTATTGATAGTTATTTTACGAATAGCAAGGGAGAATATAATTTTGACTTTAGTAAAAACCATCTGGCTTATAAACAATGTGAGCAATTAACCGAAGAAGCTGCTCAACAAGCAACAGAAAAAATTTTTGTAGATAATACCTTCACCCTTGACTGGGAAATGGAACCCTATTTTAAAATTGCACAGAAATACAACTACATCATTTACGTATTAACTGTTGAAAAATACCACACCCATAAAAATGTGCATGGTGTTTCTGATGAGCAAATAGAAAAAATGGCTGCTAAATATAAGGTGAAGCTTTTATAGCACTATTGCGCTGTCAAAGTCAACAGGCTTTCAAACAACATGCGTCCGTCAGTGTTATAAATATCACTGTCAACTGCGCGTTCCGGATGTGGCATCATGCCAAATACGTTGCGGTTTTTATTGCAGATACCGGCTATATTGTCTAAAGCTCCATTTGGATTACTTTCAGGGGTAATGTTTCCGTTTTCATCACAATACCTGAACAATATCTGGTCATTGTTTTTTAACTCTTGTAACGTTTCATCGTTGCAATAAAAACGTCCTTCACCATGGGCAATAGGAATTTTTAAAGCTGTGCCCATTTCAGCCTGTGCGGTAATTTTGCTTTTATTGGTTTCGGCTTTTATAAATACATTTTTGCAATTAAATTTCTGATGATCGTTATGCAACAAAGCACCCGGCAGCAAACCGCTTTCGCATAAAATTTGAAAACCGTTACAAACACCCCAAACCAGGCCTCCTTTGTTGGCAAACTCTATTACACTTTGCATAATAGGAGAAAAACGGGCAATAGCACCACTGCGTAAATAATCACCGTAGCTAAAGCCACCGGGTAAAAACACTAAATCTACATTTTGTAAATCAGTATCTTTATGCCAAAGTTCTACTACCTCCTGGCCAAACATATTTTGAAATGCCCAAATTGCATCTTTATCGCAATTACTTCCCGGAAAAATTAATACTCCTATTTTCATATATTTTGCTTTCGGCTACTAGCTCCCAATAGCTATCGGGATGGCTGCTGGCCATTTGTTATTTACTTGTTTTGTCCAAAGTTGGTGAGGACACCAACTTTTAAATCAACTCACTTATCTTTTAAAAGGCTTTCCAGCCTTGTGCTTTCAGCTCGTGTTTTTGTCCACCTTTACTTATCATGTGCACGCCTTCTTCTGCTTTGGTTATATGCCCTATTACGGTAAAGTCCGGATGGTTTTCTATTTTGCTGTAATCGCTTTGTTTAATGGTAAAAAGCAATTCATAATCTTCACCACCGCTTAAAGCTGTTAAAGTAGGATCTAAATCCAGCTCACGAGCCATATTGTAAGTAGTGGCGTCAATTGGTATTTTATCCTCATAAACCGTAATACCTACTTTCGACTGGTCGGCAATATGAAACAGTTCTGAGGCCAATCCATCGCTTACATCAATCATAGAGGTAGGCACTATTTCCATAGCCTTAAACAAATCAATAATGTCTTTTCTTGCTTCAGGTTTTAACTGGCGTTCCAGTATATAATCGTGTCCAGCCAAGTCAGGTTGCACCTGCGGATTATCTATAAACACACGTTTTTCACGCTCTAACAACTGAAATCCGGCATATGCTCCGCCTAAATCGCCTGTTACACAAACCAAATCAAACTCTTTTGCCCCGCTCCTGTAAACAACTTCGTTGGGATTGGCTTCACCTATTACAGTTGCACTAATTACCAAACCCTGTTTGCTCGAGGTAGTGTCGCCACCAACTAAATCAATTTTATATTTTTCGCAAGCCACCGCAATTCCATCATAAATTTCTTGGATGGCCTCTACACTGAATTTACTGCTAATGCCCAAAGAGATAGTTATTTGCTTGGGCGTTCCGTTCATAGCATAAATATCGCTTACATTTACGCTTACCGTTTTATAACCCAAATGTTTTAAAGGGAAATAGCTTAAATCAAAATGGATGCCTTCTAAAAGCATATCGGTTGAAACCAAAGTAACTTTGTCTTTGGTTGGATTAATAACCGCTGCATCATCGCCCACGCCTTTTAAAGTATTGTTCTTTAATTCAACGTGTTGTGTCAATTGTTTAATTAAGCCAAACTCTCCCAGGTCTTCTAATTTTGTTATTTCCGGTTCATTAAACATGGGTGCAAATTACTAAAAAATATAGGAAGTGAAAGAATAGAAAAGGCTAATTTTTGTTTTTCAAAAAAATAAATAAAACCCAAACCTACCTTTGAGGTTATTATTTGCAGATGAAAATTATAATAATTGGTTCCGGCATAGCCGGATTAGCGAGTGCTGTGCGACTACAAGCAATGGGCTTTGAGGTTACAGTATTGGAAGCCAATGCTTATTTTGGAGGAAAACTAACGGCATTCACACAAAACGGATTCCGTTTTGATGCGGGCCCCTCTTTATTTACTTTACCACAATTGGTTCTAGAACTTTTTGATATTGCCAAACAAGACAAAAAACAATTTGAATACCGGCAATTAGCAAAAGCCTGTAATTATTTTTATGAAGATGGTACCCGCTTTACAGCTTACCATGATAAAACTAAAATGGCCCGGGAACTTAAAGAAAAACTGAACGTAACCGATACAGAACCCTTTTTCAATTACTTACAAAATGCTGCATTCAGATACAAAACAACCGCCCCGCTTTTTATAGAAAGCAGTTTACATAAGGCACGGAACTTTTTAAACATGGCTACACTTAAAGGCATTTTAAGTATTCCTAAACTCAATTTATTCCGGAGTATGAATCAGGAAAATGAAAGTATGTTTGCCAATAAAAAACTGGTACAATACTTCAACCGCTTTGCCACCTACAATGGCAGCAATCCTTACCAATCGCCTGCTTTACTTAATATGATTCCCCATTTGGAAAGTAACATAGGGACTTTTTTTCCAAAAAATGGTATGCATCAAATCAGCGAAAGTATTTATAAACTAGCTGTCGACTTAGGTGTAAAATTTGAGTTTAACAAATCTGTAACAGCCATCGTATTAAGTGAAAACAACAAACGAGTAAAAGGTGTACGGGTAAATAAAGCATTTTATGAAGCCGACTTAGTGGTTTCAAACATGGATATTTATCCAACCTACAAAAAATTGTTACCTCATATTAAACACCCCGAAAAAATACTACAACAAGAAAAATCATCGTCAGCGTTGATATTTTACTGGGGTATTAACAGAACTTTTGCGGAGCTGGATTTACACAATATTTTATTTACCCCAAATTATGAAAATGAGTTCAGGCATATTTTTGATTTAAAAACCATTTATAATGACCCTACTATTTACATTAACATAACTTCAAAATACAAGCCCGATGATGCCCCTGAAGAATGCGAAAACTGGTTCGTGATGATTAATACACCAAACAACCAAGGTCAGAAATGGGATGAACTAATAGCCAAAGCTAAACAAAACATTATTGCCAAAATAAACCGTAATTTAAAAACCGATATTACACAACACATAGTTTCTGAAAGTATTTTAGACCCACGTAGTATTGAAAGTAAAACCAGTAGTTATGCAGGAGCGCTGTATGGCAATGCCAGCAATAACAGGTTCGCTGCATTTTTACGACACAAAAATTTTAGTTCAAGTATAAAAGGATTGTACTTTTGTGGCGGTTCGGTGCATCCGGGAGGGGGTATTCCATTGTGTTTAAACTCAGCCAAAATCTTGTCAAACCTAATAAAAGACGACTATAAAAAACCATGAAGAAAGAAAACATTGCTATTATACTATTGGCTATTTTATATACTGTTGGCTTAATTGGTTCTGCCTTTTTACACCTTAATTTATTACAGCTTTCGCCCATTAATTTAATCATTAGTGCGGCTGTCCTTTTTTATTTTCATCAGCCTAAAAACACTTTATTCTGGATCTGGGCTATTGGGGTTTTTCAAGCAGGATACATTCTAGAGCTTTTAGGTATTAGCACAGGACGAATTTTTGGGCAGTATTTTTATGGCAATAATTTAGGTTTTAAGTTGGCTGATGTGCCCATTATTATTGGATTAAACTGGCTGATGTTGTGTTATGTTTCTATGCATGTAACAGCCTTAATTTTTAAAACTATTTTAAAGAAACCAAACATTAACCCAATCATACAAATAGCCCTCAGCGCGTTTTTTATGGTTTGTATTGATATTTTAATAGAACAGGTAGCTCCGCAGCTAGATTTTTGGTATTGGAAAGGCAGTGTTATTCCGCTACAAAATTACACCGCCTGGTACATTTTTGCTTTCGCTTTTATGTTTGTATACTATCGATTAGAATTACCGCTGCAAAACAAAATAGCACCTTGGCTTTATGCTTTCCAGTTACTGTTTTTTGCAGGCATGAATTTATTTTATTAAAATTATTGGATAATAAAAACAAAGCCCATTTTAAATGTTTACTATATTACAAAGAAAAATAAAATATGTGGTTTAATATTACAGTAGTTTTTATAACGTTTTGGTTCATGGAGTTTATGGCCTGGTTTACCCATAAATTTATCATGCATGGCATTTTATGGTACTTACATAAAGACCATCACCAGGTAGAGCCCGGTTTTTTTGAAAAAAATGATAGCTTCTTTTTAATTTTTGCTATTCCAAGTGCGTATTGTTATGTGTCAGGCATTATGTATGCTGACTTTAGATTATATATTGGGATTGGCATTTCGCTCTATGGCTTAGCCTATTTTATTGTGCACGATATTATTATTCATCAACGTTTCAAAATTTTTACTCATTGGAATAACCGATATGTAAAAGCCATTCGCAGGGCACATAAAATTCATCATAAATATTTAGGGAAAGAGCATGGTGAAAATTTCGGAATGTTGATAGTACCTATTAAATATTGGCTTAACCCTAACTCTACCAAATAAACATGAGTTTATATGCATGGCTGATGTTGGCTTCATTTATCGGACCTTTTGCTTTAAGTTTCGATAAAAAAGTAGCTTTTTATAAATGGTGGAAACCATTATTTATAGGCATTGGTGTAAATGCATTGTTATTTATTTTATGGGATGGCTGGTTTACACGAGCAGGCATTTGGGGTTTTAACAATACTTATGTTTGGGCAAACCGTTTCAACGATTTGCCTATAGAAGAATGGTTTTTTTTTATAGTGGTTCCATACGCCAGTGTGTTTATTTATGCTTGCTTAAAAGCCTATTTTTCTGATCATTTTTTTATACCACTGGTGAGTTTCCTTAACTACTTGTTCATTGTTATTTTAGCCTTAGGCTGTATTTTTTTCTACAAACAAACATACACTTTGGTTAATTGCGCCCTGGCTTTAGGCTTATTGCTTTGGCATCAGCTATATTTAAAAAAACAATACATGGCTTATTTTTGGTTTGCCTATTTTGTGCATATCATTCCTTTTCTAATAGTAAATGGTATACTCACGGGCGTGGCTACTCCGGAACCTGTTGTTTATTACAATGCTGCTGAAATTATTGGATTAAGGATAGCCACCATACCCGTTGAAGATACTGTTTATGCATTAACGTGTTTGCTCATTCCCATCACCGTTACGGAATATTTGCTGGGCAAAAGCAAAGGTATTCTTTAAAAACAAAGCAAAACACTATCGTATGCTTATATATTTTTAGCGATTAAACAGTATAATTGTTGCTAAAATACCAGCACTTGAATTTACCATTTAATATAGCCAGAAAATACTTTTTCTCTAAAAAGAAAAGTGGCTCTTACAATGCCATTACCGTTATCTCCAGCATTAGCCTGTTGGGTTATGTAGTAGGTACTTGTGCGTTGGTTATTATTCTGTCTGTATTTAATGGCTTTGAAAACCTGTTTGCCAACATGTACAGCAACTTTGATGCACAATTGCAAATAACTGCTTTACATACCAAAACATTTTCTGCCAATACTATTCCTTTTAACAGCATACAGCAAATAGATGGGATTGAAACTTATAGCAAGGTTTTAGAAGAAAATGTACTGTTAAAATACAGCAACAAAACAGGTATTGCCACTGCCAAAGCTGTTGACGAAAATTATTTAAAGGTAGCCCATATTGATACCTGCATTGAAAAGGGTGTTGCCCTTATACAAAGCGGAGATACCAATTTTGCACTATGTGGTGAGGGATTGGCTTATCAATTAGGTATTGACCCGGATAACCAGTTTGATTTTTTAAGCATCTATGCCCCTAAAAAAGGTGAAGTTAATTTTATCAATCCCGAAAATGCTTTTAACAGGGAGTTGGTTATACCTACCGGTATATTTGCCATTCAACCTGAAATTGATAATAAATACATATTGGTTCCGCTTCGTTTTTTAAATGCTTTACTGGAAAAGGAAAATCAAATAAGTGCTATTGAAATAAAACTAAAACCCGGTGCTTCTATAACACAGGTAAAGGCACAACTATCAACAATAATGGGACCTCAGTTTGCAGTTAAAAACAGATTTGAGCAAAGAGAGGCTTTTTATAAACTGGTAAAAACGGAAAAGCTTATCAGCTATATTATTATTTTATTTATTTTGGTAATAGCCATATTTAATACAGTAGGTACCTTGTTTATGCTGGTTATGGAAAAAGAAAGGGAAATTAAAATATTGCACAGCATGGGTTTTAACGCCAACAGTATTGCCAATATATTTGCATGGCAAAGTGTATTTATAGCCTGCGTTGGCGGTATTATAGGCATTGTGTTGGGTGCTGTTATTTCGTTTGTGCAACAAGCTTTTGGCCTTATAAAAATAAGTACCGATTCAAAACAAGCTTATCCTATTGCATTTGCTATTACTGATGCCATGATTGTTTTTACAACCATTTTTATATTGGGTTTAATTACGGCTATATACCCCTGGTTAAAAGCAAGAAAAATTGCCAATAAACAAATTAAATAATGTAATGAATGCACCTATGAAAAAACTCGACTTCATTGACTTTGCGAAAGGTATCAGCATTTTTGCCGTTGCCTTTTTTCATTTTGGCCAGTTTATCAGCAATGCTGAAATTCCAACGGGTATGAATCTGTTTTTTGCGGTGGGTGGTAGTGGTATTCATTTGTTTTTATTCTTAAGCGGGTTTGGTTTAAGCCTATCAAAACCAACCGATGCTTTCACTTTTCTTAAACGCAGGTTTTTTAAAGTATATACTCCTTTTGCTATTACAGTTACACTCATTTTTCTTTCCAACTATATCTGGCCTATTTATCCGAGCCAGGGATTGAAGGAATGGTTAAGCAATATACTTTTATACAAGATGTTTGACTTTAGTGGCAATGGCGATTTAAATGCCAGCTTTGGCGATCACTTCTGGTTTATTGGTACTATCATTCAGTTTTATATTGTTTTCCCAGTATTACTATCTTTATTGAAAAAATGGGGAAACATGTGGTTTCTTATTTTATGTTTTGCCACCAGTTTTACCTATTGGTATTTTCTGGATTATAATAATTTGTTTTACCACAAAGCTTGGTCAAGAGAGTTTCCGCAGTTTTTATGGGAGTTTGCTTTGGGTATGGTTGCTGCTGAATTGTATAAAACCAAAAATTTCGAATTTTGGCATTTACCTTTATGGCAAACTATTCTCGCCACTATTGTATGTGTACCAACTGTGTTTTTACTGGTTAAATACTTAGGCAGAACCGGGCAAATATTAAACGAAATACCTTCGCTTATTTTGTTCACTTCTTTGGTAGTAATTGCTTTTCAAATCCTTCAAAAATATACTCCATTTATCAAGGAGTTTTTTATTCGTTTAGGTAATTACTCATTTGCTTTATACTTAAGCCATATATGGGTATTATGTATGTACGGTCTTATACTACATTATTTGGGTATAAGCATAAACATTTTACACCTGCCTGTATTTTTAACTTTGGCTACTGTTATTGCCTTTTACTACAACAAGCTGGTTGAGTTTGTGCAAAACAAAAAAGCACCTAAAACATTGTCTTAAGTGCTCTTCCTATTCAATAATATTTTATACCTTAGGTATATTTTTCATTGAATTTTATCTTAATATCGGTAGCTATTTGTTTTACTTCCTGTTCCTGGTTTTTATCGCATATCAGTAAAACATCAGGAGTATCAACAACTATTAAATCTTTAACTGATTTAAGGGCAATTATTTTTCCGTTTAAATTCTCTGATTTGTTTACCAGACAACCTTCTACGTTGTATAAAAATACGTTTTTACCTTTTACTGCATTTTGTGCTTCATCTTTATTTGATATTTCATACAATGAAGTCCAGGTACCCAAATCGCTCCAGCCAAACTCGCTTGGTATTACATATACATTTTCTGCCTTTTCCATTATACCATAGTCAATGCTGATGCTGCGGCACTGCTCGTAAAATACCCTGATGGCTTCTGCTTCGTTCTCTGTAAATAAACTTTGCGAGGCATTCTCGAAAATATCGTACTGCTCGCTTAAATGTTGTTTAAATGCTTTTTTTATAGATGATATAGACCAGATAAAAATACCCGCATTCCAAAGAAAATCGCCACTTTCTATAAAAGTCTGGGCAATTTCAAATGAGGGTTTTTCTGTAAAAGTTTTTACTTTAAAAATATCTTTATTGTCACTGGCTTCATCAATATACTGAATGTAACCATAACCGGTATCGGGTCTGCTTGGCCTGATGCCTAAAGTTACCAACGAAGGGTTTTTGTGTGCATAGTTTAAACCCAATTCCACATAATTTAAAAACTTGACTTCATCCAGTATTAAATGGTCGCTGGGAGCTACAATACAGGCAGCATGGGTGTTTAACTTATGTATTTTAGCACTTGCATAAGCAATACAAGCAGCAGTGTTTTTTGCCGTTGGTTCACCTAAAATTCTATCCTCAGGCATATTGGGTAACTGTTGCTTAACCAAAGGCAAATAAGCAATATTGGTTACTATAAAAATGTTCTCCGGTAAAAATGCCTTTAAAAATCTATCGTAGGTCTGCTGTAAAAGTGTTTTACCCGTACCTAATATATCTAAAAATTGTTTTGGATATGTTCCTCTGCTTGCCGGCCAAAATCTACTTCCAACGCCACCCGCCATAATTATGGCGTAATTATTTTTACTTTTTTCCATTAAATTTTGTTTAACTAAAAACTAATCTACGTTGCAATTATAGGCACTCTTTTTATTAAAAATTTGCGCCTTAAAATTACTCTTGCAAATAACTAATTTTTTTCGCCTTTTTTAAACTATTTTTATTGGTCAAATTTCAATATTAATGAGCCATTTAGTACTTTAAATAAATTTGTTTTTAGCTGCTTTTATCTAAACTAATAACTCATTATTTGTAGCGTATCTTTTACAGTTTACTAATTGGCACTTGCATTCTCTACCACAACATTGGCCTTTTCTTCTAACTTAATTTGTGCCCAGCCACCCCAAACATTTTTTACATTGGTAAAGCCTTTTCTTTTTAATATAGTGGCAGCCACCATACTTCTGTAGCCCCCTGCGCAGTGAATCAATGTTTCTTTATTTTTATCTAACTCTTCGGCTCTTGTATTAATATCGGCTAATGGCAGGTTTATAACATTGGCTAAATGACCATCAGCAAACTCGGTTGGTTTACGTACATCCAATATAACAGCATTAGGATTATGTAAATTATCTAAAACCAATTCTTCTGAAGAAATACTAATAACCATATCGTATTTTTTATCTGCATCTTTCCATGTATCAAAACCACCTTCTAAATATCCTTTAATATTATCGAAACCTACACGGGTCAAACGTTCGATAGATTCTTTTTCGGTTCCGGGTTTTGCTACAATTATTATGGGTTCATGTATATCGAGCAAAGTGGCAGCCCATATTGCATACTGTCCGTTTAAACCAAAGTTTAGTGATTTAGGCACACAACCTAATTCATAAAAATCGGCTACGCGGGTATCAACTACAATTGCACCTTCTTCCATTTCCTGTTGGAATTGATTAACAGTTAAAGGTGTGTAGCCTTTGTCAATGATATCTTCAAAACTTGCATAACCTTGTTTATTTAATTTAGCATCTTTGAAAAAATAAGCCGGTGCCGGTGGTATACCTTCTGTTACTGCTTTTATAAAATCTGCTTCACTCATAGGCTGTAAAGCATAATTACTTCGTTTTTGTTCGCCAATGGTACTAAAGGTTTCTTTACCTATGTTTTTACCACAAGCCGAACCAGGACCATGAGCAGGATATACAATAACATCGTCTGCTAATGTTTTTATTTTGGTATTGAGCGAATTAAACATTTTAGCCGCCAACTCTTCTTTGCTAATTATACCGTCTAATAAATCAGGTCGTCCAACATCACCCACAAACAGGGTATCACCTGTAAAAACACAATAGTCTTTTCCGTTTTCATCTATTAGTAAAAAGCTGCTCGACTCTAATGTATGACCGGGGGTATGTAATACTTTAATTTTTACTTTACCTAAACTAAGTATTTCATTGTCGTTGGCTACATGTACTTTGTAAGATGTGGCAGTAGTAGGACCATAAACAATAGTAGCTCCTGTTTTATTGGCTAAATCTATATGTCCGCTTACAAAATCGGCATGAAAATGTGTTTCAAAAATATATTTAATTTTAGCACCGCTGCTATTGGCTTTATCAATATATATCTGGTAATCGCGTAAGGGGTCAATAATAGCTATTTCTCCTTCGCTCTCAATATAATACGCTGCCTGAGCAAGGCAATTGGTATATAGTTGTTCTACTTTCATTATGGTATTTAGTTATATTATTTAATACAAATGTTACACTTTTTGTTTTACCAAAAAACATTGAAGTTTAATTAGTAATAATTGTACCATAATTTACTTAAGGCATTTTGACATAATTAAGCTTTAATGGTAATGCAATAAAAAAAAGCCATTCAATAAAATGAATGACTTTCCTTATAAAAATAAATGAAATAAAAACTAGTCTCGTTTACGCTGTGTAAGCTTTTTAAGTAGTTCCCTTTTAAAATCGTTCTCCGCTTTAAACAGTAACACTACTTTTTTTATAGGTAATACTTTTTTAAACTCTTGCGCATATTTTTTCATTAATTCGGCTTCATTTAGTTTAAAGCTGACCATATCATTCAAGACTTTTTCTGCTTCAGCATCACTCATACTTGTCATATCAGCCATTTCTTCACTTATTTTACCTTTGGTGGTTTGGCGTAACTTTTTAAGTTCGTCTGTAAATTTATTATAAACAGGCCAAAACGCTTTAGCTTCTTCTGAAGTAAGACTTAAACGTTCTGTTATAAACCCTATTTTCATGGTTTCCAGCCTTTCACCATTCTGCGCTTTAAGCAACATTGTCAGCACAACCATTAAGCTCATCAATAATATACGTTTCATAATTTTTCGTTTTATAGTTCTTCTAATAATACCTGTTCGTCCGCATGGTCAATAAGGTACTGTTCAATTTCTTTTGTATTTGTGTTGTTTTCTTTTGCCGGAGTATAATTAACATCGCTAATCCATTCCATCTTCACATCGTTATTGGCTAAGTAATCTATTAGCTCATCCTGACTTACTTTATTCAATTTGTCACTTAAAGTTTGTTCCGATTGGTTTTTAACTACAATAAATAATGTAATTCCAACAACAGCTATAAACACTGCCGCCACTTTTGTAACATTACTCCAACTCCATAGGTATATTTTTTTAGGTTCTTCAAGTTTTACTTTTTGTAAAATTTGTTGTTCTACCTGCTCAAAATAACCATCAGGTACTGTATAACCGCCTGCCTTACCAACAGCTAAATCATTATTGATTGTATGAAATATGCTATCAGTCGATTGATTAAAGTACCCATCCGGCACTTCAAATCCACCGCTAACAGGCAGCTTCTTAATAAACGAATCATCAATATGTTGATCTTGCTCTTTCATTTCTATTACTCTGATAGATAGCTTTTTTTAACTTTGGTTTAATTGCTTTCTTAAATATTCTTCAATTTTTTTTACTGCATGGTGGTATGATGCCTTAAGTGCACCTACACTGGTATCAAGTACCTGTTGCATTTCTTCATATTTCAAGTCATCATAGTATTTCATATTGAAAACAATGCGCTGCTTTTCAGGAAGCGTTAATATAGCCTGCTGTAATTTAAGTTCTATTTGGTTTCCATTAAAATAAGCGCCTGCACTTAGTTTTTCTGTCAACTCATTAGCCACATCGTCAAACTTTGTATTCAGATTCTGTTTCTTTTTTTGCAAAAACTGTAAAGCTTCGTTAGTGGCAATCCTGTAAATCCATGTATATAGCTTACTGTCTTCCCTGAACTTTGATAAATTTTCCCAAACTTTAATAAAGGTGTTTTGCAAAATATCATCTGCATCATCATGGTCTATCACTATCCTCCTTATATGCCAATAAGTTTGCTTCTGATATTTTTTTAATATCAATTCAAATGCCTCATTTTTCTTATTTGCTTGTGCAAACAAGGCTATTAATTCATTGTCATCGGTCTCTATTTTCAAATAGTGATTACGTTATTTTTGCAGGTATGATAGTAAATTACCCAAAAGGTTTAAATTATATCTTTGTCAGCAAAACTATAGTAGCCGTTTTGCCCAATAATTAAGTGGTCTATTACTGACAAATCAAGGAATTTGGCTCCATTCACTAAATTTTTTGTAATTTGAATATCGGTACTACTTGGCTTTAAATTACCTGAGGGATGGTTGTGACATAGAATTATGCTACTGGCTAAATTTTCAATGGCATGTTTAAATATAATGCGTGCATCTACTACCGTTCCGGTTAAACCACCTTCGCTTATTCTTTTCCTGCAAATTACTTTATTGTTCCTGGCTAATAATAAAATCCAGAATTCTTCGTGAGGCAGGTCGGTTAATATGGGTTCAAAGTAGTTGAATATATCGCGGGAGTCTTTAATAATTTCTACCTGTTTGGCATCTTCATCTTTTCTTCTGCGCCCTAACTCTAATGCGGCTGCTATTATAATTGCCTTTGCTTCACCTATTCCTTTTACTTTGGTCAGGCTTTTTACATCAAGTTTAGCCAGTTCATTAATATTGTCTTTGGTTAAACTCAAAATTTTCCGCGCTAAATCTACAGCACTCTCATCTTTGGCACCTGTACCTATTAAAATGGCAAGCAATTCTGAATTACTTAAACTTTGCTTTCCTTTTGCTAAAAACTTTTCTCTTGGCCTGTCATCTTCAGCCCAATACTTAATACTGTTTTTTCTGTCTATACCTGATTTCATTCGTTTAATATCTTAGTTGCAACATAAACATTTGAAAAGAGCAAACAAAAAAAGCCTGTTCATTTTCTCAAATGAACAAGCTTTCAATATTATAATAAACTAACAGCTAAATTATGCTGCTTTTTTCTTGGTAGTTTTTGTTGCTTTTTTAGGAGCAGTTCCAATCTTATTAACTAATTTAGCCAATTTAGATTTTTGGTTAGCTGCTTTATTCTTGTGAATAATGCTACGTTTAGCCAATTTGTCTAACATACTTGCAACTTTTTTGTATAACTCAGAAGCAGCTCCTTTATCTTCTGAAGAGCGAAGTTCTTTTATAGCAGTACGAGTACTTTTAGCCTGGTAGCGGTTACGTAAGCGTTTTGCTGCATTACTTCTATTGCGTTTAATCGCTGATTTATGATTAGCCATCTTTTATTTATTTAATCGTTTTAAAATTTACTGAATCTGTTTTATTCAATAAAGGGCTGCAAATATAATTGTTTGATTTAAAAATCAAACACTCCACAAAAAAAATGTTTAAACGGAGAAACTTTCACCGCAACTACATGTACGTGAAGCATTTGGATTGTTAAAAGTAAAGCCTTTCCCATTTAAACCGTCTGTAAAATCAAGCTCAGTACCAAATAAATACAAAACACTGCGTTTATCGGTAACTACTTCTATGCCATTGTCTCCAAATTTTTCGTCACCGGGTTTTATTTCGTTGTCAAAATCAAGTTTATAGGAAAGACCTGAGCATCCTCCGCTTTCAACGGCTACTCTTAAAAAATGTGAAGGTGTATAGTTTTGCTCTACTATTAATTCCTGTATACGTTTTTTTGCTTTTTCGCTAACTGTAATCATCTTATTCTTATATTTTTAAATGTAAAATACAACTACAAACATAGCTGCTTTATAAAAAATGAACAACTATTTTGCCTTTTTTGTTTCTGCCTGCTTATTTAATGTTCAACAATAGTTACTTCAACCATGGCATGCACGCGGTATTTTTTTCCGTTTGACGATTCGCAAAGTACATAGGTACGCAGTTTTTCTAATTTTTTTAATATATCCGGGTGTCCCTTCATTCTAAAATAGCTTCCCACCGGTATATCTGCCAGTACTTTAACATTCACCTTGCGTTCATCGTATTTTTTTAAGGCTTGTAACAGGTTTACATCTGAAGAGTGGGTATATTTAGGATTACGCATATGCTTAGCCAGTGCAGCTTTTAAATCGTAAGGAAAAATATCATCAGCCTCAAAAAAAGGAATCATGTTTTTTTGAAACTCTTTTTTCCATTCTGCACCATGAGGGTCGTGGTTTGAACCATATTTAACATAAGCGGTATGGTGCGATAACTCGTGAATAAAAGTGACTAAGAAATCGAATTTACTTAAATTATAGTTAATGCTTATCCTGTTTCCTTTTCCATCATGCGGACTATAATCTCCGTACTTGGTTTTACGCTCTTTTTCTATGTGTAAATGGAGGTTATGATAAATAATAAGCTCTGCACAATACTCAACTGCCGGTGCCGGAATAAACCTTTCTAAGGCAATTACAAACTGTTGTTTTTGGGCAATTTGTTTAGCTGTTAACTCCGTAAATAATTTTAATTCTTTCTTCAATTTAATTCGGATGACTCCACATCATTACAATAAAAGCTACCATACTATTTAAAGTATGATAGCTTTTATATGGAATACAAAAATACTGTTTTAGTCTTTAGTAAATCGTTTGTTTGATGAATAATTTAAACCATCAATTTTTAAGAAATAAATACCTTTAGAAAGACCTGATACATCTATTGTTTGCTCATCGTTAGCTATAAAGTTGAATTGATAATTGGCTACGTTTTTACCCAATATATCAAATAAGCTAACTTTTACATTTTTGGCATCTGCGCCATTCCATTTTATATTTAACTCGCTTGAAGTTGGGTTTGGATAAATAACAAACTGGTTAGCTGCATCTATATTTTTTACCCCTGTATTTAGCAAGCTTACGGCTAATGTTTTTTGCAGGCCATTACATTGGTTTGATCCTCTTTCAGTAACATTTACGGTTCCATTGGTAGCTGTTGTACTCCATTTTACATTGATGGCATCTGTCAGGTTTCCATTTAAAATGGTTCCTCCTGAAACTGTCCAGTTAAAAGTGGAGCCTGCTGTACCTGTAACACTATAAACAATGGTGTCGCCTTTATAAGCCGGCTGCTTAGCCGGTGCTATTTCGCTGGTAGCAGGGCGGGTTAATTTATTAATAGTAACAGGTAATGAGGTTGAGAAACAAGCCCCGTTAAACACTTTAACCGTAAAAGTACCTGAATCGTTATAGTTAAGGGTTGTACCGGTTTGGCCTGATAAATCCACTCCGTTTCTTACCCATTGGTTATTGGCTGTGGCTGTTGATGTTAAGGTAAAGGACCCACCATCGCAAAAAACATTGCCCGATAAACTTTTGCTGATAACTGCAACAGGAGGTTTTACGCCTGTTGTAAACGTAAACATATTTGATTGGGCAGCACAACCATTGGCAGCCATTGTTCTTACTGCATAACGTCCGGCATCTTTTACTACTAAATTTAATCCGTTTGCACCTGATAAGGCAATACTGTCTTTATACCACTGCAAGTTGGTTCCTGATGTTACCAATAAAGAAGAATCCCCATTGCAAAGAGTTAAACTACCTGTTAAATTAGCTAAAGGGTTTGTTGGTACTTGCTTAACTTCAAAAGCATTGTTAACAATTATACTATCAGCACCTGAACTGTTGGTAGCTTTTAGTTTAACATTGTAAAAACCTGTTTGTGTAAAAGTAAAAACTGGCGTTTTTCCTGTAAATGTTTGGGTAGCTGGACCGGTAACTGTCCATTCCCAGGTTAAAGGATTATTGATAGTGGTATCGGTTAAGCTAAAAGGTTGTCCTGAACATACCGTAGCCGGTACAGTAAAACCTGCTTTGGGTTTAAATGGCGTTCCTGTCACATTTACGTTATCTATAAAAATATTATTTCCGCCAGCATAATAGGCATTGAAACGAATCATTACGTTGTTTAATCCAACAAATGGTGTTAAGTTAATGTTGGTACAAGGAGTACTGTTTGCATCGCTACTGCACCAGTCAGCGGCTTTAGTAGGAATAAAGGCTGAATTGGCTGTTTGTGCCGCATTACCCGGTCCTGTATAAGTAGCTAACCTTGCACCTGCATTAGGGCGTGTTTCTGTTAAGCCAATCAATCTTGTCCAAGTGTTACCGCAATCGGTACTTATGCTAACAATTAAAGAATCTCTATCGCTGGTAACATACCTGGTATAAGCATGCTGAAATGTAAGGTTGGCATTTGCCATGCCTCTTAAATCAATAACGGGGCTGAATAAATCATCTCTTGTACCGGTATTTGGATTATCGTAATTATTTAAACCTGCCACAAAACTACCCGGTGATGTCCCTGCTGTATTATCCCAAAGTCTCCAGGTAGAATCACCATCAGGATTATTAACGGTCCATAAATTAAGTGTGCCTGAGGTGGGTTCAAATGTTTCCATAAAAGGCAATGCAACACCACCTACTCTAACAAAATTTACTTTATAAATAGAGTCAACTCCGCTTAAGCCAACTACTTTAATGGCTACTGCATATTGCCCGGCTGTAGCATAAGTAACAACAGGGTTGGTGGCTGTAGAAGTAGAAGGTGTACCCCCCGGGAAATACCAGGTAACTGATGAAGCGCCCACAGAGGTATTGGTATAGGTTACCTGTGCACCTACGCAAATATTTTGCTTATTGGCTGTAAAGTTAGCAGCAGGTTTAGGAGTAATACCACTTATTATTAATGAAAAGGTTTGATTTACATTTGCTGCCAGTGAACCTTTGTAGGAAACAGTAACAGCATAGGTTCCTGCACTTGGGGCATTTACAAATATCTGCTCTACGTTATCTCTTGTATTGTCGCCTGTTGTTGCCGCAGCATTAGGTGTAGCCGGATTTAATATGTAAGGATAATAAACGGTGTTATCATTTAACCTTGTCAACCTTACGTCTAAATCGTTAATTAGCTTTTTAGTTGATTCATCAACAGCACCTGAAGCAGGGTTACCCGGTCTGTCTGTCCAGCATAATGTTATTTTTAAAGGTGCTGAACCATTGGAAACAACTGTTTTAGTATAAGGAGTAGTGCTGTTATAGTTCAATTGCGATTCTATAATATTATTGGCTCCGCTATCGGTTATTGTTTGAACGGCCTTGGCAGTATTCATTAAACCCCAGCCGTAGCTATAATCAGGACCGGCACTGGTACCTGCCTCATCTGCTGTATGTATAATAAGTCCTTTTAATGTGGAAGCACGTAGAAAACGGTTTTTCAAGTTATTAAAATGTTGTTGGATTAGCAATGCTGAACCACTTGCGCTTGGTGTTGCCATGGAAGTTCCGCTTATAGTGCTGTATGCTGTATTTGAATTGGAAAAGCTTGAAGTTAAGTTTACACCTGCAGCGCATACATCTGGTTTTATACGACCGTCATCTGTTGGCCCCCAACCGCTGAAACTACTCATTACCACTGAGCTTGCACTTGACCAACCGCCTGTTATTTTATTAACAGCCCCTACAGTAAGTATATTTTTAGCTGTGCCGTAAGTAGCTATACAATCATAAGGGCCATCTGCTGCAGGAATAGTACTGCCAAAGTTTTCCCACGAACCTGTATTTACATTAAAAAATTGTTTTGGAGTAGAGCCTGAAGGATAATCACCCCTGTCGTTACCAGCAGCTTTAAATGGTAAGTAAAACGGATTATCGTAAACCAATTGATCCCAGCTTTGTGCCCTGTCATTATATTGTCCAAAGTTGGCATCTTCAGTTGTACTTGCTGAAATATTACCATACCATTTCCATACATTTTCTGTTTGGTCTAAATCCCAACCGGCTAAATTTCCATAACTATGGTTTGATATTAACATACCCAAACCCGCAGCACTACTCATTTCCGAGTTATCGCTATTCCAATCGTAACATTTTAAAGGTGCCTGAAATGCCATTCCTTTTGCATTGGCCTGCACACCACCTGCAATCATGGTTCCGGCCACATGTGTAGCATGGTCGCTTAAAGTGGGCGATGGAGAGTCCATTTGTGTGGCTCTTCCTTGAAACTCCTGATGGGTTGTTCGTACACCACCGCCATCCCAAACGGCAAGGCGGTTGGTCATGCCACTACCTGTAAGGCTTAAGCCTAAGCTTCCTCCCGGGTATACATTATTGGTACCTATGGTTTGCGCAGCACCTGCATTGTTTGTTTTGTTATACAAAGGCATACCGGTTTGAGAAACCCCAACCAATTGTTTAATGGTTCCATCGGGTAATAATTGCGGTTCAGTTGATAAACCAAGTACATCTCTTGCATAAGCTAATTCGGCTTTTACATTTTCTTCATAAATGGCTTGTAATTCCTGGCCATTTTTGGCTTCCAATAAGCTTCTGTGTGGTATTTTTATATTGCTTTGTTGTGCATTTATTTCTGTAAACAAAAATAAAGTGAGAGAGGCCTGGAGTAATTTTTTATACATATAGGAATGGGGTTATTTAAAATGTTTTAATGTATTCTTTTGGTTTTGATTTAACTGTTAATGATGCTGAGATAGTAATGGTTGATTGACCATTTTTTATTTTGCCTGAAAAAGTAACGAGGTACTGATGGGCAATGCTAGTACACGCAATAGCCACCTGTACATTGCCAACGGAAGTATATGTTCTGTTATTTTTTCCATCAATATAGGTTATTTTTATAGTTTCTTCTTTTAACCTTCTTCCGCATGCAAACTGGCTTTCTTCAATATTGGTTAATTCTATTACACTGGTATTATTGCCTACTATGCTCAGGTTAATTATTCCATTTACGTTTTCAAAATGGGCATCGGGTTTTGCAGCAAATTTTAATGTTCTACCATTTTTCGTTAAAGTAACCCTGTTTTGAGCAGTTGAAGCCAAAACAAGCATGATTGTAAAAATTAAACCCGCAATTTTTTTCATTAAACATTTGAGATTAAGTCTTCAAAAGTATAAACCTATCCTAAATAAGCAACTTATTATTATCTTCATTTTGTCAAATTATGAATTAACCAATACTTTGCAAAAGTTTTTACCCTCTCCATGCTATGAAAAAACATATTCCAAATGCGCTCACTTCGTTTAACTTACTGTTTGGTGCTTTATCAATTATAGCCAGCTTAGTTAACAATGACTTAGAGTTAGCGGCTTA
>CAYTWI010000057.1:0-22292 GCA_964442045.1 uncultured Bifidobacterium sp.
AGCTCCCGTGTCGAGCCGCTACAACCTCGCGCTGCGCGAGATGTTCGGCGACCACACCAATGGGAAACCTTTGGTCGTTTGCTTGCTCAGGAAGCTTTCAATATAGCCCTGGCAAGAACAGAAAGCTTTTTGTTTCAAACACCAGAAGAGCGTTATTTAAACTTAATAAAAAAGCATCCTGATATTTTCAACAATGTTCCTCTTTACCACATTTCATCTTATTTAGGTATTAAAGGCCCATCATTAAGCCGTATCAGAAAAAGAATTTCCGGAGCAAAACGATTTTAACCCAGGTGAAAATTATTGCCATTTACACCCAATACCTTTGTTTCATCAAATCAGAAAACAATTATGAAAACGAAAACAATTGTATTTATCCACGGATTATTTGTAAATGATTTAAGCTGGATAGAATGGAAAAATTATTTTGAAGCCCACGGCTTTAACTGTTATACTCCGGCTAACCCCGGACACGAGGGAACACCCGAAAGTCTAAGAGCCAACATACATCCGCAATTAACCAAAACAGGTTTTGAAGATGTAGTGATGAACATTGTTAAGCTTATAGACTCGCTGCCTGAAAAGCCGATAGTAATAGGTCATTCATTAGCCGGACTGGTTGTACAAAAACTAATAGAAATGGACAAAGCAGTTGCGGGTATAAGTATAGATGGAGCTCCTCCCAAAAATGTTTTTGCGCCTTTGGCTACTATAAAAGTGGTACTGCCAGTAGTGAATATATTTAAAGGTAACGCTGCATTTTTAGGTAGTAAAGAATGGTACCACCATGCATTCTTTAACAACTACTCGAAAGCAGAAAGCGAACAGTTGTTTGAACGGATAGCTGTTCCGGAAAGCAGGAAAATAGCAAGAGATACTTTATTAAAACCGTTTGCAAATATTGATTTCAAAAAACCGCATAATCCATTGCTTTTTATAGGCGGAACTAAAGACAATATTTTCCCATCGAGCTTTACTAAACGTATTGCCAACTCCTATAAAGATAAAAACAGCATTACTGATTTTAAAGAATTTGAAAACAGGAGTCATTTTATATGCGGTGAGAAAAACTGGGAAGAGGTAGCAGATTATGTGCTTAACTGGATTGCTAAACAATAATGCAATCCCTGAGACAACAATTACAATAAAAAGAGCCATTGAATTAAATACTCAATGGCTCTTTTATATTATGAGTAAATAAACAGTTTATTTATTTCCCAACTCGTTAATATCCCGTACTTCTAAAATTTGTTTATCGCTACCTGTAATAAGGCTGTTAATCATAGCACGGCCAACCTGTGCTAATGTGCTGGCACTATTAGGAAATATTGCTTTTAATATAGGGTACATCCAGCCAATATATTTATACAAAGGCAATGCATTTTTCTGGCCGGGAGTTAATTTCATAAAACCGGGTCGGAAGTTATATACCTTTTTAAAAGGCATTTTAGCCAGTGTATTTTCTGTTTTGCCTTTTACACGAGCCCACATCAAACGGCCTTGTTCTGTGCTATCGGTACTTGCACCACTTACATAAATAAATGTCATTTGCGGGTTTTGTTGTAACAATACTTTGGCAAAATGAACAGTAGTATCAAAAGTAATACGGGTATAGTCTTCTTCTTTCATACCTACACTGCTTATACCTGCACAAAAGAAACAAGCATCATAACCTTTTACGTTTTCATCATCCGGTTTCATACTTAAAAAATCGGGGACTAAATATTCTTTCAATTTAGGATGGGTTATACCATTTGGTTTCCTGCTTACGCTTAATACTTCGGAAATATGAGGGTGAGCAAGGCACTCAATCAATACGCCTTCGCCTACCATTCCGGTAGTTCCGGTAATAATTACTTTATAGCTCATTGGTAAATTTTAAGCAATAATACTTAATCGTTGATAATTTAATTAACTAAAACTATTTTGCCCGTATTATTAAAAAAAAAACATGACATTTAAAATATATACCAAAACAGGCGACTCGGGAGAAACATCATTAATTGGAGGCGTAAGAGTGCCTAAATACCATTTAAGGATAGAAAGCTACGGTACCATTGATGAGTTAAACTCATATATTGGTTTAATAAAAGATAGCTTACAGAATAAAGACGTGCTGGATACTTTATCCGAAATACAAGACAGGCTTTTTACCATTGGAAGTTTATTGGCCAGTCACCCGGAAAAAAGTAAAATGAAGGTGCCTGATTTGCATGAAGCCGATATTGAATTACTAGAGAAAAAAATGGATGAAATGGATCAGCATTTACCGGCACTTAAAAGTTTTGTTTTACCAGGTGGTAATATAACAGCTTCTCATTGCCACGTGGCACGTTGTGTTTGCCGAAGAGCTGAAAGACTGGTTGTTCATTTGGCAACTGAAACAGAAGTTGCCTCTATTGTCCCCAAATATTTAAACCGCTTAAGTGATTACTTATTTATGCTATCACGCAAAATTGTAATTGATGCAGGCGGAACGGAGGTAGCCTGGAAGCCCCGAATGTAATATCATGAATTAATAACTAAGATACTCTGTGTTGTTTGGCATTATCAAGCCAGCTGATTAAAAAATACATATAGCAGGTCCATATCATCCGGCCATCAGCTATGGTCGAAATGTAGGAAAAAGTGTATAAGCCAATGGCTATTATAATACTTGCCGCACAAGCTTTTTGCAAAGAGTTAAATACTAGCTTTCTTTTAATTAACTGAATATTATAAGTAACATATAAAACAAAGGGAATACCTAAACTGGCAATCATACTAAACCAGGTATTAAAACGGGTAAAATTAGTTTTTATGGAAGTAAAACTTGAATGCCAAAACCAGTTTTTATTGTGTAAGTCACCGGCACTTACAGGCGCATAGTGCCGGATTAGATATGCTTCAATAAGCAACAACACAAACAATAGTACAAACAGCATAATCAATTTACGTTCTATTTTCTTAAAGTTGTATATAAAATAAAATGGTAAGCCTATTACCACTGTTTCTTTTACACAAAAACCCAATAAAATAGCCGTAAAAAATAGTGCTAATTGATTACTGATAGTTGCATATATGCTTAATGCTATGAAAAAAAACAGTGATGCATCAACATAGGCTATACTCGAATAGTAGAACGTAGGAAATGAAAAAATAAATATCCAGATAGCATACCAGCATTGATTGGTATTTATTTGTATTAGCTGTAATGTTTTAAAGAATACCACAATACCTAAAGCTAAAAAAAACAAGTTTACCATATTGATTGATGTCAGTGCATCAAAAGGTAAATAGCTGGCCAATAAAGGAACTCCAAAACGCCAATTGGTGGCCGGTCGTAAGGGAGCGGTTAAAACCTCGCCTCTAAAATACTCTACATATGCTTTAAAATATTTACTGTCGTAAGGCTGTTGTTTTACTATACTTTGGTTACCATTAAACCTGGGTAAAACCATAGCAGCAAACAGCAAAATGGTAAATATTATTTTAGGTAAGTGCTTAATCAAATTATTTAGTTCTATTTAAAAAATAAGCTGCTATTTTTGAACTGCAATAAACAACAAGTCCAGCCATTTTAACAATGACCTCAAAAACTTTTATTGATCAAATGAGGAATGAAGTAACTATTCCTTTTCCTCCCAAACGTATTATTTCGTTAGTTCCATCGCAAACGGAGTTTTTATACGATTTAGGTTTAAGTGATGAAGTGGTAGGTCAAACATTATTCTGTATTCATCCTTCCACTCACCACCAAACAAAACCCCGTATAGGTGGTACTAAAAATTTAAAGCTGGACTTAATTGCTGAATTAAAACCTGATTTAATTATAGCCAATAAAGAGGAGAATGAGCAAAAGCAAATTGAGTATTTACAAAGCCATTACCCTGTTTGGATAAGCGATATACAAACATTGGCTGATGCTTATAAAATGATGGAAGGAATTGGCGCAATAACAGGTAAACAAAATGAAGCAGACATAATAGTAAAAACCATACAACAAAGTTTTAAAGGCCTGGATATGTTACCTGCTTTAGCCAACAATAGAGTGGCTTATTTTATATGGCGTAAACCTTATATGGTGGCTGGTAACCATACTTTTATCAATTACCTTTTAGAGAGTATCTATCTAAACAATGTTTTTAAACATAAATCCTCGCGTTACCCCGAAGTTACTACAGAGGAGCTAATAGCAGCCCAACCTGAATACATATTCCTGTCAAGTGAGCCATATCCTTTTAAACAAAAGCATATGGATGAATTGCAAACAATTTTACCACAATCAAAAATACTACTGGTTGACGGAGAGCTTTTTAGTTGGTACGGAAGTCGTTTGCAGCACAGTTGTTCTTACTTTAAAACATTATTAAAAAGCCTGGTTTAAATATTTATTGATAAGTTTACCACATCGGGTTTTTACATTGTTTTTTTTATATTTTTGTGGCTTATGGAAGACAATAAACAAAAGTCAAATCGTATTGCCATACTTATTCCCTGGGCTTTGGTAGGAATATTAACTATTCTCAATGGTTTTTTTATTTATAATTATTTTAAAACTGATAAAAAACTAGCTGATACCGAAGAGGTTTTATACTCTACCACAGAAGCTAAAAACTCGCTTGATTCATTGTTAAATATTACCAACGCTGAGTTAGCCAGCTATAAAGGTCAAAACGCTTCGCTTGACAGTTTAGTAAGTCAAAAAGATAATGACTTAAAAATGTACGCAGAAAAAATCAAACGTTTGTTATCTCAGGACAGGGTAAGCAAAGCTGATTTGGAAAGAGCTCTGGATGAAATAGATGAATTAAGATATTACAAGAAAAAATACCTTTCGCAAATTGATTCATTATCAAGCCAGATTGTAAGTTTAAACAATGAGAATAGCCGCCTTAAAGGTAATATTGATAATCAGAAAAGAAGCAACGAAAACTTAAGTTTAGAAAATGCCGGTTTAAAAACCAAAGTAGCCATTGGAGCGAAACTAAGTGCCAATAGTATTGCTGTTACAGGAGTAAAAATAAGGAGTAATGGTAAAGAAAAAGAAACCATGAAAGCCAAGCAGGTGGAGCAATTGAAATTTACTTTTAAAATTGGTGAAAACTATGTGGCAGAGCGCGGCAGTAAGGATATTTATTTAAAAATTTCATCGGTAGACGGAACAACACTTTATAACCAGGCAACAGGAACTGCTACTTTTAAATTCCAGGGAGAAGAATCGCTTTACACCCAAAAGAAAACCATTGATTTTACACAAGAAGCACAGGATGTAATTATTTATTGGGCTAAAGGCTCCGACTTTGCATCGGGTAAATACAAAGCTGAATTATTTGCAGAAGGCTTTAAAATAGGTAGTGTAGATTTTGAACTAAAGTAATTTAACCCATTCAAAAAGTATAAAATAAAAGAGGCTGTCAATTGACGGCCTCTTTTATTTTATAATAAGCGTGTTAAATTTGCAGTAATTACCTCACTACAATATTTCCATACCTATCTACTAAATTAGTGAACTGTAAGGTTTGAAATGCCTGAAAATTGGTTTGTCCTTTCTTCATGTCTACAAAAAATTCATTCTTTTCCACGGAATCTTTATTGCTGGTTTCTAAACGTATTTTTTGTGGACCTAAAGGTAAAAACATGCGGGTATAATTAATTGAATAAGGCAATAGTTGCCAGTTTCTGGTATCGGCCTGTTCCGTAAATGTATTTAATAAGTTAAGTGCCAAGCCAGCCCCTTGGTTTTGGTTACGTGCTATTTGCTCTGCGGCCTGTTTTAAAGCCAAACGCAATACAGCCTCCCCTATTTCTTTCAGCATCCTGTCATCTAAACTTTTATATGCAATAGCATTGATATCTTCAGCCATATACAGATCGCTCTTGTTATTTAAACTATCTACAATCTGGGCTTTATTATAAAGCGGTACACGTGTTAAATATTTTGGCCATGCTACCCTTACAACTTTCAGTGCCGATAAGCTCTTTTTCTCCTCTTCATTTCCCACGTAAAAAGGAAAATGTAACCCCATGTCAGCATTTACAAAATCAACCCAGCCGTTTTGTAGGGGTACTATGGCAAAGTTAATAGAGTTCTCATCTTTAACCGGACCCAAGCCGTTATTCCAAAAGAAAACCAATGGAGCTGTTCCTTCAGGCATTGGCTGCGCTTTCATATTAAACTCAGTTTCGTATTGACTAAGTTCTTCACTAAAGTGAATTAATTTGGCTGTACGTAAAATATCTTTCTTTAACTGTAAAGGAATTTCAGTTCCTAACTGCGTAACATAATCTTCTTTGTATATGTTGTAAGCGTTTCTATAGGCAATAAAAGCACTATTATAATCTTGTTGTGCATCGTAAATCATACCCAATAAATTATGGGCAAAAGCATCACGCCTGTACTTGTTTTTATTTTTATACAAATCGTTTACTCGTTGACTACTTTCTATCATTCTTTTGCAAGCAACCAATGCATTATCATAATCACCCATTTGCACAAAATTCATTGTTGAATAATAGTGTATGAGTATCTGCTCAAATGTTTCTCCGTTGTATGTAGTAAAATTAGGGTTAGTAAATAAGCTTACAAAACTCTCTGCATAGTTTTTTCTGAAATCCTCCACAAAATAGTCGGCTTGCTTAAAGTACAGATTGCTTTCTGCATTTTTACCATTCATCCAAAGTACCGTGCCTTTGTTTAAATAAAACAGCAAAATATTACGTTTAGGTTTTTGCCATTTTTTATCTTTCATCAAGTTCTCAGCCTGATTTAAGTTTCCATTATAAACAGCTTGCATTAAATCATAACTTTTTTGGTAATAAGTGGTACAGGCACTTAACACCATAGTTATAACTACCGCTACTAATATGACTATTCTCGGTTTGATGGCTTTATTGTTTAAATGGTTAAGATTATTGTATGGCATTAAGGCAATGCTGTTATGGCAAAACAAACAGCTTAAACATGAGTAGAATAAGGTGTTTGCCTGAATATTGTATGATTAGTTTTTAACTAACTTTTTAATTTGTTTTTGACCTATCCAAACTTTCTCATTGCTCTCAAGGTCAGACAATTCAAGGTTTATTTGGTATGCTACTGATTTGTGGTTTTTATATTCATCAGTAATTGAAGTAATAACACCATTCATCATGAAATCAGCTCCTTTTTCTTTACCCCATTTCTTTTTGCTTTCTTCGCTGGCAAATGTTTGCTGGTCATTGCGTTCCTCACGTAACTGGTTACGTTCATCAGCGCTTTGTACTACACTCACGCGGCCTTCATTTATAAAAGCTACTTCTATGTTTTTAATAAACATAGTTGCATCAATATACTCGCTGGTTTTGTTACGTACGCTACCTATAATAACTACCGGCTTACGGTTGTGCGATTTTTCGAAATTGGCAATCCAGGCTCTTGTCAATACGTCTTTAGTCATCTCTTCAGCAACTAATTTACTATCCGTATCGTTCCATCTGCCACTAATATCAGTTTGAGTATTAGGATCTACTCTTTCAATTTTTCTGTTTCCACATGATGAACTAACCAAAATTCCGGCAACGCTCATTACAATCAATAATTTTTTCATGATTCCTTGTTTTAAATTTTTCTTCAACATTACAAAATGCTTGCCAAAGTTACGCAAACTTTTTGACGAAGAAATTTTCACCTAATTTTTTGGCAATTATTTTGATAAATGAATATTTAGCTATTATTTAGCCAAAGCAAACAAAACAAACATGAAAAAATTAATTATCACACTATTAGCGGCTTTTTCAATTACTTTCTTATACGCACAGGAACAAAAGCAAACTTTACCTGATTTAAATTTAAAAGATGTAAACGGTAAAGTGGTAAATGTTAAAGATTACGCAAAAAAAGGCAAAATTGTAATTATAAGCTTTTGGGCTACCTGGTGTACGCCCTGCAAAAAAGAGTTAAATAACATTAACGAGTTGTATGACGAATGGAAAACCAAATATGATGTAATTGTAGTGGCTGTTTCTATTGACAATGCAAGAAATGTAATGAAAGTAAAACCTTATATTGACGGGCAAGCCTGGCCTTTTGATGTATTGTTGGATGTAAACAGCGATATGATGAGAGCTATGAACGTAGTAAACCCTCCTCATACCTTTTTATTGGATAAAGCGGGGAATATAGTTTATAGCCACACAGGATATTTAGAAGGTGATGAATTTGCTTTGGAAGAAAAGATTAAAGCTATCGTTAACAAGTAATTTTAAAGACATTCTAAAAACCAGCTTTTTAACAAAAGCTGGTTTTTTATTTATATAGCCATCCGGACTAAATTAGGCTTTTTAAAAAAATTGCCCACAGCTATTTGATAGCAAGCTAAACCGATTATTTTTGCAACACTTTTTATAAAACCATAATGAGAGTAATACAATTTAGAGAAGCCCTGCGTGAAGCCATGAACGAGGAAATGCGCAGAGATAAAGACATATTTTTAATTGGCGAAGAGGTTGCCGAATACAACGGTGCCTACAAAGTAAGTCAGGGTATGCTTGAAGAGTTTGGCGAAAAAAGAATTATTGACACACCCATTGCCGAATTAGGTTTTGCAGGAATTGCAGTTGGTGCCGCCATGAACGGTTTGCGTCCGATTGTAGAGTTTATGACTTTCAACTTCTCATTAGTAGCTATTGACCAGGTAATTAACTCTGCCGCTAAAATGTATCAAATGAGTGGAGGTCAATTTAATATGCCTATGGTTTTTAGAGGACCAACAGCCAGTGCCGGTCAATTGGGAGCACAACACAGTCAGGCTTTTGAAAACTGGTATGCCAACTGCCCGGGTTTAAAAGTAGTAGTGCCTTCTAATCCATACGATGCCAAAGGTTTATTAAAAACGGCTATCAGGGATAATGACCCTGTTATTTTTATGGAAAGTGAGCAAATGTATGGCGACAAAGGTGAAGTGCCTGAAGAAGAATATTTAATTCCTATTGGTAAAGCAGTTACTAAACGCGAAGGAACTGATGTAACTATTGTTTCTTTCGGTAAAATTATAAAAGTGGCTTATGCAGCTGCTGAAGAATTAGCCAAAGACGGTATTAATGCAGAGATAATTGATTTACGCACTGTACGCCCAATTGACTACGATGCTATTATTGAATCGGTGAAAAAAACAAATAGGTTGGTTATAGTAGAAGAAGCATGGCCGCTGGCAAATATCAGTACTGAAATTACTTATATGGTTCAAAAAAATGCTTTCGATTACCTTGATGCACCTATTCGCAGAATAAATACGGCTGATACTCCGCTTGGCTATGCTCCAACTTTTGTAGAAGCCTTTTTACCAAGTGTAAAACAAGTGGTAACTGCTGTAAAAGATGTAATGTATAAATAGCTGTTAGTTGATGGTCGATAGACCATAAAAACGAACAACAAAACATATTCAAACTTTATAATTTAAAAGCCATTAGTTAGATTTAATAATGGCTTTTTTGTTGTTTATACTAAATTCGTTTTATGTTAAAATTACTATTCATAAAACTATTCATATTTAGTTTTTTGCTTTGCTATGCCCAACAAACTGTTTTATTTTTAAATCTTGAAACGAAAAAAACAGTTTCATATACTTTACCCAAAAAGGTATTATGTATTACAGGAAGTGGTAAATACAAAAAATTAATCTTAACAAAAATAACCGGAGATACATTATGGTTTGATGATATAAAATACAAAAACCAAAGTTATTATAGTAAATATTCTGACATTAAATCAATTAAGTTCTCAAATTCTTGGGATGGAATGACTTCGGTAATGACTGGTGGTTTTGGATTTCTTGCTGTATTTTCAGGTTTTTTAACTATTCAAGGGATTACTAATGACGATGTTTTTTTAAAGGCTGCTGCACCCATTTTAATTCCAATTTGTGTTTTATCAAGTATCTCCACCTATTATTTATATTCCCTTTTAACGAAGTATATGTCGCCAACAAACTGGAAAATGTATGTAAAAGAAATTCAGCATTTCAATAAATCAGAATAATTCAAACTTGGAAAAATTCTATACCTTTTAATATGTCATTTCTTCAATTAAATTTGATAAATGAGGAAAATCTTTTACAAGGTTGTTTTTATCGGCTAATTCAAAATCAGCAAAATCAAAACCGGGGGCAACGGTACATCCAACTAAGCTAAACCCATTTACAATCTCACAGCGTGAGCCAAACCAATTGCCTGCTTTAATTACGCATTGAAATGTTTCACCTGCTTCTAAGTTTCGCCCGAGTTTGTGGGTTATTAATGTTCCTGTACTTTTTATTTCATAAATGGTTAAGGTATCACCATCGTAAAAGTGCCACATTTCATCGCTGGCTATTTTATGAAAAGCGGAAAACTGGCCATGTTCCAATAGAAAATAAATGCCAGTGCTTGCATTTTTATCACCTTTAAAATTATGAGTTAAAGCGTTGTTGTCAATAATTAAATCAGCTCGGTAGGTTTCTTTAAAAGCACCACCTTCCACATGCTTTGTTAGACCTAATTTATCTATATAATATTTTGCATTCATTTGTTTTATTGTATGACTAAACTATCTAAAGCAGGAAGTGCTTTGTTTTTAAAATCGAATAAAGTTAAATTTTCCCAGGCGGAGCCATCAGTAGCAGTTGTACCCTTATAAGCCACCCATTCAGGAGCCCAGTAACACATTCCGTAATTGGTATTTACCGATTGATTTCTTACAACTATCTTCTTTAACTCACTTATAAAATTTGCCTGCCCGCTAACATCTGCTCTTAAACCTACTATTAAATTAGTGGAGTCGCCCAAAACATTTGTTGTCCAGTCGTTCCAAAGAATGGTAAACGGATAGGCTGTTTCTGCTATCACTATGGGTTTATATAAAGTACTTAAGTACGATAAGGCAATATCTAAATCATTCCATTTATTACCATGCCACCACGGATAATAAGAAATACCAACTATATCAAACTGCACATGATTATTAATAAGCATTTGAAAGTATTCACGTGCACCTGCATAGCCTGCATAATGAATCATTATTTTGGTTTGTGGTAACTCTTCCTTGCAGGCTTTTATAGCTTCAATAAGCAGCTCTGCTAAATGTACCTTGTTACTATCAGTAAACGAATTGATGCGGCCTACCGGCCACAAAAAACCGTTGTTAATTTCATTGCCTACTTGTATATAATCGGGTGCTGCATTTTGTAATTTGAGTGTTTGAAGTGTGCGTTTGGTGTACTGGTAAATACTGTCTTTTAATAACAACAATGGTAAGTTTTCCCATGCTTTGGGCGTAGTTTGACTACCCGGATCTGCCCATGTATCAGAATAATGAAAATCGAGCCAAAATTGCATACCTGCTGCTTTTATACTTTTGGCAAAATTCATTACTTCCGGCAATGCTGATTGTGTATTGGCAGGGTTATTCCACAAACGTACCCTGACGGTATTGATACCTTTGTTATGTACTAAGTTTAAAATAGGAACCGCTGTTGAATCCTTATAATACAATACATTATTTTGCTCCATAAGTGGAGTAAAGGAAAGGTCTAATGCATTAATAATATTGGGGTTTTCAGAATAAACGGAAACGGTATTGTTTTCTTTATTGCAAGCAAATAATATTGGCCATATAAGTGCATATATTAAGTTTCTCATTCTTCTTTATTTTTATGAATATGGAAGGTACGTATTTTTATTTTTTCGGCTAATTCCAAAGCTCGTTTTATCCGGCTATCGATATTTTTTACGGTGGTTATATAATGAACCAGACTTCTTTGGTAACCTTTGGTATAAGCATAAAATATTTTACCAGCTACTTCGTCCTGCTCCAGCACAGAAAGCAACTCTTCGGGTATTTCTAATTCATCCGAATCAACCAAACTAAACGATACAGCAATTGGTTGCGGGCCCACTTCTAATTTACATGCTTTGCGTAAAGGGCCACTAATCATAAAATACTTACCGGCTTCTTTGGCACTTTGTATTGCCAAATTAAACGGGTGTCCGTTTATAGTTCCTTTTACTCTTATTCTTCCTTTTACAATAGGTAATTTACTTAATACTTCAGGAGGAATAAAAATACCTTTATACGAAATGCTTGACGATATATTTGACAAGGTTCCCGTGAAAGTATAAACTTTACTGTAGTCCATTTTACATATTGATAGATATAACAAAGGCTGCCAGCATTAGTGCAGAGAATAGATAATATTCAATAACAGGGGTGTATTCTTTAAAACGGATTCCTTCCATCTTGCAATAAATAACCAGCTGTATTTTTTCTACTAAAAATGAAACAGCTGTAGCATAAGCAATACCCGCAATACCTATCCATTGTACAAACCAAATAGCCAATACTACGTTTACAATAAGCACATTGGTTGAAACCAAATAAAAAGCACGTGTTTTAATTAGTCCTGTTAAAACTGTTTGCGGAAAGATGAGTCGGCTAATGATTAACAGCAACGATATATTGAATATTTTATAGCCTTCTACAAAGTTTACACTGTATAGGTAGATATATAAATATTTACTGGTAAACAACAATAATATGGCTAATGGGAACAACCACAGCATTAATTTACGGCTGCTTGCTTTTAATCGCCCCAAGCCTTGTTTAAGCAATCCTTCTTTGTTTAAATTGGCTATTTCACCACTATAAATATTGCTTAATGAGTTAGCCATAATTAAAAATATAGGCAACTCTTTTGCTCCATATCTAAACACGGCAAACTCTGCTTCGGTAAAGTTTCGTTCTACTATAAAACTATTGATATACTCCATACTACCACCCAATAATATGGAAAACATAAATGGGGTTACTTTAACCATAAACTCTTGTATAAGTCTTGTATTAATGCTTATAGTAGAGTATTTCATTAATAAAATAATGGTGTAATTAAACTTAAGCAGTGCTAATATTACCAATAAGTTAACTGCCAGATTAAGTGTTTGACCAAAAAATAATGGAAGGCAAAGCATTAATACATGGGCAGTAAATGTTACTATGCCCCATATAATTAAGGATCGGAATTTCCCTTTTAAATAAAATATATAGTCAACTATATAAGTGGGTGTGTTTAAAAAGACGACCAGCGAAAACATCTGGTATAAATAAAAATCGCCTTTTTTATAGAGACCGAAACAAAAAGTAATAATTCCGGCTACAAAAGCAAACACAACCATTAAGGCAAAAGCATTGAATAAAATTCTTCGTTGCCGGTCTTCGTTACTTGCATTAAAAAATGGTACGAGTGTATTACAGATACTGGATACCCAAAAGAAAGTTAAACTTGAGCTTACTACCATCAATAGCTCATACCTGCTTATAATACTGGTACCATAAACGGTACTAAACCTATAAAAAGCAATTTTTGCTAATAGTACTGAAATAAGGAAAAAGGTACCATACCGTAGGAACTGATATAGTTGTAGTGAGTTGTATTTAGTTAGTTTTAAGTTTTCCTTTTTTATCACTCTTTATGCTCAGGTAAAATATTACCGTCTTTATCAACCCAGTTTTTACAAGTAAACATATAAACCATACTAATAAACATGACTACTGCAGTTGGGTTTTGCCCCAAAATTTGATTTCCATAGCTGGCAAACATAATACCAAAAAAGCCGCCACATACTGCCATCATTTGGGTACGAAGCAATGGATCTTTTATTTTATATGTATTATACATACCAACGCCCAAACATATAAATAAATGGATTAAATGCAAAATTAAACCTACCACACCCATTTCAACCCAAATTCGCACATACCAGCTATCGAGTGCTACTGAGCTTAACCAACGGCCCGGGTAAAAACGCTGTCCCCAGCTACCACCTGTGCCTATGCCCGCACCAATTGGGCGAGAGGCCAAATAACCTTTTAATCGTTTTTGGTTTTCAACCCTTACCAGTAATGAAGGATCATTAGGATCTAAACCACTCCGCATCCGTTGTATCTGGTAATTACTGCTACCTATTGAGGTAAATTTGAGTAAACCAAAAAACATACCGGCCACAATACCACCAATTAAAAGTATTTTAAAATTACCAATCATTAAAAAGTAAATAAAAACACCTCCAATAAGAATAAACAAAGGCCCCCTGCTACCTGATAAAGCATACCCCCAAAACAGAATGGCAAATGAAACCCAATAATAAATACGCTGCTTTTGAGTGATACCCTGAGACAAGGCCAATAATAAACAGAACACACATAAATGTGCCATTCCCGAACCAAACTGCCCTGCATCGGAATAAAAAGACCAGATACGCATGCGTCCTTGTATAAGATGGGTAATCTTACCACCTTCCTCTAACCATTTTACTTCGCCAGATGTAATACCGATATAATGCTGTTTGAACCCGTAAAATGCTGCTATAAGTGACCATATTATAGCTATTTTTATGAGTAAGGAAAGGTCTTTCCTATCGGGCATCAGTATAAGCGTTAAAGGTATTTGCAAAACCATATAAAGGCCTATACCACGCATAGCATAAAACCAGGCTTCTTTACTGGTGGCTTCCGGATTTACCAATTCAAACATGATAAAACCCATCCAAATTAAAGCAAACCAAAACGACCAGTTGTTCATTCTGCCTGCCTGCTCTTTGCTAATGCTGAAAATACAAGCAATAACGGTTATCAGTAAAATACCATCAACCAGTAACCCAAAAGGAATATCGGAAGGCAAAAAACGTCCTAAGCCATTTACAAAAAAACAATAATGATAAGCACTAAGTAAACCCATACGCGGGTTTTTAAACACTACCACAAAATAGGCTATAACAGCGGGAACAGCTATAACAGCTGTTGCTGCTAAAAGGCCTATCTTAGCTATACAAACACCTAAAATTATAGCTATAGCAGCAACAATGAACGACCGCAAAATTTCTGAATTTTGAAGTGACTTATTTTGCCTTACTGTTAGCATATTAATATTTTGAGCCTCCGAAAATAATTTTTAGTCGTTTCCTCATTTTAGAGCGTTGTTTAGGAATTTCGCCATAAATACCCTCTAATAAATCAGGCATTACCCTGTTAAGGATAACTTTTACACCACCTGGCCTTACATTTTCAAACTCTTTTAAAATTCTTTGGTCGCTGGCTGTCCAGCTTTTGTGCGCATGCACTATTAATATAGATATGTGTGATTTATCTAAAATTTCAATGGGTACAGGATATTTGTTTAAACTAGGCAACTCAATAATAGCAAAACTGTGTTGCCCATCTTCCAGTGGAGTTTCATTATTGGCTTCTATTAAATCACTGATATTGTTGGCATCAACTAGTTTATCCAATACTTTATACTCCTTTATTTGCAAATCGCTGGCTACTTTTTCCATAATCACATCACTTTTTTTACTTGATGTTTCCGGGTACAACAAAATAACATTGTTTTTTATTTGAGCCAGTTTAATAGCAAGTAGTTTTGCTATATAACTTTTCCCTTCACCTGATTTGGTACTTAGTATAGTTATAACGTGTCTGTCATTGTCATAGTTTGATTTCTTTAATTCAATAAAAATAGAATTGATAATACGTTGCACCAATGCATTATTCATTTCATTAATATCAATTAATCTGGTACCGTTTACTTCTAAATCGGGTAAAGCGTTTAATAAAGGCAAGCCAATTTGTTTTTCCACTCTTTCAGGATTCCCGATGGCCGTATTCAGTAACTCCTTAGTAACATAGTAAGCCAATAAAATAATAAAGCCTGCTACAAAAGAAACGATAATTAATAAACCTCTTTTTGACGGCAATGGGCTGATAGGAAAAATTGGATTATCAACTATTTTTAAGCTACTGCTCATTTCAATATTTTGTTGGCGAAGTTTCGCTAAATTTAAACCATGTAAAATAGTTAAGTACTCTTTTTCATTGATACTGATTTCCCTATCCAACATATTCATGGTTGAACCTAAAGGCGCAAATTTGGAGTAAATACCATCAAATTGTTTAATACGTGCATCAAACACTTGTAGCCTTCCTCTGCTCTCTTCCAATTCAACTAATTTACTCAACCATTCATCCAATAAATTTTGTTGGGGAATCCACTCTATATTGTTGTTAAAGTTATAAAAATCGCGTGCTTTTTCTTTTATTTTAAGCTTTAAGTTATCCAATTCATTTTCCATATTCTGAATTTGATTGGTATTCATTTTATATGCTTTTGCATTAGCAATATTTACATTCAATTGTGCAATTTCCTGCCGAATCTTTATCATATCCTCGTTGTTTTTTAACACATCGGTATATTTCGACATTTTCTCTTCTATACGATTAATAGCAGAGTTAGCTGCTTCAAATCGCATTTTCTCCTTGTAATAATCGGTAGTTAAATCTTCTTTGCTTTCGGCAACAAACTTTGATTGCTCGTTGTAATTAATAATTTTATTATCAATACCGAAGTCGCGTAGTTTATTTTCAGAATTTTGAAGGGTATTGAATGATTTATCCAACTGTTGTTCAAAGTACTTTACTACGTTTATGGTTTCTGAATTTTTAATACCTTTAAATCTGACACTGAATGATTCAATCACAAAATTTAAAGCATTTAAAGCAACCCCCGGATCTGTGGTTTTATAGCTCAGCTCCACCATATCGGAACTGGCCTTGCGATTGGCTGTTAATGAATTTAAAATGACTTCGGTGTTATAAAATAATCCGGGCGTGTTCAATAAATACCTGACTATATTGGTATTAGTACTGTCTTTTATTTTTTCTAAACGTTCAAACGTTTTGGTGAAACTTCCAGGTACTATTAGTCGTTTTTTTTCGTTTTCAGGAATTAAATCTTTAAACTTTTCAAAAGCCCGCTCGCCTAATACATCCTTTGTAGGTGCTGCCAGCAATAAATGTTGAGCCAACAATTTCAAACCAACTTCTTCAATAGTTTCCCTACTTTTTATAGTGGTAATTAAATTATCAAAAGCATTGTTAACAGCAAAAAAATCAACTTTACTTTCACCATTATCTGTAATGCTGTAGCCTGAAACTAAACCAGTATAAATGGTAGCGTTTGTCTGATATTCCCTTACTTGTTTACTTGTTAGCAGGAACACCGTGAACGACATAACCAATGGAAACAGCAATAACCATTTCCACTTATTCATTACTATTCTTATAAAAGCTATTAAGGTCATAATTATTTACCTGACCCTTTCTTTTTGTAGGTAATTAGAGGCACGCCCAATGTTGTTTCCAATTTATAAAACGAAGACATAAAATCACGTTTAGCCTGTTCAAAACCAGCTTCGGCTATTGCCATAATGTTACGCAACCTGCTTAACTCAGCCGGTGGAATTTTTCCCCTTTTCATTTCAATCAAAGCTAATTCAGCCGTAATCCTGCTCGACTCCAAATCTTGACTTTTAACCCATAACATTTTTTGAAAGGAAATAAGATTAAAATAATCATCAATAATCTGGCGCTTATAGGCCCTTCTCACTTCCTCCTGTTTGTGTTTTGCCATTTCGGTTTCGTAATACAACGATTTCATTCTGGCCTTACGCCCCATCACATCACCCAAGGGTAGCACTATATTTATACCTACCCGGTACCCTATACCTAAACTTTGTGTTGACACATCGGTACTAACATTACTGGCAACTACCTGGTTTATTTGATTACCATAGGCATAATTATAAAACAATTGGATAGAGTTTAACCATATCCATTTAATATAATCGCGGTTATACTTAAATTTATTAGTTTCAGCAACGGCCATTTTTAAAGATGCCGAATTTTCGGTTACTATTTGTAAAATTGAATCAAGCGGTATCAGTTGATCTCCCAAATCTTCATTCATGTCAAAAACATTGGTATCAATTTCTGCAATGTCAACATTTACTTTGCTATTGTTATCCAATAACCTGTTATGCAAACTGTCTATTTTTTCGCCTGTTTGGGCATACGCAAAAAAACTTAGTGGCATCAATGCAACTAGCCATAACAGGGAAATAATATTTGATTTAAATGTTTTGATAAAGCTTGATTTTTAAACAGTTCTTTCAAAATTCGAAATAACACTAATTAATTGTGTATAGCCCAATTGATAAATGAATGTTACAAACACGAAGATGTGAATTGGAAATTTTATGTATAGTTTTATTGTTTTTTAAACCTTTTGTTATTTTTGGCATCATACACCAAATTTTTTAAACCTTTTAAACTATAAAAACCATGAAAAATATCGTTAAAAGCATTGCTTTACTGCTATTATTTGTAAGCACCAGTGCGTCCGTATTAGCACAAAGACAACAAGGAAGTAAGATGGAAATGGTAATGGCTAAACTAACCGAAAAATTAAGTCTAACGCCAGACCAGCAAAGTAAAGTAAAAGCTATTTTCTCTGCTCACTTTGACCAGATGAAAGCATTGAAAGAACAAATAAAAAATCTGAGTCCGGAAGACAAAAAGACAGCTTTGAAAGCGCAATGGAAAAAAACAGACGATGCGATGTTAGCTGTATTAGATGCTACTCAAAAAACAAAATACCAGGAAGCAAAAAAGGAAATGCGTAAAAACAGAAAAACCAGAAATGCTGAAGGAAGACACAAAGGAAAAGAAGCACAGCCAGATGTACAGGAATTATTAGATGACGGTGCATACTAGTAGGTTTTAAATAAAAGAAAAGAGGCTGTCCGTTTGGACAGCCTCTTTTCTTTTCACACATCTGCCAGCTAAACTTTTCCTTTGGCAGTACGCTCTTTTAAAAAAATTTCAGCCATCATACAACGGGCACTTCCGCCCCCATTATTTTCAATAGTATAAAGAGGCGTGTATAAAATATCACAATGGCTTTTTATTATTTCAACCTGACCTGGGGTTAGTGCCCTATAAGCCTGCTCGCTCATTACTAAGTACTTTTTATTTTCAATACCTAAAACCTCTAAAACATTACCTGCAAACTGGTTCAGCTGAGTCAGGCTTATTTCAATAATTTGTTTGGTTGTACTTTGTTTAATTTTGTTTCGCTCCATTTCATCAGGTATACATTCCCAACAAACAATTAAAAAATCAGTTGTTACACTCATAACCACATTAGTATGGTAAATAGGTTTTTGGCTGGCATCCAAAGCCATAAAGTATATCAGTTTATATTTAAAATCTGCGCAAAACTGTTGCAACAAATACATATCTGTACGTGGAGAAATACAGGCATAACAAATTTTATTGTCCCTATCCAGTACCATACTACCGGTACCTTCTAAAAACTTATTTTCTTTTTCAGAGTCCGTATAATCAATTATTTCTTCCAGCAAAAAGGATTTACTTAAAGTTTCTAAAATATCTGCGCGCCTTTCTGTTCTCCTGTTTTCAGCCTGCATTGGGTACACACCAATCCAATTATTTTCATGAAAACTTATCCAGTTATTAGGAAAGATAGAGTCTGGTGTATGCGGTTCTAAAGTATCTTCAATAATATGTACTGTTACACCAACCTCTCTTAATTTCTTTACAAATGCATCAAATTCACTTAATGCATTTTGCTGCGTGTTTATAGTATCATTGACTTTTTGAAACGAGTTGCTGGTAGCGGTTTGTGTATTAAAAGTAAAGGCTACAGGCCTTATCATTAAAATATGGTTGGTTGATTGCATAAGGCTTCAAATAAAACACAATAATTGTACAATTTAAGTTAGTTTTTTATCTATTGAAATTGATTAATTTGCCAACAATTATTTAGCTAAATGAGTAAAACAAAAATAGTTGTAAGTTATGTGTTTTTCGTTTTTTCTATGGCATTATTTGCACAGAAAAATGGCACTACGGTATATCAACCCGCTGAAATGCAAAGTGATTTCGATTACTTGCATACCAGCTTACAACTAAATCACCCGGGATTTTACCGTTATACCAATGCCAATGAATGGCAAACCCTCTTTGAAAAAACAAAAAGCCAGTTAACAGAGCCTTTAAGCGACATTGCGTTCAGAATGATTTTACGTAATTACATAGCCCATGTAAAATGCGGCCATACACAAATATTTCCCAGTGTTAAAACTCAAAAATTATTTGCTAAAAAGAAACACTTTGTACCTCCTTTCAAAGTAATTTTTACCGACTCGAAAATATTGGTTACTAAAAATGAAAGCAACGATTCTGGTTTGGTATGCGGTTCACAAATACTGAGTATCAACAACCATTCATCAGCCGAAATTATTGACAAAATAGAAGAAGTACAAAATGCCGATGCCGGTTTAAACAGCATGAAAAATTATTATGGGGCATCACAGTTTCAATCCTTTTATGTAGCTTTTTTTGGCGAAGATTCTGTATATAATGTAACTCTACTCTCGTTAAAAAAAGATACTATAAAACTGCGCTTACAGGAGGAAAAAGGCAACAATACCACAAAAGCTAAACCTACAGCTAAAACACCACGGGTGCAAAGTGTTTTACTTAATCAGGAGTTTGCTTCCTTTAGAATTTGTAAAGGCGATACCCAGGCAGCCATTATGAAAATAAAAGGCTTTCAGCTCAACAATGCCAATAAGTTTTTTGAACGCGCTTTTACCCAAATAGAACAAAACGACATAAAATATTTAATTGTTGACTTACGCGGTAATGGTGGAGGCAGTATAGGGCAAGCTACAGAAATGTTAAAATACTTAAGTAAAGATACATTTAGTTATAGCTTTATAAGAGGCAAACAAGGGCTCACTTACCGAAAATATGCCAAGCAAAAATTCACTTATTACCTAACCCGTTTTTCATTAGGACTCATCAGTACTAAAACAGAAACAGAAAACACCTATCAATACCAGTTTACCATAACACAAAAAGACATGAATAGCTTACCTCGTTTTACAGGAGCTATATTTTGTCTGGTTGATAATGGTTCATTTAGCGCAGCCAGTTTTGAGGCCGCTTATTTAAAACACAAAGCCAATGCTATTGTTATTGGACAGGAAACAGCAGGCACCGAGTCAGGATGTTTTGCTGTTAATACTCCTTTTTTAGAGCTGCCTAAAACAGGCAATTTTGTACGCATACCACACTATAAGTTCCAACATCATTTACCTGTTGCCGATTCCGAAAGAGGTGTTTTACCTAGTATTGAGACAACAGTAACTTCACAAACAATTAATTCGGAAAATGACGAAGATTTAGATTTAATTTGGAACCTTATATTTGAAAAAAATTAACGACTGATTATTTTAAGAATGAAAAAAAGTTTTTACGCAATTGCTTTTTTATTGATAACATTACAAGCTTGCGATAATGATGAAATAAGTAGAGATGCCGCAGGAGAGAGTGTTTGGAAACACGAAGAAAAAGCACCAAAAGACACTTCGCTCAATTACAAAGGCATGAGTTATGATGAAATGAAGCACTTTACCAAAGACGACACTACTGTTGATTTTAAAAAAGTAAATATACAACGCGTGCTTAAGCATAAATTCTCTAATCCAAATGGTAAAGATGAATTTAAGGTAAAAATAATAGGCGATAAAATATATAATGCCAATATTGACTTTACCATTACAAACGAAGCTGGCGAAGAAATTTTTCACGATTATTTCCATGCCAATAATGTACTGGAAAATGCATTTGACGGAGGTGGTCAGTATGCAACCGATATAGAAAAAGAAGAGTACCTGCGTAAATGGGTTTTTGAATTTTTACATTTAAATAAATTCAATGTACCTGCTATACATCCAGAAAGAGAATTTATTGCTGAACACAGTGATAAAAAAGCGTGGGACGCCATTATTGCAGACCAAAGTGCCGTAGCTTTTGTGTACAGCAAACAAAAAAGCAGCCAAACCGAAATAGCGTTTGATAAAGCATCAAATAAAGTAGTTAAGTTTTACGAGTATTAAACCATACAAAACATGAAACATTGGTTAGTAAAATCAGAGCCATTTAAATACAGTTGGGAACAATTTGAAAAAGATGGAAAAACATTTTGGGATGGTGTAAGGAATTATCAGGCACGCAACAATCTCAGAGCCATGCAAAAAGGTGACTTGGTATTTTGGTACCATAGCAATGAAGGCAAAGAAATAGTAGGTATAGCCAAAGTAATAAAAGAGCACTATCAGGACCCGACCACAGACGATAAAAATTGGGTAGTAGTTGACTTAGCTCCGTTTAAAAAACTAAAAAAACCGGTAACACTGGAGCAAATAAAAGCTGATGAAAAACTTCAAAACATTGGTTTGGTAAGACAAGGCAGACTTTCTGTAATGGAAATACAAAAAGAAGAATTTGACTATATACTATTACTGGCTAAATAATAAATTAGCTTTTAGTCCTTTTGCATTTTATTCATTCCCTGTTTGTTCCTAGCTAAAGGTTAGCATTT
>CAYTWI010000058.1:0-22022 GCA_964442045.1 uncultured Bifidobacterium sp.
AGCCGCAGGTATTAACGTTATTTCAGCCGTTAACATCCAACACATAGAAAGTTTAAATAACGAAATAAAAAAAATAACAGGCATTGAAGTAAAAGAACGGGTACCCGATAGTGTGCTGGCACAAGCCGATGAAGTGGTAAATATTGACTTAACTGCTGATGAGTTGATTGAGCGTTTAAAAGAAGGAAAAATATACAGGGCAGATAAAATAGCCACTGCGCTACAGCATTTTTTTAAAAGTGAGCACATCTTGCAGTTACGCGAATTGGCTTTAAAAGAAGTAGCATCTCAAGTAGAGCGTAAAGTAGAAATTGAAATAACCAATACCCTTAAGCATGATAAGTTAATGGCTTGTATAAGTAGTAACGAACAAACCGCCAAAAGTGTAATTAGAAAAACCGCCCGATTGGCTAATTATTATAACAGCAAATGGTTTGTATTATATGTGCAAACACCCCGCGAAAGCAGCAATAAAATTGCATTGGTTAAACAGCGGCATTTAATTAATAATTTTAAGCTTGCCACCGAACTAGGTGCAGAAATTATTAAAGTGGAAAGTTCATCCATTGCTAAATCAATAATAGAACAAGCCGAGAAACTACAGATAAAAACAATTTGCGTGGGGAAGCCACATATTAGCTTAATCCGGATTATTTTTGCCACCAGTCAGTTTAATCAATTATTAAAGAAATTATCTTCAACAGATATAGATCTTGTTATATTAGGTTGATTGGTGCAGTTATAAAAGAAAATAGTTGAATAGATAAATGGCATACCTTTGTTAAACCATATTTAAAGCAAACAATTAAATACAAATAACATTTTATTGACTACCGTGAAAATAAAAACAAAACTTACTTTAGGCATAGGCCTGTTGTTTGCCTTAATTATATTATTAGGTGGGGTAAGTGCATGGTATATTAACCTGTTAAAAAGCGATACTGAAAATATTTTAGTTGATAATTACAATACCTTAGAATATACAAGTGGTATGCTTGCCAGTTTGGAAGCCAATAACAATTCATTATTGGTTGATTCTTTTGAAATTAATTTACAGAAACAAGAAGCCAATATCACCGAAAAAGGAGAACAGGAAAGCACTCAAAAAGTACGAAACACTTTTGAGTTATACAAAATAAAGCCTGATAGCCATTATTTGAATAACCTATTGCGCAATCAAATTTATCAGGTAATAGATTTAAACATGAAAGCCATTGAAAGAAAAAATGCATTGGCAAAAAGAACAGCGGGTAATGCTACTTTTTGGATAGCAATAGTTAGTACTTTATGCTTCGTTATTGCTTTTACATTGTTTATTAATTTGCCTGCATACATTGCCAATCCTATTAAAAAACTGTCGGATAGTATTAAGCAAATAGCAGCTAAAAATTACGATGAACGTATTCACTTTGATAACCATGGAGAGTTTAAAGAATTAGCCCAATCATTTAATACCATGGCGCAAAAGTTACAGGAATACAGCCAAAGCAATTTAGCCAAGTTAATGGTGAGTAAAAAACGTATTGAAACCCTTATCAATAATATGCACGACCCGGTAATTGGCTTAGATGAAAACTGGGATGTGATTTTTGTGAATGAAGAAGCTATTAAAATAGCAGGTATAAAAGAACAAGAATTTATTGGGCAAAATGCTTTTAAGCTAGCAGTAAATAATGATTTAATTCGTTTGCTGATAAAGGATTTAACAGGCAAGCCTGCGGATAGTGCGCAAACTTTAAAAATTTATGCCAATAACAAAGAGAGTTATTTTGAGAAGGAAACTTTCCCTATTGCCATTATACCAACTGGCGAACAGTTGGAAAAACTGATTGGGCATGTTATTATATTACGCAATGTTACCAATTATAAAGAGCTTGATTTTGCCAAAACCAATTTTATAGCAACTGTTTCACACGAATTTAAAACACCCATTTCAGCTATAAAAATGAGCTTACAGTTATTGGATAATGATAAGGTGGGCGTATTGAACGAAGAACAAAAAAATTTATTACAAAGTATTAATGACGATACCAACAGACTATTAAAAATAACCGCAGAACTGTTAAACATGACCCAAGTGGAAAGTGGCAATATTCAACTGGCAATTAAACCCTGTGAAGCAGAAACTATTTTGCACTATGCTATAGAAGCTATAAAAACACAGGCAGAACAAAAACAAATAAGATTAGATATTAAAGTAGCTGCATTATTACCTCCCGTAATGGCCGATAGCGAAAAAACAGCCTGGGTATTAACCAATTTATTATCCAACGCCATTCGTTACTCTCCGCCAAATGAAAGTGTAATAGTACAAGTAGAACGCAATGCAAACCAAAACAAAGTTGATTTTATCATACAAGATAAAGGGCAGGGAATAGCTCCACAATATAGGGACAAAATTTTTGACAGGTACTTTAGAGTACCGGGTACACAAACAGAAGGTACAGGTTTAGGGCTGGCTATCAGCAAAGAATTTGTAGAGGCACAAGGTGGCACTATTCAGGTGCAAAGCGAATTAGGAAAAGGAAGTACTTTTACGGTTAGCTTGACGAGTGTGGCTTAAAAGCGTTTAATGTGCTTTTACTTTTTTTACAAACGATAAACTCATATTGCGAGAAGCCTGGTTATACAAACGTTCAGGGTGCCACTGAATAGCAGCTGCAAACGGATGGCTTTTATCTTTCCATTCAATAGCTTCAATAATACCATCGCTGCCACGAGCCGTTACTTTAAACAGGGGTGAAACTTTATCAACCGCCTGGTGGTGTGAGCTATTCACCATCATGCTATCTAAATGCGTACTGTTTTGCAACCACGATTTTTTATCAATCAATACCCAGTGTACTGAATCAACGCCCGGTTGCGAATGCTGTATAGTTGTTTTACCTGTTTTAGGAATATCAACAATAAGGCTGCCACCGGTAGCTACGTTCAATATCTGTTGTCCGCGGCAAATACCTAAAATGGGCTTTTTGTTTTTCAGGGCATGTTGTATTAAAACATATTCAATGCTATCTCGGTAATTATCTATTTTGCCACAATCGCTTATCAGTTCCTCTTTTTCATAAAGGCGTGGGTTAATGTCTTCGCCACCACCTATCACTATGCCATTGCTTTTGGTTAAGTAGTATTGTTGTGAGTCGGGTGTTAAAAAATAAAACTCTTTGGTTACAATAGTGCTATCACTTTGTAATAACCATTTTTTTATGTTTTCGCTTTTATCTTTCGAAATAAGAATGACTGTTTGAGCCTTGGCCTGATAATGACTTATTAAAAATAAAACCGGAAATAAGCGTATCCATTTTTTCATTATTCAATAGTATAAAAAATACAGCTATAAATAATGCAGGTGTAAAAATTGGGTACGTAAATATAGCCATGAATCTATTTAAAAACTTTCGCTTAACTTGCCCCTATGAAAATAATAAGTACATTAATTTTAATACTTTTTTCTGTTGCCATTTCACAAGCGCAGGTAACTGTTACCATTGCTTCTGTTTCAGGTAACACACCCGTAAACGACACCTTGTACCTGGCAGGTAATTTTAATAACTGGAATGCAAAAAGCAGCGCACATGCTTTTACCAAAACCGGTAATACTTATACACTAACCATAGCCAACAGCAATAACCCGGCAGAATACAAAATTACACGTGGCAGTTGGGCCACAGTGGAGGGCGATAAAAACGGAAATTTTATTCCTAACCGAACCATGAATATAATTACACCTAACAGTAAACAAACCATTACTGTGGAAGGTTGGGAAGATTTAAAAACGGGAGGGGGCAGCAACTCAACAGCCGCGGCCAATGTTAAAATATTAAACAATGCTTTTTGGATACCGCAGTTAAATACCGGCAGAAGGGTATGGATATACTTACCCAAAGATTATGAAACCAATACACAGAAAAAATACCCGGTTATGTATATGCACGATGGGCAAAACTGTTTTGATAAGCAAACTGCCTTTGCAGGCGAGTGGGGGATAGACGAAACCCTAAATGCCAAACAAACCAATGGCGATTACGGCTGCATAGTAGTAGCTATTGACAATGGAGGAGCCAGCCGCTTAGATGAATACTCGCCATATATAAACAAGCAATACGGTGGAGGTAAAGGTAACCAATATGTAGATTTTATAGTGCACACCTTAAAACCATATATTGACTCCGCTTACCGCACTTTAAACGACCAGCCCAATACGGTTATTGCTGGTAGCAGCATGGGAGGCCTCATTAGTATGTATGCCATGGTTAAGTATCCGCATGTATTTGGTAAAGCAGGTGTTTTTTCACCCGCCTTTTGGTTTAGCGATAGTTTGTTTAGTTACACAGCTTTGCAGAGTAAAACCGCTAACCAGAAAATATATTTTGTATGTGGGTTAACCGAAGGAGGTAATATGGCTATGTGGCAGGACAGTATGAACAGCCTGTTACAAAGCAAAGGGTACCGTAATAATGTGGAGCTGAAAAATGTAATTAAAGCTAACGGCAGCCATTCCGAATCATTTTGGAATGCAGAGTTTGGTGCCTGTTACGATTGGTTGTTTGCCAATACTACCAGCGTGCAATATACCGATGCACTGGAAAATCAAATCAGTGTATATCCTAACCCCTCCTTAAAAGAAGTAATGGTACAAACCACCCGGGCCGATATTTTAAAAATAAGTATTTTTAATGCAGAAGGAAAATCCATTCAAAGTATAACAAATACCAAAATAGATGCGAAGCATTATAAAATAAGCTACCACGACATTGTGAACGGAGTATATTTTATGCAAATACAAACCAACAATGGTATTGTGGTAAAGAAGGTTTCTTTAAATCAATAATTATTCAATTAAATTTAATTAATTGCGCAGCACAAAAAGTTTAAAATTTAAAACTTGCATGAAAGAACTTTTACGAAAAAAATCAGTTAGCCATATACTTAACGAAGCAAAAAAAGTAGAGGAGGGGAGCCACCAGCTAACCCGCACTCTTTCCTTACGCGACTTAACAGCCATGGGTATAGCTGCCATTATAGGTGCAGGTATATTCAGTACCATAGGCAATGCAAGCGCAAGCGGAGGCCCTGCTGTTATTTTACTGTTTATTTTTACGGCCATAGCCTGCGGTTTTTCAGCTATGAGTTATGCCGAGTTTGCTTCTTCCATTCCTATAAGTGGTAGTGCATACACTTACGCTTATGCAGCCTTTGGCGAAATAATAGCCTGGGTTATAGGTTGGGCATTAATACTCGAATACGGCATAGGCAATATAGTAGTAGCCATTAGTTGGAGCGATTATTTTACCGGGCTTTTAGATGGTTTGCATATACATATTCCCGAATACCTTACCATGGATTATGCTTCAGCCAAACAAGGCTTTATACATTACCAGGATTTGGTACTGAAAAACGAAACCATTACACATACCGTAAACGAACAGTTTTTAGCCTGGAAAAATGCACCCGATATATTAGGTTTGCGCATAGTTTTCGATTTGCCGGCAGTAGGTATTGTATTAGCCATTACCGCATTAATTTACAGAGGAGTACACGAAACAAAAAAAGCCAGTAACATATTTGTTGGCATTAAGCTTTTTGTAATAGTACTCGTTATTATAGTTGGTGCATTTTATGTAAACCCTGAAAACTGGAGTCCTTTTATGCCCAATAAACTTGCAGGCGTATTGCAAGGGGTTTCATCTGTATTTTTTGCTTACATAGGTTTTGATGCCCTGGCTACCACAGCCGAAGAGTGTAAAAAACCGGAACGCGATTTACCTAAATCTATGATAGCCTCACTCATTATATGTACCGTTTTATATATTCTTATTTCATTAACATTAACCGGTATGGTTAGTTACAAACAATTAGGCGTTGGCGATCCTTTGGCCTTTGTGTTTCAAAGCCTGAATGTAAACTGGATGAGTGGTATTGTTGCCGTAAGTGCCGTAATAGCTATGGCGTCCGTATTACTGGTTTTTCAAAACGGACAACCCCGTATATGGATGAGCATGAGCCGCGATGGTTTATTACCTAAAAAGTTCAGTGCCATTCACCCCAAATACAAAACGCCCTTTTTCTCTACCTTAATAACAGGTGCTTTAGTAGCCATACCCGCTTTGTTTATGAATCTGCGCGAAGTAACCGATCTAAGCAGCATTGGAACCCTGTTTGCATTTGTATTGGTAAATGCAGGTGTTATACAAATGGAATCGCACCGCAATACCGAGCATAAAGGTTTTAGAGTGCCTTACATCAGTGGGCGTATTATTATGCCTTTGGTCTATTTAATAAGCTTGTTTCTATTTATTGTTTTCGATGAGAACAAAATATTCCTGAACTTTGACTGGGCATTGAATTTCCCCGCTTACAGCTTTTGGATATTGTTTACTGTAGTAGCCGTACTGTCTTTTTTACACCGATTTTCATTGCTACCTGTTTTAGGTATGATAACTAACTTTTACTTAATGACACAGCTAGGAAAGAGCAATTGGATAGCTTTTAGTATTTGGTTGGTTTTAGGACTTATTATTTATTTTACCTACAGTAAAAAGAACAGCAAGTTAAACACACATTTTCACTACTAATTAATCAAGCTGATTCAGAATTTCAACCGCTTGTTTTTTATAAGGAGTATTTTGTTTTACCTGCTCTTCCAATAATTCGCGGCCTTCGTTTATACGTTCAGCTTTTAACATAGCCAAAGCCAGGTACCAGCGTACTACTGTCTTCTCATTAAATGTAGTAAATGAATTCAGTGCCTCATCAAAATGGCGTATAGCCAAGCTGCTGTAGCCCGTTTTTAAATAGCAAATACCCAAATACAAATTGTAGTAGCCGTCATCCTCTTCCAAAGGTTCAAACTTTTGAAAAGCATCCCGGGCAGAGTTATAATTACCAATGGTATAATATTTCATGGCCGTAATAGCCAGGCTCAACGTATCAGTAAATTTATCAGAGCTGGTATAGTAATTCGGGTAAACTTTAAATTGTTTATCAACTATGGAGTCTACTTCGCTCATGTTGGCTTTTGATGAGTTTTCAAATAAGAAATACCCACCTACAGCACAGGTTAAAAGCAGTAAAATAATTAATATACCAAGTTGTTTTTTCATTTTATCTCATGTCATTCACTTCAATGTTCGGATATTTCTTTGGGTTGAAAGAAAAATAACCGTCATCAAATTTAATATTTGGAATCTGGTTGGTAATAGAGTAGGTATGAATACTGCCATTCTTATCGTAAATAACCGACTTAATAATTTGCTGATTATTTTTTTCAACAAACAGTTTTATTTTAAAGTAGTTTTTCTTTTTGTCCTTTGGTGTTAGCTCTAATACCGTTAACTCGCGCCCACCTTCCTTTACCGTTTCCAGTATTTTGCTGAAAAAGCCTTTGCTGTACATAGTAAAAATATCATCCAACTTTATAATACCCTCTTTCGGTTTATAGTGCTGTACATTTACCTCGTTTATTTCTTTGCTGTAGGTCCATTGTGTTTTGTTATCGCATATAATGGTTTGGCCGGCAAAGTCAAGCCTGAACTTATTGCCTTTTATAACAATAGTCCCTTTTTGCTTTTCGTTTATCTTTTCCGCTTTACTTTCAATACTGTAAGTAAAGTCTGCTTTTATTGATTTAAACTTTTTATAGCGTTTGCTTATTTTATCAATTAAAGCATCCGCTTCTTTGCTTGTTTGCGCACTAGCCAGTTGTAGTCCGAATAAGCTTATTAAAATAAATATCCAATTTTTCACCTTACAATAATAATTCGTTTTTAATTACATATACCTAATTAATTATGAACGCAGGTTTTTACGCAACTCAATTACTTTATTCACCAGCATAATAATAAAAAGCCCCGGCCATATGAGCGCCATTTTGTTGTCGTAGTTAACCAACAGCAGGCACGAAATAATACCAATATTAAATGCTGCTACCACCACAAAAATGAGCTGTATAAACATGTTTTGACTTTTTAAAAGAGAAAGGCCTGTAAAAATTAATAACATTGTTACAGAAAAAATTGCAGTTATGATAGCTATGTTCATATTTTGCAACAAATATGAAATACACTTTATCAATAAACAAGGCTTCCGAAAATTTTATTGTTTTAGAAGCCATTATTATAAGTAGTCAAACCCAGATTGAATTGCAATTGCCGGCATGGCGCCCCGGCCGATACGAATTAGGCAATTTTGCCAAAAATATAAGGTGTTTCAATGCTTACAGCCAAAACGGTCAGGCTTTAAAAGTACGCAAAACCACCAAAGACCGCTGGACTGTTTACAATGTTCCGCAGAACAATGAAATTAAAATCAGTTATGAGTATTATGCCAACCAGTTAGATGCAGGTGCTTGTTTCATTAATCAGAAACAGGTTTATGTAAACCCGGTACATTGCTTTATGTACGAAGTAGGCCAACACGACACCGGTTTCGAAGTAAAATTAAACGTACCCGAAAATTATACCATAGCCTGCCAGTTGCCACAAAAAGGGCACACACTGTTGGCAAAAAACTTTGACCATTTAGCCGATAGCCCGTTTATAGCTAGCCCAGCACTGCAACACCATAGTTTTGTTTTGAATACAAATACCAATATACATTTTTGGTTTCAGGGCAAACATGAATTAGATATGGCCCAACTCGAAGCCGATACCTTAAAATATACATTGGCACAAACAGCCATTTTTAAAGAATTACCCTGTGCTGATTACCACTTCCTGTATCAAATGTTACCTAATGGGTTCAGGCATGGAGTAGAGCATGCTGACTCAACAGTAATAGCTATGGGCAAAGGAGCCGATACTTTACTGGTCGAGTTTTACAACGATTTATTAGCCATTAGCAGCCATGAGTTGTTTCACTTATGGAATATTAAAAGGATACGTCCCGCTGCTATGTGGCCTTACGATTTTACCAAAGAAAACTATAGCGAGTTAGGTTATGTATACGAAGGTGTTACTACCTATTATGGCGATTTAATGTTGCTACGCAGTGGTGTTTGGAGTTGGGAACAATATGCCGATAGCTGGAATGGCGATTTTTTAAGGCATATATACAATCCGGGCATATACAATTATTCCGTAGCCGAATCCAGTTTCGATACCTGGCTGGATGGCTATGTACAGGGCATACCGGCACGCAAAACAAGTATTTATGTGGAAGGTATGCTGGCTGCCATGATTGCCGACCTGACCATTATTAAAAATTCAGGCGGGAAATATAGTTTAGATAATGTATTGCACGACCTGTACCACCAATTCTATAAACAAAACAAAGGATATACTGAAGCCGATTACAAAACATTGTTGGAAAAATACGGGCAAGAAAGTTTTGAACATTATTTCGAAAAAATAATTTGGGATAAAGGCAATATAGTTGCTGAATTACAAAACATTTTACCCCATTTCGACTGTTATATCAATAACAATAAATTAACAAAAACGGAATCAGCAGAAAATAATCCACTTTTTAATTTTTTGTTAAACCGTTAGGTATATATATTTGAACCTTAAAAAAATAGTTTTTTACTATGCAAAAAGTAAAACTTGAATGTGAAATGTGTAATTCGAAAGCCATTTCATTTATGAAATATTGTACGCCAGAAGAAACCTTAAAAGTATCAATGGCAAAATCGTGTGGTTATTATAAAAAAGGGCAGTCCGTTTTTTATGAAGACAATGTTCCATTGGGTATATACTGTATAACCAAAGGAATAGTAAAATTAACCCGCAGCAATAATTTTGGAAAAGAACAAATTTTACGTTTTGCAAAAGAAGGCGAGTTTTTGGGTTATCGTGCTGTAATAGCCGAAGAGCCTTTAACCGCTACCGCTACTTGTATTGAGGATGTAACAGCATGTTTCATACCCCGCCAGGTGTTTTTAGATTTGCTGCAAAGCAATGCTGAAATTAACAAACAAATGTTTAAAGCACTTTGCCACGATATGGGCTTAAACAATGAGAAAGTACAAAGCCTGGCTCAAAAAAGTGTAAGAGAACGCGTAGCAGAAACCATTTTATATTTACACCAAACCTTTGCTCAAAAATCAGTAGAAGAAGAACCCGTTATTCCGATTAGTTTGCCCCGCGAAGATTTAGCCAATATAGTAGGTACCGCAACCGAAACCTTAATCCGCTTACTGTCAGAATTTAAAACCGATAAGTATATAGATTTTGAAGGTAAACGTATAAAAATACTCAATAAAGAAGCATTGGAGCGTATTTCACACGCCACTGTTTAAATAAAACGAAGCCCTGCCCACCCGCAGGGCTTTTTTTATGACAGGTAATTCATCCGGTATAATTTCATTTTTAATAAATACCTTTTCTTATTTTATTGTTTCTTAATTTGGCGTATCAAAACCCCTACACAAATTTCATTTTTAATTTTTTTAGCCAATCAATAAGCTTTTGTATTTATTGAAGATTAAATCTGTAAACGCTTTACGGAAGAGCCTTTGCGATATTTTTGTGTGCCCTACATGTATGTATAGGAGTGTAGTGTAAACACCTCTTTTTAATAAATATAACCTTCTTTTTAATGCGAGTGTAGGTCTGTAAAAATAAGTTCGTTTATTTTACATAACCTATCAAATAGCTTTATACAGGGAACAAAATGTTATAGCCAGGAAGCCAAAAATAAACAGGAACAAGCCTCCTTTTTGTTTAAGTACCGGTCATAGAAACCCCTATTATTCACTTATAAATAAACGTTAAACATGAAACAAAAACTACCGTCTCGTAATTTATCAATGCTAATTATTTTGGTATTGCTATCACTTAAGGTATTTGCCCAAGTACCACCGCCACCTCCTGTTTACAATCCCTTGCAAGATGTAAATCTGCAACTGCGTAATTTGTTTACACCACTGTATAGACCCCCTTTACCGGTACAACAATATTTGTACGATATGTCAGCCCACGTAACCGATGATAAATACTGGACCAATGTTTCATACGATTCAAGTACCACTGATAACTGGTTCAGGTTATACTGGGAACACTTTTACATGGCTTATGATACAACTTTATTGCCACGCGATGAAGATATATATGAAGCAGGCCAGCAATACAGAGGTGACACGGTTCCTTTAGGCATTATGGATGTGTCCTATTACCAACTGGTAAATAAAGCTTTGGAATCAAACCTTTATTTTGATTTTGACACCATCAATGATATTTTAACAGATGTTCCTAACAGGCCCATAGAGCCTTATTCTGTTAAAAATATATTTGCCGTTGCTCCCTTATACAACCAGGCTAAATATGCAAAAGTTACCTGGGTAATAGGCGGGGCTCTTTTTACCGATATTGTCAATTCACCTTTTTATAACCCGGCCATGTATCGTTTTGAGGTAGACTTTGGAGATGGTACCGGCTTTCATTTTATAGACCCTACCACCACTACCTATACTACAATAGATTATGGAGCTTTAGGTATTGCCGATAACATTTATTTAAATGCCCGTATCACACAGGATGGACAGTTAAAAAAACATTCACGCAGTACATTTTTATTAGGCAAGGCTCGTCCTGCAGTGAGGCCTTATACTGAAATAGTATATTACGATGATATGCCCGTAGTAGTTTATAGAGCTTGTAATTCAGAGCCTAAAAACAGAAGAGTAGTTATTTACTTAGAGGGAATTGATATTTTAGATTTTCTGCCTAAACAAAATAAAACAGCAGAGGATATGTATTATAGCATGTTGCAAGTACCCAATATTAGTCAACTGGCTAATTTCGGCTACGATTTTTATATAGTTGATTGGGTCAATAGCCGGGTTGATATGCGAAGCAATGCCATGCGAGTCGTCAATATGATTGATAAACTAAAGAAGGAAGTAGAAAACGATTATGAGTTTGTAATTATAGGAGAAAGTATGGGAGGAGTAATAGCTCGTTATGCTTTAACCTTTATGGAGTCGAAAGGCTATACCGATCCAAAGAATTGGCCTGATGCCAATAGGCGGGAACGTATGCACAATTGCCGGTTAATGATAACAATAGATGCACCACACCAGGGAGCCAATATTCCATTATCGCTTCAGCATATGTACGATGTAAGTGCTAAAGCACTTGGTGGCGCTTTGTTTGGTATGCCCATGGCTACACGCGTTATTACCAAATATTTTAATTTGTTTTTAGATGCTAAAGCGGCTCAACAACTTTTAATATACCATATTGATACAAAAAGTGGTTGGGGTTTGTATAAAAATTATACAGAGCATATAGAAAGAACCTATTTTATGAATGACTTAAAAATGATGGGTGATTATCCGCAATTTTGCAAGAAAATGGCCGTTTCGGATGGTGCTTTGGATGGTGAAATGCAAACCAATTTTTATAGTTTTACCGATAGAGTAGCGAACGATCGGCTATTGGATTTTCATACGGAGTTGTTTGCTAAAATACTCTGGTTTATTAAGGTGCCTATTTTTGGTGCCGATTTAGAATTAAAAACCAATCCAAGTGGGGCGGGGCAAGTTTTTCAATTAAATGTTGGAGCCTGGGGCATTCGCTTAAAGTTTTATTGGTTTGGTGTGCGTTTAATAAAAGGCTATAATACACTTGCCAATGTGAGCGAATTTGCCGATGTGCAGCCATACTGTGTAAATGCAGGAGGTTATTTTGGCGATGGATTACAGGAAGTGGTTGGTAAATCAACAAATGCCGGAACAAATTTTAATGTAAGCAGGTATTGGATATTGAATGTGGCCTCATTTAAATCAGGTTCAGATGGATCAGGTTGTTGGGGTTCCAAAGCCCATGTTGGTTTTGAAGGTTTTTCAAGTGTTAATTTTGATTTATCTATTTGCAGCGATGGAATGCATTTTGGGTTTGTACCCGTACAAAGTGCTTTGGATTACGGTAAGCTAACAGCCGTGCCACTCAATTACGATTTTGAAAGCGATTTACAGGCTACTCCATCCATCATAAATGGCAATACCCCATTTGATGTAATAGTGGCAAATGGTAAAAAGGATGATACCCATTTAGGAGTGCATAATTTAAACAGAGCTCATTTATATGTAAAATACGAAGGAGAAGATAAATTTTTAGAATGGCACTTTAGATACAGAGACTGCGGTTTTAGTGGCAATGGAACGGGTATATTCGGACATTGGATTAACAGAGAAATTGGCGATGAGATAGTTTATTTTGATAATTACGATTGTTCGAGAAGTAGTATATACGAAGCCGAGTATGAAACATATATCAATACATTTAGTAACCCTTGGTACGTATATGCAAATGGGTTAGGAGGTGGAATGCAACCGGGCTTTTACTCAAAAGCCAATGACTTTGCCATTAGAGATAATGTAAATGCCGATTTTAGGTATGACGTTTGGGGGAATAATCCACCTTGGACTATTAATTATGTTTTTAATCCTGCATCGTACCAGGGATGGTCTCCATTTAACGGAACCTGGACACAAAACCAAAGTAATTATATATCATGTGGCAAGTGTATTGATTTTGGAAAAAAAGCAAAGGATGAATCGCAAAAGGCGCTTGTAAATAAAGCATCAACCAGTTTTGCGAATGTATTTCCAAATCCAAATACTACAGGTACTGTATTTGTTGATTACAGCTTTAAAGAAAATTTACCTGTAAAAATTGTGGTAACCGATATATTGGGCAAAACAGTATATAACAAAACCTTTAGCAGCACAAACAATACACAGCAAGTAAGTACAGCTATTAAGCTGGATGAATATCAGTTTTCGAAAGGTTTATACATTATAAGTATAAGCAATGGCAACGAAAGTTTTGTAAACAAACTAATTGTAGAATAAACACAATCAATTTTAAAAAACGCTTACAACTATTTTAAGTTGTAAGCATTTTTTTATGCAGTTAACTTTTATACTACCCAATTTACCTGTTAAAATTTTACACAAATCCAGTTTGTAAACAAGTAGAATAGTGCTTTTTTGTAACCCTTCAGCAAAACAATAATATGTTACAACTAAGACCCATCTGTGAACATTGTGGCAAAGACTTGCCTAACGATAGCCATGAGGCCATGATTTGTACTTTTGAATGTACTTTTTGTAAGGACTGCGCAACAAACCTGTTTGAAAATGTGTGCCCTAACTGTGGAGGTGGTTTTGAAAAAAGACCTACACGCCCAACCAAATGCATTACACCTGATTGCCTTAAAAACTTTCCGGCAGAAACCAATAAAAAATTCAGGCCTGTAGATATGGAAAAGTTTCAGGCCTTAAAAAATCGTTACATAAACGTTGATCCAAGAAAAAGGTAAGCAGAAAAAATAATTGCTGAACTAAAATAAGCCAATTGTCGTTTAAAAAAGACCAAATTTTTAAAACGAAACCCCTATTATTGCCAAACACCAAAACAATAACGCATCTGAATAGTAACAATTACGCTTATTTAAATCACTTAATGCAAAAGTTAGCCTGTATTTTAATTTTAGTTTTTGGTGTTCAGTTAGTTTCCAGTGCACAAACACAAAATAATTCCGCAAGTGTGAGTGGCATAGTGCGCGACAGTACCGGACAGATTATGGAAGGAGTTACCATTAGCTCCTCGCAGGGTAAAGCAGTAGTAACCAACGGTGCCGGCTATTACAAAATAGAGGTAGATGCCAACGATCCCGTTCAGCTTAAATTTTCATACGTAGGCAGTCAGGGACAGGTTTATTATGTACCCGCTTTAAGCCCCAAACAAAAATATGAACTCAATGTGGTTTTAAATTTAGGTTTGGTATTGGGAGCAGTGCAAATCAGAGAAGAAAAAAACAGAGAGTTTGCCAGTACATTTACTTTAGATCCTAAGCCATTAAGTGCCCTGCCCAATATATCTGGTAGTTTTGAGCAAATACTAAAAACATTACCTGGTGTTTCATCAAACAACGAGTTAAGTGCGCAGTACAATGTACGAGGCGGAAATTTTGATGAAAACCTGGTGTATGTAAACGATATAGAAATATACCGTCCGTTTTTGCCACGCAGTGGACAGCAGGAAGGTTTAAGTTTTATACATACCGAACTCGTAAAAAACATAAAGTTTAGTGCAGGAGGTTTCGAAGCCAAGTATGGCGATAAAATGAGCTCTGTACTCGATATTAAATACAAAGACCCTAAGAAATTTGCTTCATCCATTAATGTTGGTTTACTGGGCGCACAAACACATGTAGAGGGAGCCACAAAAAACCTACGTTTTACTTATTTATTAGGTGCCCGTTACTGGAGCAATAAATACGTAGTATCAACCTTAGATACCAAGGGCGATTACCAACCATCTTTTACCGATGTACAAACCCTTTTAACCTATCATTTCAGGTCCAACCTAAGTTTAAGTGTGCTGGGGAGCTATGCACAAAACAGGTATTTTTTAGTTCCCAGCGACAGGCAAACAACCTTTGGTACTGTAAAACAGGCACTACAGTTAAACATATATTTTGGCGGAGCCGATTTAATGGAATACCGAACTGCTACAGGAGCTGCCAGTCTGGTATTTAATCCCACCCGAAAAACACAACTTAAGTTAATAGGCTCCGTTTTTTACAGCAACGAAAACGAGTTTTTTACCATAGAAGGAGCTTACCGATTAAGCGAATTAGAAACCGATCAGGGTAGCAGTGATTTTGGCCGAGCCAAAAACCTGTTAGGTATCGGCTATTTTATAAATAATGCGCGCAATACCATAGAAGCCAAAGTAATTAATATAGGCCACAGGGGTACAACCAATACCAGAAACAATAGTTTACAATGGGGTGCATTTGTGCAAACCGAAAGCATTAACGATAAAATAAAAGAGTGGAATTACCGTGATAGTGCAGGCTTTGCACAACCAACGCTGGTAGGCGACAGTGCCATTGTTTTACCCGATTACCTAAGAACCAGTTTAGCCCTAAACACATTCAGGTTAAATGGCTATATACAAAACACCACCCTGTTACAAAAATCAACCAATATGACTTTAACTTATGGTATAAGAAGTAACTGGTGGAGTTTTAACAACGAAAATGTAGTAAGCCCCAGAGTGCAATTTGCCTTTGAGCCTAACAGGCGTTACAACAAACAAATATTAGATTCCAACAGCAATAAAAAATTACGCAAAAACTGGGTAGTAAGAGCTGCTTATGGTTGGTATTACCAAACACCATTTTACAGGGAGCTGAGAGGCTTTGACGGTGTGCTTAATAAAAACATACAGGCACAACGCTCCATCCATTATGTACTGGGAGCGGATATGAATTTTAAAGCATGGAACCGACCATTTAAGTTTGTGGTTGAAGGTTACTACAAAGATTTATCAAACCTTATTCCTTATGAAATAGACAATGTGCGTATACGCTACTTTGCCGAAAACTCATCACGTGGTTATGCTACAGGAATTGATTTCAGGGTAAACGGAGAATTTGTACGCGGTACCGAAAGCTGGGCCAGTTTAAGTTTAATGAATACCAAAGAAATTATAAGCAACCAGTTTACCCCGCAAGGGCAGGCTGAAGCCGAAAGATATATACCTCGCTTAACCAATCAAATGTTCCAGTTTGCTATTTTGTTTCAGGATTATTTCCCAAACAATCCAAGCTATAAAGTTAACTTAATGTTAGTGTATGGCAGTGGTTTTCCTTTTGGAGTGCCTGATAAAGACAGGTATAATGATATTAACGATATGCCCAGTTACCGAAGGGTTGATATAGGTTTTACCAAAGATTTAATTTCTGAAGACAGTAAAAACAGAAACAGTTTTTTAAAACGTAAAATAAAATACGCCAATTTAGCTTTGGAAGTATTTAATATTTTAGGTGTAAACAATACCATTAGCTATACATGGCTGCAGGATGCAACAGCACAAACCTGGGCTGTTCCTAATTATTTAACCTCGCGGAGGTTGAATGTTAAACTACAATTAAGATTTTAAATAGCAGTTATCTAAAATTGCAGAGTCCCTTGTTGGTTGTTATTAATTTAATCATTGGATACATACAAGCAAAACTGCCTATAGTTTAGGGGCGTTGTTATTTAATACATTTTCAGTTAAACTTTCGTAGCAAAACACACTCCAAGTATTGAAAACTATTTTATAACTTTGGTAGGTCAAAGAGAAAATGAAACATTAACAACCCAATAATTATGAAAAACATACTAAGGCTCACATTGGCCATTATAATGATGCTTCAGTTAGCTGCATGTGCCACCTACGAAGTGTATGCCGACAAAGACGAATCAATTGATTTTACCAGATGCAAAACCTTTGCATGGTTTCCCAGTGCAGCATTTAATTATGGAAAGGGATTTAATAACGAAATAATAGATAACAACATAAAACTTTTTGTTTCGCAGGAAGCTACAAACAAAGGTTTAACAGGCGATACAGCAAATCCCGATTTAATATTTGAGTACCATGTTGAAATAAAAAATAAAGTACGTACCGAACAACAGCCCATTTATAATTATAATAACTATTATAACAGAATGGGATCTTACAATCCATACTGGCGATATAATAATATGAACACCCCCTATATTATCGGTTATAAAAATGTTAATATACATTATGAAGAAGGGACATTGGAAATATCAGCCATTGAGCGGGCGAGCAATAAGCTGGTTTGGCGAGGTTGGTCAGTTAGTACCTTTGATGATAATGTAGAATACGAAAAGGATATACATAACGATATTATAGCCATCTTCAAAAAATTTCCGATTCAGGCAACAGCACAAAGTAAATAATAATGGAAAAAAATAAGAAGATAACTTGTTCCGTTAATGGTAAGCAATATTTGCCACACGAGCTTAAACCCAACTTTTCAGTTGCGTATCCTATGGCATCATTTATAAAAAAACAGGGATACGAGTTAAACCCTGATGGATATATAAGCCATGAAGCCTATAACCAGATGAAAAAGCTTCAGTTACAAGAACTGGTAGCCAAAGAAAACGGTGAACTTAACGCCTTGCAAAAAGACGTAATAGCCAGTTTTGACGACCAGGATTTAATGACAACCGATGTAGATAAAAGTTTTGATACCAACCTGACATTCGGGCAAAAAATTTCCGATAAGATTGCTGAGTTCGGAGGAAGTTGGAAGTTTATAATCATTTTCTTTGTCATGATTGTTTTATGGATGTTAGTTAATGTTGTTTTACTAAGCGGGCAATCATCTTTCGACCCATATCCTTTTATTTTATTAAACCTCGTACTCTCGTGTTTAGCCGCCATACAGGCTCCTATTATTATGATGAGCCAAAACAGGCAGGAGGAACGAGATAGGTTGCGCTCGAAAAACGATTATAAAATAAATTTAAAGGCCGAACTGGAAATACGTATGCTTCATGAAAAAATAGATTTTATTCTAAATCACCAGGGGCAACATTTACATGAGTTACAAAGACAGCAGTTAGAAATAATGGAAGAGCTTGCTAAATTCAAAACAGGAAAACATGAATAGCAGAAAAATAGTTGTTAAATATGTACTTGTAATGATGTTAGCATTGATAGTTTTTATAATCAATGCCAATGAACATGTAAGTGCTAAAATCAGCATAGCCTTTATAGTACTGTTTACCATTGCAAAAGCTATTGTATTTATGTTTGAGAGTTTGCAAAAAGTAATAGAAGTAAGCAAAAACGACATCCCTTACTATCAGTTCCTATTATTTCTTGGATTAAACATCACATTAATCATACTGTCATTCAGTATAGATTATTATTGCCTGTACAAAGCACTTCCTGCCAGCTTTTCAGGAGTCCAGCACAACGAATCATCCCTGTACATTTTTATAGATTTTATATACCTGAGCATTATGGCCTTCACCAATTTTGGTTACGGAAACATTGTAGCCACGACCATGGTAGCCAAATTCATTCTTACCGTTGAGTTATTGATTAGCTATGCTTTTATTATTTTTATACTGAGCGATTTTATTAGTTTAAAAGAATCATTAGCCAATAGAAATTCAAAAAAATAACATCAATAATTGCTTTAACACCGCGTTATTTGCCGCATGAAAATTTTCTCTGTTTCTTTTCTTTTGTCAATCATAACTATAACAGTATTTGGACAGGCCAAAACTGATTCAACGCAAAACCGGCTTAGCTTTCACTTTCAACAAACCACTGTTTATCAGATTCAGCCGGGTGTAAGCGGCAAATACCACAGCGATTTTAGTTTAAGCCCCAATGAAGAAGATGCAGTATCATTAACCACCACCTTGTTTTTAGGAGCCAGATTATGGAAAGGAGCCGAAGCCTATTTTAATCCCGAACTGGCCGGTGGTAGCGGATTAAGTGCAGCGCGTGGGGTAGCCGGTTTTACCAATGGAGAAACATTTAGAATAGGTAATCCCGCACCACAACCATACATAGCAAGAGCATTTGTTACCCAAAAGTTTGCAATAGGCAATAATAAAACATGGCAGGATGATGGTATGAATAAATTAGCTTCCTACCAACCTGAAAAATATTTTTCCATTACAGCAGGTAAGTTCAGTCTGGCCGATTATTTTGATAACAACCAATACTCACACGACCCGCGTACCCAGTTTTTAAACTGGTCACTAATGAGTACCGGAGCCTGGGATTATGCAGCCAATACACGGGGCTATACAGTTGGTTTAGAGCTGCAATATGTAACACACGTTTGGAGTGTGCGGTATGCATTGGCTATGGTACCCGAATATGCCAATGGGCCTACCTTAGAAACAGATTTAATGCAATACAACTCACAGGTAGTAGAAGTAGAAAAAAAAGTAAAAGTAAGAAACCGAAAAGGTTCTTTAAAATTATTGCTTTTTAATAATGAAGCACACATGGGTAATTATACCCAGGCCGTGTCTGCAGGTACAACTATGCTTGCGCCTGATATTACTAACACCAGAAAAGGAGCAAGAAGCAAATATGGTTTCAGCCTCAATTACGAGCAAGAAATAAATGACTATATAGGCCTGTTCAGTAGAGTAAGCTGGAACGATGGTTTAAACGAAACATGGGCCTTTACCGAAATAGACCAAAGCATCAGCGCAGGCCTTTCCGTAAATGGAAGTAAATGGAAGCGCAATGATGATGTGTTAGGCTTGGCCTTTGTGGCCAATGGTATTTCAACAGAGCATAGAAATTATCTGAAAGCCGGAGGCAAAGGATTTATGATAGGTGATGGTACACTCAACTACGCACCTGAAATGATAGTAGAATTATTTTACAATGCCCTGCTACACGAAGACCATTTTTGGTTAAGTCCCGATTACCAACTGGTAGTAAACCCGGCATATAATCAGGACAGAGGACCCGCACACGTGTTTGCACTTCGCTTCCATGCCGAGTTTTAAAGTATAAGCAATTATTTGTAGAGATGTTGCACACAATGTCTTTATTGTTCATTTCAAACAAATCGTTTCAAAGGTCAAACATAACGCATCAAGAGTTAAACAAATGCCACCTAACCTCAAATAAATCGCATTAAGGTTCAAACATAAGCCATCAAAGGTGACACAAATTCAGTCGGGACTGACACAGAGGCGGTTGAAGGTCAAACAAATCGCATCAAGGGTTAAACAAATCGTTTCAAGACTCAAACATAAGCCATCGAAGACGACACAAATTCAGTCGAGGCTGACACAGAGGCAGTCAAAGGTCAAACATAAGCCATCAAGAGTCAAACATAGGCCATCAAAGGTCAAACATAGGCCATTAAGTATTAAACATAAGGCATCAAATATCAAACATAGCCAATCAAACCCTAAACAAACGTGTTTAAATAACAAACAAATGCCATGCAGAGTCAAACAAATCGTTTCAAAGGTGAAACATAGCTATTGAAGCATCAAACAAACGCCTCGCGAAGCCAAACAAACCTTTTTCAATCTCAAACAAACATAATTTGATATAAGTTTAATTTTTATTGATTCTTCTCCCTGCTATGAGACAAGCTCAAATCCTTTAATAATTATTTGACTAGGAGGTTTTCCTTCCTCATATGTGAGTATAATCAAATCATTTTTGTTATTAGGATCTACTAATCCCCATAAGATAGCTATAGAATCATATTTATTTCTAACAAAGCTCTCAATTTGTGATGGATTACAAGCCAGTGGTTTTAAGTTTATTTTTTCGGACGTCTCTATCTCAATAAATGATAATTCAATCTTATTTTTCTTAATAGTACCTATTAATTTTAATTCTTCATTCTTATAATTATTGATTAATCCTAAATGTCCTTTTGAGTCAATGTCGTCCTTTTTATAGGCAAATATAATTGCAGGTAGACCTTGATTAGTAAATGTAACAAAACGTACATGATTAGCTTTATTGTAAGAGGTTTCAATTTCACCTTTTATTTGTTGTTTCTGATTTTGTAAAGCAAGTTTCATAAACTCCTCCATTGGAATACAGCAATCCACTACTCTTTTATTACTTCCGCATACAGGGCAGGGATCGTCCATATTGAGAAAAGATTGTTTAATAGTAAATTCTTCATTTCCTGATTCGAGCGGTATACTATTTCCTTCCATTGCCCTCCTAAACTCTTGCATTTTTGCCAATGCATAATCATGGGCTAAAAGAGTTGCGTCTTCCTGCCATTGTTTACCGTTAGGATAGTCAAAATATTCACGCCAAAGATTAAAAGTTATGGATTCTTCATTAATTGGTGGACTATTAAGTATTTTCTTCCTTTGATTAATATCAAGTGTATTGATAACTTCGACAATTCCTTTTAAGTCTTTTTTCAAATCATCACCAGTGATAAATTTTTGATGAGGGTTGAGAAAAAGGGGAATAATGTTCTTATGAAATTTATCATTAGATGTGAATACATTACAAAATGGGAGATAGTAAAGGTATTCCTTGTCAACATTATTAGTAGGTCTAGTTGTAATTAATCCGCAAGCAAGGCCATTCAAAAACAGTAAGTCAACTAATAAGCAATGAAATGCATATGGAGCAAATTCTTTTATTGTTGGCATACCTGCTTGGGTCCATCTAGCAAATATATCTATACCTATAATTGGAGCTATGTCATAAGTTTCTATTATAAACTTTAATAAA
>CAYTWI010000059.1:0-16086 GCA_964442045.1 uncultured Bifidobacterium sp.
CATCGGTGGCTACTATTACGTGTGCCAACGATTTTGCTGAACTGGCTTGTTCATACACACGTTGTATCATGGTTTTGCCATCAATATCAATAAGAGGTTTGCCAGGAAAACGGGTGCTGGCATAACGGGCCGGTATAATTCCTACTATCATAATTTTTTCAATAGTACTGCTTTTTTAATTATTGAACTTCCCAAATTTTACACGATTAAAACTAATCCTTGTTAACATTTATAAGCAAGTGTAACAATAATTAAAGCAAATAATAATACATTCGAACTTTCAATATTAAAACCATGAAACTAACACGTAAATCATTTGTAAAATCAGCTGCTTTGCTTGCCGGTGCTACTATATTAAATTCAGAAAAAACAGAAGCTAAAATCAATTCTATTCTGGCTAAAATGGATAAGGATTTTGCCTTACCACCACTAGCCTACGCTTACAATGCACTGGAGCCATTTATTGATAAACAGACAATGGAAATTCATTATACCAAACATCACCAGGCATACGTAACCAAATTAAATGAAGCCAAAGCAAAAGCACCTTCATGGAATTATGGTTCGCTTAACGAGGTATTGGCCGACATTGAAAGTTTTCCTAAAGAATTACAAACAGCCATACGCAATAATGGTGGCGGACATTATAACCACACCTTGTTTTGGAGTTTGTTAAAAACCAATACTAAGCCAAGTGAAAAGGTATTGAAAATGATTAATGATAACTTTGAAAGCCTTGATAATTTTAAGCAACAATTTACCAAAGCAGCACTTGGCACATTTGGCAGTGGCTGGGCCTGGTTAATAAGGCAGGATGGTAAGTATAAGATTATATCAACCCCTAACCAGGATAACCCCTTGATGAACGGCATAGTAAAAGATTTAGGCACACCGGTTATTGCATTGGATGTGTGGGAACACGCTTACTATTTAAAATACCAAAATAAACGCGCTGATTATATAACTGCTTTCTGGAGTGTATTAAACTGGGATAAAGTAGAAGAACTGGCTTTCTCATAAACCCAACAAATAACATTATTGAACGCTTAAATTAACTGCTGCTGCCGCTTTGCTTACCAATCAAATTACTTCACCAACCATTATACTGCCGAGTGCTTATTTACCTAACCTGGTATACTTTTCCCGTTTGTTAAATGCTGAGCAAATTATTATAGAACAGCATCAAAACTATATTAAACAAACATATACCAACCGCTGCCATATTTTAGGTGCTAACGGCATACAGGTTTTAAGCATTCCGGTTGTTAAAATACACCATACTAAACAGGCTATACACCTGGTTCAGATTAATTACGAAGAAGATTGGCAAAAACAACACTGGCTGGCTTTTCAATCGGCTTATGGTAAATCAGCTTTTTGGTTTTACTATAAAGATTATTTTGAAGCATTTTACCTGCAGAAAAAACATCGTTATTTATTTGATTTTAATAATGAATTGTTGAAACTTATACTGCAATTACTAAAGGTAAATAAAACCATTACCTATACCCAAAGCTTTGAATTGGAATACACGGATGCTACTGATTTAAGGCATTATTTTGATGCTAAAAAACGTAGCAACCAGGAAAATGAAGCCGCTTTACTGTTAAAAAAATATTTACAGGTGTTCACCGAAAAATATCCTTTTCAAAGCAATCTATCTATTATTGATTTACTGATGAACCAGGGACCGCAAAGTAAAAATTATTTACTGAATGAGTAAGCGCATTACTCATTTGCATTATTTGCCTTATCATCGGGTTTACCTAATAAAATCAGCCAAAATTTCCAATGGCAAAACTTTTGATATAGTAGGCTTTTAGAAATTACAAATATTTAGTATAAAATAGCTATTTACAATGAATAACGAGCAAGAGAAAGAATTAACAAACGATTCGACAACAGAAAATACTGCTGAAAATCCAGTTAATGAGAGTGAGCAAACTGACAATACTGTCATTAATGAGGAACAAAAGGCAGAAGAAGAGCCAAAAACCATAGAACAAGAATTAGCAGAGGCTAAAGATAAATATTTACGTTTATACAGCGACTTTGAAAACTACAAGCGCAGAACAGCCAAAGAAAGAATGGAGTTAATGATGACCGCCAACAAAGAGGTATTGGTTTCGCTTATTCCTGTGCTGGACGATTTTGAACGAGCATCAAAAGCTATGGAAAAAGCTACTGAGGTAAGTGCCGTAAAAGAAGGTGTTGAATTGGTTAGCCACAAGCTGAAAAATATTTTAACAAACAAAGGATTAAAAGAAATGGAAAGTACTAATAAACCTTTTGACAGCGAGTTTCATGAAGCCATTACCAATATACCTGCTCCTACCGAAGAGTTAAAAGGTAAAGTTGTTGATACCATTGAAAAAGGTTATTTGCTTAACGACAGGGTAATTCGTTTTGCCAAAGTGGTTGTAGGAGAATAAAATTAATTTAAAGCGTTTGAAAAATATAGCGGTTAAGCCCGCACGGTTTTCAAAATACTAAAATAAAAATGGCAAAAAGAGATTATTACGAAGTATTAGGACTAAGCAAAGGCGCTAGCGAGGCTGATATAAAAAAGGCTTACAGGCAAATGGCTATTAAGTTTCACCCGGATAAAAACCCTGGCGACAAAACAGCCGAAGATAAATTTAAGGAAGCAGCCGAAGCTTACGAAATATTAAGCGACCCGAATAAAAAAGCCCGCTACGACCAATATGGACATGCCGCAACCGGAAGTGCCGGTGGTGGTTATGGCGGAGGTGGTATGAATATGGACGACATATTCAGCCAGTTTGGTGATGTTTTTGGTAACGATGGAAGTCCTTTTGAATCATTTTTTGGAGGTGGAGGCGGCAGAAGCCGTGGTGGCGCCAGAGGAGTAAGAGGAAGCAATATAAGGCTAAAAGTAAAACTTACTTTACAGGAAATAGCTACCGGTGTAGAGAAAAAATTAAAATACGGTCGTTTGGTAATGGCTGAAGGTTTAAGCTTTGAAACCTGCAACACTTGTAAAGGATCAGGCCAGGTACGTAGGGTAACAAATACCTTTTTAGGCCAAATGGCTACTACCAGCGCCTGCCCAACTTGTCAGGGAACGGGAAGAATTATGGGTAAACGTCCGGCAGGTTCAAACGCTGACGGATTGGTAAATAAAGAAGATGTTGTTTCGGTTAATATTCCTGCAGGTGTTGCCAATGGTATGCAATTAAGCATGAGCGGAAAAGGAAATGCCGGCCCTATGGGTGGCCCTGCCGGTGACTTAATTATATTAATTGAAGAAGCAGAAGACCCGATTTTAAAACGTGACGGCAACAATATTGTTTACGACTTATATATCAATTTTGCGGATGTAGCTTTGGGTACTCAGGTAGAAGTGCCAACGGTAGATGGCAAGGTTAAATTGAAAATTGAAAGTGGTACACAAGCCGGTAAAATACTTCGTTTGCGTGGTAAAGGATTGCCTGAATTAAATACCAATTACAAAGGCGACCAGTTGATTCATGTAAACGTTTGGACCCCTCAGAAACTAAACAGTGAAGAACGCGAAATATTAGAGAAATTACGCAATTCAGAAAACTTCAAACCTAAGCCTAATGCAAATGATAAAGGCTTTTTTGATAGAATGAGAGAGTTCTTTAATTAACAATGCTAGCCATAATCGGCTTTAAATAATTACTACAATAACTTATATCATAATGAGCCAGTAAATTACTATTTACCGGCTCATTTTTATTTTCAATAATGGCTATGGCTTCTGCTATGTTATTTACTGCATAGCTATGGCTTTCATCAACCAGATTTTTTAAACCGGCTTTTGCATAGGCTATTACAGGTGTGTGCACCAAAACACTTTCGTGGGCTACCCTGTTCCATCCCTCATGAATGCCCGTAAAAGCTATAGTAAATTGGCTTTCGGCCATGTGTTTTAAATAATCATCAAACTCAGCAAAATACAACACATCAAAGTACGTGTGTTTTGCAGCAAAGTTTTTATAATTGGTGCTCATATAGCAGTAATAGCCTTTTTTATGAAGCTGCTCTGCTAGCATAAAAATATCACGGTGATTTTTAAAACTCCATTGCCCCAAATGTATTTGCTTTTTCTTATTGGCTGCTATAAACTTTGTGTAGTGACTATTGTCAAAAAAGTTGGGAAACAAGTATACTTTAACATTATTCCTGGTTATGGTTTCAAAGTAATGAACCCAATAAGGTGCCACAGTAATAATGCTCACTCTTCTTAGCGGAACATAGCGTAGTAAGGCAAATAATATTTTAAAATACAACTTTAGCCAAACCGATTTTCCATCTTGCTCATCGTAATTATGTAATACAATATAAACGCTTTTTTTGTTAAACAAATTCCGTAATACAGCGGTAAAGGCAATACGGGCAACCACTATATTGTAACTGGCATTGGCAGTAAAACCAAGCAGCAACAGGTTAATATAACCGAAAATGTTCGTATAAAATTTATTTTTCCGTACCCTTTGCAACACTAAATTAAAGCCTTGTTCGTTTAAGAAGTTTACCAAACTTTGGGCGAAAAAAAGTTCGTGTTTATAGCCCCCTGTTTCGTATTTACCAAACGATATATATTTAATTGTTTTTGACAAATGATATGGTTTAAAACCGCAATATAAATGGCTATTTTATTAAAATGTAAAAAAATAATTACGCCTCCGTTTTTCAGCAATTGCGTTTATATTTGTTAATTGAACTTAATCAATGAAGAAATTAATTTTACTTGTAAGTATCCTGTTTATTAACTTAGGTCTTTTTGCTCAGTCTTTGGGTAATGAATGGATACAAAATAACCAAGCCTACTATAAAATTAAGATTTCGGAAGAGGGAGTCTATAAAATAGACTCTGCTACTCTGGCCCAGCTGGGCATCAATTTAAATGGGTTACACCCTAAACGTTTCCAATTATTTAAAAATGGTGTTGAACAATATTGTTTTATACCAACTGAAAGTGATGGCGTATTTAACTCAGGCGATTATATATTATTTTATGCCAGCAAAAACGATGGTAAGCTGGACGCAGAACTTTACCGGACAGCAAAAGAACAACCACACCAGTTTAACAGCTTGTTTAGCGATACAGCCGTTTATTTCTTAACCATATTATCAGCATCAAGCCCGGCACAAGGCAAAAGATTTACCAACTTTAATGAATCAAACTACGCGGCTTATACACCTGAAAGTTATTTTATAAAAAAAATAACTATTGCCCCGCTTGATGAATATTACAGGGGTACTTTTTACAGTGTTGACAGGGAAGCTTATTACCTTTCTGAATATGTAGATGGAGAAAGTTGGATGGGCAGTAAATTTGGATTAACTGAAAACAGGACTTACTCGCTGAATACACCCAACCTAAGCACTTTTGGCCCTAATCCTATTCTTGAATCAAAAGTATTTGGAGTGAGCAATGCCGCTACTTCGGGTAACAACCACCATTTACAAATAAGTGTAGCAGCAAATGGCGGTGGCTTTACCACCATAAAAGATACTACTTATTTGGGTTATATTGAAACCCGCTATTATATACCGCTTAATACTTCCAATATCGGGGCAACTACACAATTTAAATTTGAAACGTTAGCTGATTTAGGCATTACCAGCGATTTTAGCGCTTTATCGTATTTAACCCTTTCATACGCCAGTAACTTTAATTTAAGTGGTACCAGCACTTTAAACTTTAGCCATACAGCTCAACAAAGTAGTAGCCGTATTTATTTTCAGTTTGCCAACTATGGTAAAAGCAGTCCTAATATACTTGACTTAACTAATAACAGGAAAATTACCTGCAATTTAACAGGAACTGATTTAAAAGTATTGGCTGAAAACTTTAACCAGGAACAAAAGTTCTTTGTATATGATGATGTGGATGTAAAAAATATCAGCTCGCTAGAACCCGTAGATATGAACTATGTGAGTTCTACACTTAACTACGATTTCATTATTATATCCAATAAAAAATTAGGTGTTGCTGCTGCTAATTATAAAAACTACCGCGCGCAATCGTACAATACCTTACTTACTTTTAGTGAAGATTTATATAACCAGTTTTTTTATGGTTATGAACACCCGCTGGCTGTTAAACACTTTCTTAAATATTTATTCGATAACCAAAGTCAAAAACCGGGCTATGTACTTTTATTGGGCAGAGGTTATCAAAATAATTTGGTAAGAAACAATTTTCAGGACGCATACAACAAAAACTTAGTGCCAGCAATAGGTGAACCTGCCAGCGATAATATGTTTACTATTGGGTTAGATGTAAGCAGGCCTTATGCACCGGGTATTGCAACCGGGCGCATTCCGGCAGCTACCAATTTGGAAGCGCAAAACTATTTAGATAAGCTTATTTATTACGAAACCAACTCCGACAGCTTGGCTGACTGGCGGAAGCAGGTTTTACATTTAAGTGGAGGAAGCGGACCAGAACAAATAACTTATACCAATCAGGTAAACGGAAACAAAAGCCAGATAAGTACTACTTATTTTGGAGCCAATGTTGTTTCGTTCAACAAAAATACGTCAGAACCCGTTGAAACCGGTATACGCGAAATACTAATTAGCGAGTTAAACAAAGGAAAAGGTTTAATGACTTTTTTAGGTCACGGCTCTTTAACGGTATTGGATGTTGATTTTGGAAGCATTAACAATATGCAGAACCAGAACAAATACACTTTCTTTTACTTTAATGGCTGTAATATAGGTAACGCAAGCGATGCGGATCCTAACGGCACAGGTAATGTTTATGGAAAAGATTTTTTAGTAACTGCCAATAAAGGTGCTATCGGATGGCTGGCACACTCAAACTTAACTTTAACAGGAAGTTTGTTTAGCCAGATGAATACCTTGTATGGCAACTTAAGTAAAAACATGTATGGTAATAGCATTGGCAAAATTATTGCACAATCCTTATCGGAAACAACTACTTCGGGAGGCGTATTTGAAGTATCGCACTCTTACCAGTTGGTTTACCAGGGAGACCCTGCTTTGCGTTTGGCAAGCCCTACTCTACCTGATTATACAGTTACACAGCAAAATATTTTCCTTACTGATAAAGCAATCAATGCGAAGGTTGATTCCTTTGAATTGAATGCCATTATTAAAAACCTGGGTAAAGCCATTGACGATACTTTACTAGTAACAGTAGAACATTATTTACCTAACAACAACTTAATTACCTACGATAGTATTTCACTTATTGCTCCTTACTATATGGATACTTTAAGCTTAAACCTTAAAAGCTTTGGAAGCAGCATGGTGGGCAACAATACTTTTAAAGTAATAATTGACAAACGTAACAGCAAACCGGAGGCTAATAAACTTAACAACATTGAAAGTATTACGGTGTTTATTCCGGGTAGTGGTTTAAATATAGTAAGCCCGCTTAACTACGCATTACACAATACTGATTCAGTTGAACTGATTGTGCAGAACAACGATTTATTAGCCAAAGACAAAGAATATATTTTTGAAATTGACAGCTCGATTGACTTCAATACAAGTTCATCTTTTTACCAAACATCGGGCATTGTAAAGTTTAACGATTTAGCCCACTGGAAAATAAAACTAGCCACTAACGACTCTATAGTATATTACTGGAGAGCACGATTTAACTTACCCGAAAATCAGGGTGGAGTGTGGGTAAATGCTTCATTTACAAAAATACAAAGCAGTACATTCGGATTCAGGCAAAGTGCATTTGACCAATACTCCAATACCAGTTTCAATGAAAAAACCATGTTTAATAATGTAAAAAAAAGAATTGAGTTTGCAGACAATGAATTAAATGTAGGTATACAGAACAAACGTTTTGATCATAGAAATATGGGCGTTATAGTACCTTATCAGTTAAATGCAGGGGTTGGTAGCTGTATTTCGCAAGGAACAGTTGCTCTTGTTTTTGAGCCTTACCAGGCTGAAGTACCATACGAACTACCAAACTACCCTTTTAACTGCGCTTTTGTACAAAGCAATAAAGCCAACAGGAGTTACCGTTATTATCCTTTTGATACAAGAACTGTTAGCGGTAGAGATGAGTTCAGACGATTTATAGACAGCATTCCTTCAGGTTATTATGTCGCTATGTTTTCTAGGTATAACAGTGATATTGATAAATGGGATGCTGCTACTTTAAACAGCTTATCAAAAATTGGTGCGACTAAAATAACGCAGATAAAAAGTAACAATACTGCCTGGGCTATTGTAAGTATGAAAGATGCACCTATAAACTTTGCTGCAGAAGATACCGTAAACAATGACTCATTAGGTGCATTGGTTGATCAGGGAATGGTAAGCTTACCGCCTGCAGCCAATGAGCCACAGGATACTCGTTTTGTTAAAATAACAAAACCTTTGGTTACCAAATGGTATAGAGGCAGCATTGTTTCTAAACCATTTGGGCCGGTAAGCAGCTGGAGAAAATTATCATACTCATTTGATGAAACTGATGTTTCGCCCAACAGCAAATACCATATTGATATTATTGGTGTAAATAAACTGGGGGCTGATACTTTAATTTATACAAATATCACTTCATCGAATGTGGATTTGAGTTTGATTGATGCCAAGCTGATACCTTACTTAAAACTTAAAATTGATATGGAAGACAGTACCAAACGTACTCCGCAACAATTTGGCTACTGGCAAATTGAAGCATCACCGGCAGCGGAAGCTAAGCTATCGCCTAATTTGGTATTTACTGTAAAAAACAATCCTATTGAAGAAGGTGATAGCTTATTAGTAGAAATAGGCATTGAAAATATTGGTAAAATTACTTTCGATACCTGTAACCTGAACATTAAAATAGTAGATGAATTACGTGCTACCAAATACCAGTCTAATGATACTATTTTACCTTTGGCTGTAAACGGTAATTATACATTCAGAAAAAAGTTACCTACTTTGGGCTTAAGCCAAAACAACCAGGTTCAGTTTACGCTTAACAATGAGAAAACAATACAGGAGCTAACGTATATAAACAACTACATAAGCACTAATTTGACCGTTACCAACGATAACAGCAATCCATACATTAATGTAACTTTTGATGGGGTAAAAATTATGAGTGGCGATATTGTTTCACCACAGCCAACCATACAAATAACATCGACTGATAACAATAAATTTATACTTCAAAACGATACTGGTAAGTTTAGCTTATGGATAAAGAAACAAAGTAACTTTGACTTTGAAAAAATTTATATGAACAACAGTGATGTACAGTTTATTCCCGCATCGGATAAAAACAACAAGGCTACTTTAATATATAAACCTAAAAACTTAGCGGATGACACTTACACTTTAAAAGTACAAACCACCGATGCAGTAGGCAATAAATCGGGCTCAAATGATTATGAGGTAAACTTTAAAGTAATTAATAAATCAACGATTACTAACTTTTTCCCTTATCCAAACCCGGGCACTACCAACATTAGGTTTATATTTACTTTAACGGGAAGCAAAACACCTGATGATTTGTTAATACGTATTATGACCATTACGGGTAAAGTGGTGAAGGAAATTACCAAGCAAGAGTTTGGTACTATTAAAATAGGCAATAACATCAGTGAATATGCCTGGGATGGAAATGATATGTATGGCGACAGATTAGCAAACGGTGTGTATTTATATCAGGTAATTACCCGTATAAATGAAAGGAATATTGAAACCAGTAAATCAAATGCTACCGATAAATACTTTACGGAAGGGGTAGGAAAAATTTACTTAATGCGGTAAATTTTATTGGTTAATAACAGCCAGGTTAATGAGCAGCTACCTACAAAAAAAGTAAAGACAGTTTGGAAACCATGTATAATAAAAGCCAAACTTAAGGCCGTTTCATTATTAATATGCATTTTATTTAAAGCCAGAGCTACAGCCAAATGATAGGCCCCCATTGCTCCACCGGGTAATGGTAAAGAACGAGCTAAAGAACCAACTAAAGTTATTTGTAATGCCTGTAACAAGCTTAACTGGCTGGTTGATTCAAACACAAAAAACCATAAGTAAGTCATTAAAAAATAGCAGCACCAGATGGCTAAGGTTTGTACTAAAAAACCAATGTTGGTAGCATATTGAAGCAATACTTTTATATCAAGCCAAAGCTTAATTAAAAACTGATTTACTTTCTGAATTTTATTCAGATATAAAAATATACCAATAGTTATGACTCCAATAATTCCTAAAACTGCGTACTTTTTTATCAGTAAAACATAACTGTTAAAATCAATCCAGTTCAACAAAATTTTGTTCTCAACAAAGAACTCAATACCCAATAATGATACGAGTAATATAAACAGGCAAAGTATATCTACTAAACGTTCAAATATAATACTGGTGGCATTGGCCGTTAAATCAATTTTATCCGTTTGTTTAGTTATAGCGCAACGTACTATCTCCCCTGCTCTAGGTATTACAAAGCTAACCAGATAGCACGAGGCTAGCGAGGCAAAGCCTGTATTAAAAGCCATCTTATAATGCAATGACTTTAACAAATACTGCCACCGTTTTATCCTTATATAATAGACTACGAGGGATACAAAAGTTACTAAAAACAGGATAGAGTAATTGCCTTTGAGTAAGGTATTATAAAAGGTACTTAAGTCAATTTTACCAAAACAATAATATACCAAGCCAACACTAATGAGCGCAAAGGCAATGTACTGAATAATTAGAATGGGCTTTGACTTAAACATGGTAATTATATGCCGGCTATTTTACCTGATATACCAATAACTTACGATCTATTGATGTAATTAAATAGTTACGTTCATCGTTCATTAAATTACCAAATTGGTAGTATAGGTTACCTTTTAATGGAAACTCAGCTACAGGTTTATTGGCAGTACTTTCAAAATATACTTTTCCTGCCAAACTATCCAAATATGAAACATGATAACCTGTGTTGTTATACATGAGCTGCATTTGATAATTAAAGCTATCAGGTAAAATTTTCGTATATAAAATATGCCCCTGATTATTGGCAATGGTATAAGTTGTATTTGTTTTATTTAAGAAATGAAGTTCGTTATTGATAAAGTAACTATTAATTGGTTTTGAAGTAATGCTTTTTATAATATTTACTTTACTTACCCCGTTGGCATCAAAATATTTTACTTTAAACAAATTAGTTGAGTCTATATAGTAAAACTTAATATGGGTTGAGTCAATAGCTTCGTGTGTCATGAATTTGTAACTATTTAAACTATCAAAGCCAAACACATTATAGGTTTTACCATTTAGCTGGTAAAAATTAAGCTTACCTTTTTCATCAACCACATAAGAAAACAGCTCGTTCCTGAAAGTGAAGTTCTGAATGTTTTGCACCGGGTTAGGCCAGGCATTTTTAGGGTTCCAGCCGGGTAATAATTTTGACTGAATATTATAAGCCCATATTTTATAAAACTTACCGATGGCAAATACCTGATAGGTTTTATCCTTATAAAAGTCGGCAACAACTACCGGGTAGCTGGTTCCGGTTGGTATCCAGAAAGGATAACCCTGTAAATTTTTACCGTTTTCATCAAGTAAATAAACCTGCGAACCGGTATTGAAAAGGTATTGAACTTTTCCATTATTGAAAGCATCAACCTGATTTACTTTACCTAAAATACGTCCTACCACAGGTACTTTAAATAATATTTTACTTTCGTTATTTATCAGATAAACCTGGTTTTTGGCATCCTGAACAAATATTACATTCTGGTTGGTAGGTGAATGAAAAACTACCTGTGGTTCCATTACAATATTGGTATCTAATTCCAAATCCCACATTAGCTGCGTTTTATTACTTTCGTTTACATTAAAGCTTATATGCACATTGGTTACATAATTTTTATCGGTAGTGGCAGCCATTTGAAAACTGAATAGTTTAGCTTTTTTAAAATAGCCTTTATTGTTTGCATAAGCAGTAGCAAATTCAGGCTTTAATACCTGTTCAACCTGCTGCGACATAAAATCATTGTTTACTATCAGTTCAATATTATTGTTTTGATTTAACTCGGATTCGTGGTTAACAAAATCAGCATTGTTTGATAATAATTCTGACTTTAATTGTTGCTGGTAAAACTCATTGATGGTTATTAAATTATTGGCTAAAACCATATACTCATTATACATAAAAGCATAAGTAGCCTGCTGTTTACTGAAAATATTACCCCATCTGTAATCGAAGTAAGTACCTAAATTAACCTGGAATACATTGGGGATATTGGCAAGCAAAGTGTCAGTAATATGCTGTGTGCTGTCATCAGTATGTGTTATTTGCCTGAACTCATTTAACAATAATTCCTTGTTTTTAAGTTTAACTATTAACAGCTGACAACTATCTATACTCAACTGTGGGTTGTGTAATCCTATTTGTGCTATTTCATTACCTAAGCTTAATTTAAAATTCTTCTTTAGGTTTAAACAATTGGGCAAATTATCAATGCTGTCGCGTACCATATTCATAGCATTGATATTATTGACTTTGTAGTATTCTGTTAAATTTTGTTCAAATACTTTTTCATCATTAAAGTTTATACCCATGTAATAAGTGGCGTTGGCAGGTATTAATTTTTTAATGCTTTGCTCTGATGATTGTAAGTTATTAAAGCAATCAAAATATTGAAAAAGCGAGTCGTGAGTAATACTTACTCCTTTTAAATGAATATTGGTTTTATTTACGTTTACACCCAAAGCTGCCCATTCTGCCATAGTTTCCATAGGCATCAGGTTGGCCATTTTGTTTAAATCAATATAGCTGCTTACAAAAAGAGGCAGATTTTTATAGTTTACATATAAATTATAGCTACCCAAACTTTTTACATAGCTTAATTTATCAAGTTCCGATGTTTCAAAAGCTTTTTTCACATTGGCATTTATCAATGCTTCTTCTACCAGTTGTCCGTTAGTTGAAACCATAAACAGCTTGTTTTTATAAGCTATACTAAATGCTTTTTGGGTTTTAAAATCAACAAAATCGTAAATGGTATTGCCTAAAAAGTTACGCTTACTTTTGTTAAACCTGTCCTTATGATTATCGTAAATCCAATTAATGGCATCATCTATATCAATTTTTTTAACGGTTTCTACCATTATTAACTCATCAACCGTGTTGTTTTTATAAGCATGGAATGATATAACCATGTTTTCACTTTCTTTCCAGTCTTCAAAATCGTTTTGTTCATTTAATAAACTATCAAGAAATTTAATATTGTTATTGGCTTGTGAAATAGTGGGGTTGTTACACAACTGTTGCCAGAATAATTGCTGATTTAATAATTTATACTGTAACGAAACATTTTTAACCTCAATAGCAAATACGGTATTGCGTGGTAATACATTGATAGCATGCAATGTTTTTGTATTAATCTTAAAAAAATAAAAGACTAATAGAAAAAAAATAGTCAGTATTGATGTTACAACTATACCTGTTAAAATATTCCTGTTCATGGGTAATTAAAAATACGTTCAAAAATAATTGCTTATTCGTTTACAAAAGTTGTTATTTGTTCACACAAAAAACTTAATAGAACAAAAAATGGATATTAATAACCGAATGTTACTTCGATTTGGTCTTGGCTTATGTGCCTTTAGTGTTTTAATGGGTGCCTTTGCTGCTCACTTACTTAAAGATGAAATTACCCAGGAAAATATCTATATTTTTGATACCGGTACTAAATACATGTTTTACCATGCTTTAGCTATTTCATTTTTGTCGTTATCATTCAGAAAATTTAAACAAGAGCCTTTTGAACTGGCCATATCCTTATTCATAATTGGTATATTTTTATTTACGGGCAGCTTATATGCTTTATCAACCCGCAGCTTATGGGGAGGCGAAAGTTTAACTTTTATTGGTGGTATAACACCCATTGGTGGTATTATGTTAATATTAGGCTGGGTTGTATTATTAACCCGTGGGCTAAAAGAAGATGACCCAATGAAAATGAGGGACTCACGCTCCAAAGGGCGAAAATCAGGGCGCCCACAAAGATTAAAGGACGATCCAATTATACCGTAAACATATTTTGCTATAAATGAAGACTATTATTTTAATGCGCCACGCCAAAGCCGAAACCATAGAACCGGGCATGCGTGATTTTGATAGAAAATTAGCAGAAAAAGGTAAGGTGGATGCAGATGCAATGGCTAAATTGCTCAAGAAAAATATACCCACTATTGATTTATTAATAACCAGCTTAGCCAAACGTACTTATAAAACAGCCAAAATTGTAGCTGAAAATTATACCTACGATAAAGCTGAAATAATTCCTTTAAGTGAGCTGTATGAAGCGGGAGTTGAGGAATATTTAAAAGTAATAAGGAATATTGACGATAATAAAAACACGGTAATTATAGTGGGCCATAACCCAACTATTGGTGCTATGAGTACCATTCTGAGCGGAAGCAAAATACTTAATTTTAAGCCGGGAGCTTTAGGTGCCTTTAGCTTACCTATTGATACGTGGAAACTATTTAAGTTAACAGAAGTGTCAATGCTAGCTAGCTTGCATCCTTAATAAGACCAGATTTACCCGGCAGCTAATACTTTAATAGCATCAAGACCGAGTGCTTTATTGTAAATTTTTATATCGTCAATAGCTCCGTTAAAAAAGTAGTTTTTTCCATACCCGCCCCCATTGCCTATTACAAAATGCTTATCGGTATTTGAAAATGAAAAGGGCTGTCTTTGGTCTGTGCCGTTTTGTAATACTCCGTTTACATACACCTGTAATTGACTTTCGGTACCCACAAAGGCAATGTGTTGCCAACTGTTTAACATGACGGGAGCTGAAGCATTGAGAGGATCAATACCATAAACAGTATTGCTGCCACTTTCTATCCAATTATCGAAGCTAAAATACTGTCTGGCTTTAAAATGATTATCTATACTGTATTCAAATCCTCCAAAAGCGCTTCTTTTACTAAGTATAGCACAAGGTTTTGTAGTATCGGTTAAATACACCCAGCAACTTATGGTAAACTGATGGTTGGTAAATGATGCTGCTTCTAAATCGCCAAAATCAACCAAAGCAGAATCGGCTGCGTTAAACAACAGAGCTTTATTAGGTTCATTGTGCCTGTTAGAGACAGATAATGTGTTATGTGTTATACCAACTGTACCGGAAACTGCGTCTTTTGGAACTGAGCCATCCAGGTTAAAATCAATTACTTTTCCCGTTACTATATCTGGTAAAGCGGGAGTATTATTTCTATTTTCTTTGGTACAGGCAACAAACAAAATAATAAGCATCCAATAAGTTTTATTCATGTGAGGTAAAACGTTAAACCAGTATATTTAGTTAACACTTATTTGTCGTTTATTATCAATTACAGTAATATCTATGGCAAAAATATCTTCCCGCTGTAACAAGGGCTCTATTTTTTCAGGCCATTCTATTAAGCAAACAGAACCGCTGTCAAAATAATCTTCATACCCTATATCAAAAGCTTCTTCTATATTTTTAATCCTGTAAAAATCGAAATGAAAAACCTTATTGTCATTGGTGGTTTTATACTCGTTTACCAATGAAAAAGTGGGGCTGCTTACTTCATCTGTAACGCCTAGTTGCTTACAAACCGATTTTATTAATGTTGTTTTCCCCGCTCCCATTTCCCCGTTAAAAGTCCATATTTTTTTACCGTTAGCCAGTCGGATTATCTCTGCTGAAACCTGCTCCAAATCGGCTATTCCGTAGTTTTCAAATACAATCATTATAAAATATTTATCATCAAAAATAAATATTATTGGTTTCATTGCTTCCTTTTATTGAAATTCGCCAGCAATAATTTTTAAACACACATGCTAAACATTGTACTTTTTGGACCTCCGGGAGCAGGTAAAGGCACCCAAAGTGAAAAATTAATTGCTAAATACAACTTAGTACATTTATCAACCGGTGATATTTTCAGAGCCAATATTAAAGGCGAAACAGAATTAGGTAAACTAGCCCAAAGTTATATGAATGACGGGAAGTTGGTGCCTGATGAAGTTACCATTGACATGTTAGCAGCAGAGTTGGAAAAAAAAACTGATGCCAAAGGATTTATTTTTGATGGATTCCCACGTACACAGGCACAGGCAGC
>CAYTWI010000059.1:16096-21867 GCA_964442045.1 uncultured Bifidobacterium sp.
TTTAATGCTGGCTTTAGAGGTGGGTGAAGAAGAGTTAAAACAACGTTTACTCCTAAGAGGTAAAGCCAGTGGCAGAGCTGATGATCAGGATGAAAATATTATTCAAAAAAGAATAGACGAATACAATAGTAAAACAGCCCCTGTAAAAGACTTTTACAGTGCACAAAACAAATACAAAGGCATTTACGGAATTGGCGAAATTGAAGCCATATTTAATTTATTGTGCAAAGAAATTGAACAAGCGGTCTAATAGTTTGTTCTGTTTAAATTTTAATTTTTAATAAAAGAACAATGTCAGATTCAAACTTTGTAGATTACGTTAAAATATGCTGCCGTACGGGAAAAGGTGGTAAAGGAGCCATGCACTTTTTGCGCGATAAAAGAACCGCAAAAGGTGGACCCGATGGTGGGGACGGTGGACGTGGCGGTAATATTATTTTACGTGGTAATAGCAATATATGGACATTGATTCACTTAAAATACCGCAAACATATTATAGCAGAACCGGGTGGTAATGGCGATGCAGGCCTGCGTCACGGTGCAAACGGTAAGGATGAATACATTGAAGTACCACTGGGCACGGTCGCCCGCGATGCTGAAACCAACGAGGTGCTGTTTGAAATAACGGAGCACGGACAGGAAGCCATTATTCTAAAAGGTGGACGTGGCGGTTTGGGTAACCATCATTTCAAAAATGCGGTAAACCAGAACCCTCGCTACTCGCAGCCTGGTGAAGATGGAAAAGAGGAATGGAAAATTTTAGAGCTGAAAGTTTTAGCTGATATTGGTTTAGTAGGTATGCCTAATGCTGGTAAATCAACATTGCTTTCTGTTGTTTCGGCTGCTAAGCCAGAAATAGCCGATTATCCGTTTACAACTTTGGTTCCTAACCTGGGTATAGTTGAATACCGCGATTACAAAAGTTTTGTAATGGCTGATATACCCGGCATTATAGAAGGTGCAAGCCAGGGTAAAGGTTTAGGTACGCGTTTTTTACGCCATATTGAGCGTAATGCTACACTCCTTTTTATGATTCCTGTTACCAGCCCTGATATTAAGGAAGAATACAAAATACTGTTAAAGGAACTTAAATCGTATAACAAAGAGTTGGGTGTTAAGAAACGCCTGCTGGCTATTACCAAATGTGACTTGGTAGACGAAGCGCAGTTGAAAAAAATAAAAAAACAATTGCCACGTGTACCTTATATTTTTATAAGTGCTGCTGCTAACTTACATATTGATCAATTAAAAGATAAACTTTGGGAAATGATTAATGAATAAGCTGAGGTAAACTCCTTATTCAACAAAAAAGCGAACTTCATGAATGAGGTTCGCTTTTTTGTTGCTAGCAATATGACAAAATTTGTCATTAATATATTTTACCCGGGTTTAAAATTAAGTTGGGGTCAAAAGCAAGCTTAATCCTGTGCATTAAATCAAGGTGGTTTTGGCTGAACATAATGGGCATAAATTGTTTTTGTACATAACCTATTCCATGCTCACCGCTTATAGTACCTCCAAGTTTCTTGCACAATTCAAAAATTTCAATAATACCGGGTGTAATATTGTTTTGCCAGTAATCATCGCTCAAATCGTCTTTTAAAATGTTTACGTGTAAGTTTCCATCGCCTGCATGACCGTAACAAACGGTTCTGAAATTATACCTGGCTCCTATTTCTTTTACACCTTTAAATAAGAAAGGTAATTCCGCACGCGGTACTACGGTATCTTCTTCTTTATAGGTATTGTTATGTTTGGTAGCTTCTCCAATGCTTCTGCGTAGTTTCCAAAAATATTCTTTTTGCTCTGCGCTTTCAGCAAACAATACTTCTTCACATTCATGTTTGTATAATACTTCGCTAATAGCTTCGCATTCCACCATCATGCTATCTAAATTATTACCATCTACTTCTATCAGTAAATAAGCACCAATGTGTGCCGGTATATCAAATTTAATATTAAGCAGGGCAGCTGATAGCTTAAAACCATCGGGCTCAACAAACTCGCATACTGACGGGTTACAACCTGCACGGAATATGGCTCCTACTGCTTCGCAGGCTTTTTCAGGCGATGCAAATGGAGCCAGCATTAATAGTGTTTGCTGTGGAAACGGAATGAGCTTTAAAACCATTTTTGTAATAATGCCTAAGGTACCTTCGCTACCTACTATTAAATGGGTAAGGTTGTAACCTGTTGAATATTTTAAGGTATTGGCACCTGTCCATATTATATCGCCATTGGCTAAAACCAATTGTATGTTCAATACATAATCGCGGGTAGTACCATATTTTAAAGCACGCGGGCCGCCACTGCTGTGTGCCAAATTGCCGCCTAAAAAGCAGCTTCCTTTACTGGCCGGGTCGGGCGGATAAAACAATCCTTTTTCTTTTACTGCCTGTTGAAAGGCTTCATTAATTACACCTGGCTCAACTGTTGCCTGAAAGTTACGTTCATCTATATTTATAATTTTATTGAAACGTTCCATGGCCAGTATCACACCACCAAATACGGCTAAAGCTCCTCCGCTTAAACCTGTTCCGGCACCACGTGCTGTAACTATTATTTTATGTTCGTTACAATATTTTAAGATAGCCGCTACTTCGTTTTCATTAGATGGCTTTACTACTACATCGGGTATAAAAACCAAATCTTCAGTATAGTCGTGGGTGTAGTTTTCTTTATCGGCTATTTGAACCAATACGTATGGTGCACCCACTATGCTTTCAAAAAAAGCAATATCGTCACTGTTTATCTTTTTATAGGAATTGCTTTGCTGCATGAATACTATTTTGTTACTTGTAAAATACGGATAGGTGCTTTGGCAGGAACCAAACCTGCTTTTAAAATGATGCGTTGTCCCTGATCACCATTAATAAAATTAACAAAATCGCTGGCTATGCTTATTCTTTCCTGTCTGCCTAAAATGTATATATCTCTGCAAAATGGGTATTGCCTGATGGCAACATTGGCCTGAATTGGTTTATAGGTTAACGACTCATAAGTAATTTTACGGGGTATAATATCGGCTACTGTTATCCTGTTTAAAAAGCCTTTCATTTTGCTGTCGTCCTGGTCGCTTATCCAGTTTAAACCTATTATACCTGCTGCACTTTTATTTTTCTCTACATAATCTATTACTTCTTCGTTGGTTTTTACCGCAAAGCAATGTTTGGCTAAATCGGCTCCATTCAGCAATGAGTCTTTAAAATACTGCATAGCTCCAGAGCTTGGGTTATCAAACACTACCTGAATTTTGCCTAAAGTATTTTTAGCAAATATTTGTTTCCAGTCGCTTACCGAACCATCTAACAACTGTTTTACCTGTGCTACTGTATAAACGGTATCGGTATTTGATTTATTAATGATTAGTGCCAATGCATCAACAGCTATTTTTTGCTGGGTAAACTTATATTGTTCTTTATCCATGGCAGCTTGCTCAGCATTGGTAGCCTTGCGTGGAACTATAGCCAGCTTTACACTATCCAGTAACATTAGCTGCATGGCTTCACCCGGGCTGGTATAAACAAAATCAATAAACTTATTATCGTTCAGTGATTCAAAAACCATTTCTTCAGCTTCTATAACGGGCCTTAAACTTTCGTCTACAGCTATTTTTATCCTGTTGGGTGTATCTACCGTTTTTTTATTTTCGTTGCTATTGCCACATGCCAATAAGGTTATTATCAGGCCGGCTAAAATGATTGTATTTTTCATGTTTGATTACGCTCGTTATTATTTTTATGTATTACTAAATATACATGAAGCTTTATTTATTGCTCAATGTATAAATTAATATCGTTTACAATTTTAGTGCTTATATCCAGAAAAGCCTTATCTGCTAAATTTTGTTTGCTTTCCAAAGGCCTGTTCAGTTCGCTGAATTTTTCTTTCCACTCTGTTGGTGCACTTGGTAGGTAATTACCTGCCGGTAAACTTGGATATAAATTATCCATGTTACCGTTAAAACGAGCATAAGCATGTGCATCGGCCTGCTCTGATGAGAATACTTCGGCTGATACTACCTGCCCGCTTTGTACTGATACCAATTGGTAAGCTACCCTTGCATCTACTTTACGGTATTGCTTGGTTTCTTTATAGTTTACTTTCTTAAATTTTATAACGGATTGTGTTAGCCCGGTTGCGTTGTCATATACTCTTTCGCTATATGCTTCGTACGCAATTTCGTTACTGGTAGTTGGAACCAGTTCATCAAAATTTACCTGACTTACATCTACCAGTAAAAAGTATTTTGCGCCTATTAATTTACCGGCTTTACTGGCTGTTTCGGCATCTATTATACCTGTCATGCCCTGCTCCTGCTCTTTCAAAAGTTTATCTATATTGTTTCGGTCAATTACTTTTAAAAACGGATTTTTACTCTTGCTTATCCGGGCTACCAGTTGTTGGTAAAAGGATACATCCTGGTAGTTATCGTATTTTACTTTGTTTGATAACACAACGGCTATGGGCAAACTTGCTTGCTTTAACGAGATATCAATGAGTTGCAAAGTACTTTTATAAGAAGCATCGAACTGCGACACCTGCACAAAACTTTTGTATGCGGCTTTGTAATTTTGTGCTTCAATATATTTTAAGCCTTGTTCGTACAAGGGTTCTATAATGGTTTGCACTCTCAATACGGAAACATTTTTATAGCTGCTATCAAACTCTAATATTTTATTGAATGCAAATTCTGCTTTATCAAATTTGTTTTCTTTCATTAAAGCCAAACCTATGTCGTATTGCTTTGAAATAAACTCTTGTTTGGTTTCTGTATATAATTGGTTGTACATAGTAGGCCAGTTTAATTCTATGCCTACATTTTTTACATTTTGGAAATAATCGTTGCAGTACTTATATTGTCTTAGTGCTTCTTCGTTGCTTCCTTCCACCACCAGTTTAGCAAAACTGCTAAACTTAGCATCTAAAACCAATTGTGCATTTTTTTGCAGGCCCTGTTTGGCTTTTATATTTGAAGGGTTGGTGAATAAGGCTGTATAATAGTTATCTGCAGCATCGCTGTAATTGCCCTGCTCGGCCATCTTATCAGCAGCCTTTACATATTTTAATGAACTATCGCAGCTTATCAAAAAGCACGCAAAAAACATTAAAATTATTATTTTTTTCATCTGGTATTTGTAAGTAATTAAAGAGCTTAGGTTACTCTCCGTCATTTATTACGGCACCTTTGCTTTGTAAAAATGTATTTAACTCATCGGCTGTTGAGCTAAATGAAAAGGCATCGTTTAAGGTAAAATAATTGTTTTTATCAGTGGTTTTATCATAACACATTTTAGCTACCTTCAATTTATTTTCATCAAATTTAAACTCGCCCATTAGCTGTTTTACCTGCGCTGCACTAATGCAATTACCTGCTAAAACCTGTTTTATAATGTTTAGTTTATTGTCTTCAAAACTTTGTTTTTTTATTTGGTCTAATGCACTTCCCATGGTGGTTGGACTCATGGGCGCACATACAGGGGTTACTTGTTTTGTTTTATTTTTTTGATGATCAACTTGCCCTACCTGACTATTGCCTGTACTGCGTTTAGTGGTGGTTGTGGTAGTTGTTGTCGATGTTTGGTTTACTCGTTCCCCCTCTATACCAGTAATGTTCATGTTAATACCTACCCCATTTACACCTACATTTACATTCACGTTTTCTGCTTTATTAGCAGGCGTAATGGTTGTAGTGGTAACTGTTGTATTATCTGTTACTATTTCGTTGTTGCTCGCATCGTTGTTGTTTATATTATCAGGTAAAATTATTT
>CAYTWI010000060.1:0-21372 GCA_964442045.1 uncultured Bifidobacterium sp.
AAGACAGCCTTTTTTATTTTTAGAATTTTACTGCTTTTACTTTTTCATTAACTAACATTTAGTTAGAAATAGTATAGGAGATTTATCTCCTAAATACGATAATAGTAATTTGATTAGCGATATATCGGTTTACTTTGGCTAGTAATAGATTCTGTGCTCTTGTTTTTACAGATATGATTTATGGTTAGTGTAATGCTGAGTTGAGTTATAAACTATAGAAGGGATGTGTTGTTTATTTTTGAAACTCAATTGTAAAGGTTGTCCCTTTTCCTAATTCACTTTTTACGCTGATTTGCCCGTTGTTCTTTTCAATAAAGTCTTTACAAAGATGTAGTCCTAATCCGGTTCCTTTTTCATCTTTTGTTCCGAGTGTAGTAAATGTTTCTGCGCTGAATAGTTTTTGTAGTTTTGTTTCTTCCATTCCTATTCCTGTATCACTAACTGTGATTATTGTATTACTATCTGAAGTAACGGAGGAAATTGTAATTGTATCAAATTGATTGCAGAACTTGATAGCGTTGGAAATAAGATTTCTGAATACAATTTGCATCATGTCTTTATCTATTAGTAAATTGCAATCGCTACTGATTAGATTTCTGATTCGGATTTTTTTATCTGCAGCATTTTTGGATAAATAAGTTATTTCTTTATCAAGAATTTCTCTTATTGAATGTATTTCTTTTACTATGCTTTCCTGATCTATTTGGCTTTTTGACCAATTGAGTAAGTTATCAATAAGTGAAGATGTGTAGTCTACATTTTCTGAAATGCTAGGAAGTACTGCTTTTAATTCATCAAGTGATATGTAACCTTCTTTTGCAATAGACAAAAGGCTTACGAGATTAGCTAATGGTGTTCTTAAATCGTGGGAGATGATAGTGAAGAGTTTATCTTTTAGGGCATTTGTTTTTTGTAATTGTTCTGCCTGCTTTTGTAACTTTTCTTCTGTTAGTTTACTTTCGGTAATGTCTCGAAATAGTAATAGAGTACCATTTTGTATGGCATTTTTATTAATGATGGTAGTTAAGGTTATTTCGAAATATTTAGAGTTAAAATAGACAAATGTTTTATCGTCTTTATTTTGTGCTAATAATTCATTTACTTGTTGATTGTTTATTATATCATTTAAATTTCTTCCAATTATATTGTCTGTTCTAAGTTCTAAAAACTTACTTACTATTTGGTTGGTATCAATTATTCGTTTATCCCAATCTAATATTATTACCCCATCGTTCATACTTTCAATTACTTTTTCGCGAGCAAGTGGAATTAAATCAAACAAACTTAATTTTAGCAGGGCAAAGGCAATGGCCGCTGAAGTAATAATAAATGCATAAGGTGTTAAATCAATATGTTGAAACGGACGATAACCTATCAAATAAATAAGGTTTGTAATCCATGGAATTAATGCGGCTATTAGAATGGCTATGTATTGTTTTTTGTATATTAAATACCCTTTTTGGAAGGAGCGAACCAGCATAAAAATACCCCAGCCAAGCATAAAGTAAAAATATACTGTATGTACATGATACCAGATGCCGGGTTGAAAGGCTAACAATGGAAATCCACTTTCATTACTTACGGATACTGTTTGATAGTGTAAGTGATGTAAATTATTGGTCCAAACGAGTAATAAGGCAATAGCCGGAAATATGAAAACTTTAAAATAGTTTAATGGGGTGAGCCATTTGGATTTACCGGTAAATTTAATAACAAATACAATCCAGGCTGAGGGTAGAAAGGTTATGCCTATATATTCAAAATTGATGAATAGCAACATTTGATGTAGGTTATTACTTGCCAATTCTATAGCATATGCAATAGACCAAACTGATATACAAAGCATCATAATTGAAAACCACTTTACCGTATTACCAACTTTTTGGAATACGAAGAGTGCCAGCAATAAATTAGCTATTCCCGACATTAATAAGGTTAAAGCAAATGCATTAAATTGAATGTTCATAGGAAATATATTGCTGCAAAATACTATAAGATTAATATTTATACCAACTGATTTTAGATGTTAGTAGTATAATATTTTAAAGGGAATAGATAATATTTAATAATTTGCACAAAATTAGAATGAGAGAAAAATTAACAAGCCCTATTTTTAAACAACTGCAACAAAGTGCTGATTCGTTGGGTTTAGAAACCTATTTAATTGGCGGTTATGTTAGGGATTTGATTTTAGATAGAACTTCAAAGGATATTGACGTTGTTGTTATTGGTGATGCATTACCATTGGCAAAAGCATTTGCTTTATTGAATAAGCAAAGTGATTTTGCTGTGTTTAGGAACTTTGGTACTGCTATGGTTAAAACGGATGAATGGCAGGTTGAGTTTGTTGGATCAAGAAAGGAAAGTTACCAAACAAACAGTAGAAAGCCCAAAGTATTTGCGGGTACTTTAGCTGATGACCAAAACAGAAGGGATTTTACTATAAATGCATTGGCTATATGTTTAAATGAAAAGAGATTTGGCGAGTTTGTTGACCCCTTTGGGGGGGGAGAAGATATACAACAAGGAGTAATAAGAACTCCTTTGGAACCTTCTATTACTTTTAGTGATGATCCTTTAAGAATGTTAAGGGCCATCAGGTTTGCATCTCAATTAAACTTTACAATACTACCGAGTACGTTTGATGCTATAAAAAGCAATGCTGAACGTATAAAGATTATTTCTTTTGAGCGTATTAGCGAGGAATTAAACAAAATACTTTTATCTCCTAAGCCTTCTATTGGTTTAAAGTTGCTTTTTGATAGTGGGTTACTGGAACTTGTTTTTAAAGAACTGTATAATATGCATGGTGTTGAAGTAAAGCAAGGAAAAGGTCATAAGGATAATTTTTACCATACTATAAATGTAGTGGATAATATAACGGAGGAAACGAATGACCTTTGGTTGAGATGGGCTGCCTTATTGCATGATATTGGCAAGCCTTTAACAAAAAGATTTATCGCAGAAGAGGGAGGATGGAAATTTCATGGTCATGAAGATAAAGGTAGCAAAATGGTACCTCAGATATTTAATCGTTTAAAGCTTCCTCTTAATGAAAAAATGCGCTATGTGCAAAAACTTGTTGCATTGCACCACAGACCAAAAGCTTTGGCTGAAGATGGGGTTACGGATTCTGCTATCAGACGATTGATAGTTGATGCGGGAGAAGATTTAAATGATTTATTTGTTTTGTGCCGGGCTGATATGACTACCCGCTTTGAGGAAAAGAAGAAATTGTATAAAGCTAATTTAAATAAGGTGCAGCAATTGGTGATTGAGGTTGAGGAGCGTGATAAATTGCGTAACTGGCAACCTCCAATTGATGGTGAACTAATAATGAAAACATTCAATTTACAGCCTTGCAAGGAAATAGGTGTTATAAAAAATGCTATCAGGGAAGCTATATTGGACGGTAAAATTAAAAATGATTTTGAAGAAGCTTTTCATTTAATGAAGCTGGTCGCTAGTGATTTAGGTATTAATAAATCAAATTAAATTGCGTTAATTCGTTATTTGGTATTGTTGAACCGGATTTATTAAAAAAGTAAAATTCTATTGTATAAAACAAACTTTTTAACTCATGAAAACTAAATTTTTAACTGTATGTGTTACTATGCTAATGCTATTAAGTGGGACATTAAATGCGCAAGTATGTAATGTGGATTTAAATATAAAATCTACCGGAGTTTTTCCTTCGGTGCTGCCTGCTGGTAGAGTAAATGTGGTGTATAGCCAGGTTTTACAATATTATGTAACTAAAGATACTATGGTAAATGTATCTGGTTTTGGTCTGGTAAATGCAAAAGTTGATTCGTTAAGAATTAAAAAGATTATGGGCGTTCCTGCTGGCATGAGCTATGAGTGTAACAAAGGTAATTGCGCAATTGCAGGAGGAACTAATGGCTGTATATTGGTAACAGGTACGCCAACGCAAAAAGGAATTTATCCATTACAAATTGTTATTGAAGTAGATGCTTCTGTTTCTATTTTTAAACAAACTATAACTGATACATTAGCGGATTTTACTGTTACTGTTAATCCGGGAGTAGGTATAAAAGAGGAAAGTGATTTTATTGAAAGGGGATTTATTATTTATCCAAATCCTGTAATGGAAAGTGTATTGCATTTGAGTACCTGGAGTAACTGGATGGATAAATGCACGGTGAGCTTAATTGATGCACAAGGAAGTTTGGTTTCGGAATATAATTATTCACTGGACAATGGTATAAATGAACTGGACATGAAAATTCCTGTAATGGCTTCAGGGTTATATTATTTAAAATTAAGCTCTTCTTCCGGAGTGTTTTACCAGAAATTTTTTAAGCAATAAAAACTATATCGAATAATATTTCGTAAGTATTGCTAAAAATTGGCATGCAAGATGTTTTGCTGCGACATTTAATTATTTTATCAGTTCTTTTTTTATTTAAATGGTTGTTTTTGGATTAAAATGTTGAATATTTCGACTATTTTTCTATTTAAGTGGTTGGTTTTTTTAATTGCTTTTAAATTTAAATGTTTGAAAATAAGTGTTTTGTGGAAAATTGTCCTCAATTAATCATTACTTAACAACCATTCAGATAGGTTTTACGTATATTCGAATAAGAAAAAAGGATATCTAAAACTTTAAAACAATTAGAACTATGGCAACTTTTACTAAAAACGAATTTAACAGAACTTCTTTTGCTAATTTAAATCCCAAGTTAAATAGTGTAAGTAAGCCTTTGCATGTCAGAGTATTTGGGTCGGTATTGTTTTATGTGAAAAATATGCTTGATTTTATGAAGTTTTTATACTTTGTAATAGTTATAGCCATGGTAGTTGGGGTTTTGTTTGAAATAAAATGTATTTACCATATTGATATATTTCAAAATGTAGATACTCCTTTTGATACCTATTTTTATGCAGCTAAAGAATCGATGCCAACTGCATTGCAATAAATTAAATGGAATTTTGTTAATTAAAGCTATCTCATATGAGGTGGCTTTTTTTATGCACTTTTAGTTAAATCTTAATAATTTTCAAACAGTAAATTTTATTAGTTTCGCTCACCTATAATTTTAAAGTAATTAAATTGAAATATGACTAAATTAATTGAGTGTGTACCTAATTTTAGTGAAGGAAACGATTTGCAGGTAATTAAACAAATTACTGATGTAATAGAAAGTGTTGAAGGGGTTAAGTTATTAGATGTTGACCCTGGAAAAGCTACTAACAGAACCGTGGTAACTTTTGTTGGAGAACCAAATGCTGTTATTGAAGCAGCTTATTTAGCGATAAAAAAAGCGGCTGAAGTTATTGATATGAGTAAACATAAGGGTGAACATCCAAGAATGGGGGCTACTGATGTTTGTCCTTTAATTCCGGTAAGTGGAATTACTATGGAGGAAACAGCTGCGTTTGCTCAAAAATTGGGAAAAAGAGTTGGAGAGGAATTAAATATTCCTGTTTATTTATATGAGTATGCACAGCCTAATAAGGAAAGAAGTAATCTTTCGGTTATAAGGGCTGGTGAGTACGAAGGATTTTTTAAGAAAATAAAACAGGCAGAATGGAAACCTGACTTTGGGCCTGTTGAATTTAATGAAAGAGCTGGTGGAACTGTTATCGGGGCGCGTGACTTCTTAATTGCGTATAACGTAAATTTAAATACAAAGTCGGTTCGTTTGGCTAATTCTGTTGCGTTTGATATAAGGGAAGCCGGTAGGGTTTTACGTGAAGGAAATCCTATTACTGGTAAAATAGTAAAGGATGCTGATGGTAATGAGGTAAGAGTACCGGGAACATTGAAGGCCTGTAAAGCAATAGGATGGTATATTGAAGAGTATGGTATTGCTCAGATAAGTATTAACCTGACTAATTATAAAATTACTTCAGTTCACCAGGCATTTGACGAGGTTTGTAAAAGCGCTGAAAAAAGAGGCATGCGTGTAACCGGTTCGGAGTTGGTAGGATTGATTCCATTAGAAGCCATGTTAGCGGCCGGAAAACATTATTTAAATAAACAAAAACGTTCGGTTGGGGTAAGTGAGGAGGAGTTAATTCAAATAGCTATTAAATCATTGGGATTGGATGAGCTGGTACCTTTTGATGTAAACAATAAAATTATAGAATATAAATTAAGGGATGCCAATAAGGAAAAATTAATTGGTATGAACTTACGTAGTTTTGCCAATGAAACAGCCAGTGAAAGCACTGCTCCGGGTGGAGGTTCAATCAGTGCTTATGTTGGTAGCTTGGGAGCTTCTTTAGGTACAATGGTGGCCAATTTATCGGCAGGCAAACGTGGTTGGGAAGAGCAGGTAGATTATTTTAGTGAGTGGGCTGATAAAGGACAGGTGATAAAAGATAAATTGTTGAAAGCGGTAGATGAGGATACGAATGCATTTAATGAAATTATGTTGGCTTTTGGTTTACCAAAAGCTACTGATGAAGAAAAAGCTGCGAGAACTTTGGCTATAGAAAATGCCACTAAATATGCTTGTGAAGTTCCTTTGAAAGTAATGAAAACGGCTTTTGAAACTTTGGATCTTTTGAAAGCAATGATTGAAAAGGGAAATCAAAATTCTATTACGGATGCAGGAGTAGGTGTATTGTGTGTAAAAACTGCGGTACGTGGAGCTTACTTTAATGTATTAGTAAATGCAAAAGAGTTAAAGGATAGGGCTTATGCTGATCAATTAATTGCGGATGCAAAAAGTTTATTAGCTAAAAACCATCAGCAAGCTGACGAATTAATAAGTAAAGTGGAAGCTGCTTTGGTGTAAATATTTTTCAGATTGCTTCACTTGTTACAAAACAAGTGAAGCAATTTTTTTATAAATTTAAATTGGAATGATAAAATCGTTAGTTGTAAAGATATTTTCTATTTTGTTGATGCTGGCAGCTCCTATAGTTAGCGGGATGGCTTTTATAGAATATTACCATGTAAAATACCAGCATTTAAATCCTGCTTATCCTTTTGGTAAATGGATAAATGAAACAGGCTTTTCTTACGAAAAATCAATTTTATATATTGGCATAGCAGCACTTATTTTTGCAGTGCTGGCTTATGTAAGCTTATTGATAAAAAGTTTAATAAGGGTTGTTTTAATTTTATTGGTTATAGCAGTAGTTTATGTTATAACACGATAATTTTTCTTCTTAACCTATATCGCCCAACTGGGGTCTAATTACTATTTCTTCTACAACTGTGCTGTTTGATAGCGAGTATATATTCCAAATGGTATTGGCTACATCGCTTGCCTTAATAAAACGTTCTGCAGGCAATGCTGTATTGCCCCAGCTATCGGTTAATGTTGCTCCTGGCATTACTGCGCTAACTTTTACATTGTAATCTTTTAACTCTTCACGCAAAACTTTGGTCATACCTAGCATAGCATATTTACTGATGCAATAACTGCCCCCATTGGTATAAGCTGTAATGCTGGCTGTGCTGCAAATATTAAAAACATAACCTTCTTTCCTGTTTTTCATACCTGGTACTATTTCACGGGTTAAATGATACGCACTGGCTAAATTGGTATTTACCTGCTGTTCAAAAATGCCATCCTCTTCTGTGAGGATACTTCCCGGAATAAATACCCCGGCATTGTTAATTAACACATCTATATTTTCAAACTCTTCTAATACATCGCTGGCAAATGCCTGTACGGCAATTTTATCGCTTACATCGACTGAAGCTAACAGAAAGCGTTGGTTTTCATATTTATTCCAAAGTTCTGCTTTAAATGCATTCAATTCTTTTTCGTTGCGTGCACAACCTGCTATATTAAATCCTTTTTCGGCAAATAATTCTGCCAAGGCACGGCCAATTCCTTTTGTTATTCCTGTAATTAAAACTGTTTTAGTCACGTATGTTGGTTTAGTTTTTTATAATTTTTTGAACAAATAGCTTATCGCCCACACTTACTTTTACAAAGTATAAACCCGGTTTAAAGTCGGAGGCGTTTAATGAAGCTGTTTGGTGCTGGTTATTTAACTGGTAGATTGATTTTCCTTCCAGGTTTATTACATCAATGTTAAAGGCTTGCATAACAGGTAAATTAATTTGCAAACGCTCGTTGTTATTTGCAAAACCTGAAGTATTTACAAACAGCACAGGTAGCTGCCCTTGTATATTATCAACAGAGGTTGGGTTAAGAATGCTGCGTTGTATAAATGAATTGGTAAGGCTTGTGTAGTGTGCTTTATTGAAAAGAATACTATCGTTTTGTAGAACTACCTGTGCAAATTGCGGAATGGTCATGTTGTTTTGGTATGATGCCATTGAGGTCATTAATAATTTAATGGTATTGTCTACGCCTATTGTTTCTGCAACATCAGTAATGGCTCCACTCCATATATCACCTAAAGTATATCGCTGCAACGAAAAATCTGTTTTATAGTTTTTGGTATTTAAAGTATTTCTGCCATTCCATGTTTCATTCCCGTCCCAGTTAAATACTTTTCGCCAGTTGTAATCGCTTAGTTTTAAGGAATATAAGACAGTCATAATATCTGCATTTCCTTCATCTATACCTATTCTTTCTTCTCCATCACTTGTGTTTGGCGATATGTAATAACCTATAGCATGCGTGTATTCATGGGTAATTACATCGGCATCTTCTGAATCGGGAATACCTCCAATAGCTAATATCATGTAAGGATTGGTATCTGTGTATTCAAATCGTGAGTTTTCAGTTAAATCACCCAAAGCATCAACCCATAATTGGTTTTGCAAATTGGTTACGCCCACATTCTGAATCATATTTTGGTATTGGCTAATATGGTACATTGCCATTTCCTGTTTAAATATATCGGTATTGCGGGTAACTGTTAAGTTTGAAATATTGTTTAGTTTAAAAGGATCAACAAAGGGGGCAAAAATATCTTTAATGAGTACGTATTTATTTGCCGCAATAAATTGCCCGCTATCGTTGTATTGCAATGACAATAAAACATTTTTTCTTTCATTGTTTAGTGAAGGGGTATCTACTTTGTTGTAGTTTAAATAGGGCGCTACATAAGAGCTTCTTGCTGTTGAAAGTGGATCTGGATTAAATAGTTTTACGGTAACATTGGTATCAACCGGGCCTTTGTTTAAGCTTTTAATTTGCTGGTAAAGTATATTGTTGTTTTGATCAATAATCTGCTCGGTATTGCCAACTATTTTTTTGTTTGCATTTATTAATTTATTTCCATCAAACATCCACAATTCACTGCCTGTTAATGATTGGGTGTTGTTGGCTTTTATATTACGTAAATCGGATAGGTTATTGAGTATATTAATTGTTTTACCCTGGCTGTTAAGTGCTATTTTTATATTGGACTGGTATACTTCTTTGTTTAAGTAGGTTTGTATAAACTGGTAATGGGTACCTACTAAACTTTGGTAAGCGTGTTGCAGTTTTATATCTACATTATCCAGTTGTAACTCAGGTATGGTATTCAGTAAAATTTGCCTGGCTACTTCGTTCATAGGTAAGGCCATTTTGCTGGCTGTTAGGTTATTACTTACTGTTGTTTCGGGTATACTTAATGTGGCAGTTTTTTGTTTAATATAGTTACTGCAATTGTTTTGTTGTGCCTGTATAAATAAGCTTGACAATAGCGTGATACCGGTAAACAGTTTTTTCATAGGATTTGGATAAATTTTATTTGCGTTATTCCTGCATCGTTCAGTTGCTTAATAACTTCATCGGCTTTCGATTTTCTAACCTCAAATGTAAATAAGTTTGGGTTAAAGTTATCTGTTTGGTAAATTTTTATTGTAAAATGTTTGCTAACTTTATAGATGGCATTATGCAGCAAATAATCTGTTTCCAGCTGGTATTGCTCTATTATTTGTTTTTCAATGATAGTAGCTTTATTTAAAGCATCTGCAGCAGCTGCATGGTAGGCATTGATAAGACCCGGTACACCTAATAGCTTACCTCCAAAATAGCGGACTACTACTACAAGCGTTTGTGTTACATTTTTTTGCAGTATGGCTCTTAATATGGGCTTGCCGGCTGTATTGGCAGGTTCGCGGTCATCACTGCTTTTTTGAAACTCTTTCTGTGCACCTAAGATTAATGCCCAGCAATGATGATTGGCTTGAGCATGCTCTTTTTTTAACTGCTTAATAATTTGTTTGGCTTCGTCTTCGGTTTTAACGTGAAAAGTCAGCCCGATAAATTTGCTGCCTTTGTCTTTAAACTCGCCCTGAGTGGGTTGTTGACCAATAGTATAATAGGTGTCGTTAGAAAATAAGTCCAATGTATTGATGGAATGAAATGAGAATAATAGAAGTTATTGCCAGGCTCAAACCTACTACATTTTGCTTGTTTAGTTTCTCTCTGAAGAATAAAACGGCTGCTAATGTACTTGCAGTAACAATTGCTATGTTGTTAATAGGGAATATACTTGCACTTTCGGTAGCGTAATAACTCAATGTTTTTACTAAAAAAAGCATACTGAAATAATTGGGTAGGCCAAGTAAAAATCCCCAAAAAATATTTTTAAGCTTAATTTTTTCCTGCTTAAAAATAACAAGGTAAAGAAGGTAAATAAATCCAATAACAAAGGCCATTGTAAAAGTGGTAGTAATTATATGCGATTCGCTGGTGGCTGGTATAAAATGGGTTTGCATAAAATTAAGTATGGTATCAATGAAACCACTGCCTATAAATACAATTAACGGCAAAAGCCATGTTCCCTGGTTTGTACTGTTGGTATTTTGTTTTTTGCTAATAAAGTAAATGGAAAGTAAAGAGAGTATAATGCCCAGTATTTGAATAGGAACCAGGTTTTGCTTATACATAATCAATGCAAATACAATAGGTATAACCACGGATAGCTTGGCCGAAACCATACTTACTGAAACACCCATTTTTTGGGTTGTTTGGCCAATGGCAAAAAATATACTTATAAATAAACAACCTAAAATTAGCGTGTACTTAAACCATTCCTGGTTATAGAATGAGGTGGTTATAACGGCCTGTGCACTGTCAATTAAGTTGCCGAGAATAGCACAGGTCAGGTAATTGAAAATAATAGCCTGTAATGTGTTAACACCCACTTTTTCGAAAATTTTAAAGAAACTAACGGTAATGGTTGATGCAAGTATACTGAGTAGTAAAAAAATCATTGAGCTTTATAAAAGTGCTATTGTGTGAAATTAATTTTGGTGAGCTAATAACCAATTTGCTGTTACTCCATCAATGGTATCCGATTGGTAATTGATGCCATTTATAAACGGTGCTTTGATTCCATCGTTTATGGTTTTGGGTGAAATAAACTGAATGGCTTCGTCCCACAGCTTTGCATCAATTATGGTGTTGAGTAATTGATTGCCTCCTTCTACAATTAAGCTCTGGATTTTATTTTCGTGAAGGTGTGCCAATACATCATTAAACCAGTTTTCGGAGAAGTTTATCTGTATAAAAGTTAGGTTTTGACTTGATTCTTTTTGTTGCTCCGTAAATACGATGGTAGGTATGCTTTTGTCAAATAATTTTAAGCTATCGGGCAAGCGTAAAGTTTTATCAATAACAATCCTGATGGGATTTTTACCATGCCATGCTCTTGCATTTAATGCAGGATTATCCAATAGTGCAGTATTAGTACCAACCATAATAGCATCTTCTTCGGTACGCCATTTATGTACCAGTTTTTGAATGGTAAAACCTGTAATGTGTCTTTGCTGTTCAAACTCTTCGGCACTTACTTTATTGGCATCAGGCGCAATATAACCATTATGGGTTTGTGCCCATTTTAAAATAACGTATGGTTTATGTTGGGTAACAAATTTAATAAAACGCCTGTTTAAAAACTTGCACTCATTTTCCAATACACCTACTGTAACATTTATGCCTGCTGCCTGTAATTTGCTGATGCCATTGCCTGCCACTTTTTCAAATGGATCAACCATACCAACCACTACTTGTTTGATTTGGTGTTGTATAATTAAGTCAGCGCATGGTGGGGTTTTACCAAAGTGATTGCATGGCTCAAGGTTTACATACAAAGTGGCTTCACTCAGCAATGATTTGTCTTTTACGGATGCAATGGCATTTACTTCGGCATGGGCCTGACCAAATTGTTGATGCCAACCTTCGCTAATAATTATCTCGTTATGCACTATTACACATCCGACCATTGGGTTTGGCGATACTGAACCTGCTCCGTTTTGGGCTAGTTCAATACAACGTTGCATATAAAGTTGGTGGTTCATGAATGTGGTGCAAATTAAATGAATAATTTTAAACCGTCTGTTTTTAAAGCGTGTCAATTATATAAAATGTAGGTAAGTTTGCGCCTGATGATTTTGCAGGATTATTATAATCAATATTATTTACAACTACAGCAATTGTATGAGCCGGGCGAAGCGCAAAGTATAGCTAATTGGGTTTTTGAGGAGGTATTATTGATTAAACCGCATCAAATTAAACTGCTTAACAAGTATTTAACGGAAGGTGAAGAAAATATTTTAGAAGCCATTTTGGGTCGTTTGTTACAGGCGGAGCCTGTTCAGTATATATTGGGCTATGCGTGGTTTTATGGTCATCAATTTAAAGTAGCACCACAGGTTTTAATTCCGCGTAACGAAACGGAAGAACTGGTGGAGCTGGTAATTAATACTTTACAAAATAATGATTCGCAAAAGTCAATTAAATTAATAGATATAGGAACAGGTAGTGGCTGCATTGCCATTAGTTTACAATTGGCTTTACCTTATTTAAAAGTTTATGCTATTGATAAAAGTACGGAGGCATTGGATTTAGCTGTTAAAAATGCATCTGATTTAGGTGCCGAAGTTAATTTCAGTGTGGATGATATTCTGGATCCATCTGACATTTTGAACAATGAAATATTTGATGTGATAGTAAGTAATCCTCCTTATATTTTATTGGATGAACTGGAAGATATGGGAAATAATGTAACTCATTTTGAGCCACATGAAGCACTTTTTGTTACCAATAAAAACCCATTACAGTTTTATATTGCCATTGCCGATTATGCAAAAAAGTGTTTAAAAAAAAGAGGTTACTTGTTTTTTGAAATTCATCAGGATTACGGTTTGCAAACGGCTGAAATGTTGCGCAGTACAGGATTTGAAGAAGTAAAGGTAATAAAAGATATTAATGGAAACGACCGGATGCTTGTTTGCCAAAAGGCGTAGACTTCCATTTGTAAAAAAAACGAGGCATTTATTGAGTTTAAGTATATACTTGCGCCTCAATTCAAAATTCAGTATTACAGCATAATGAAAAAAATAGTATTTGCACTTTCTTTATTGGCAGGTTTACAGTCTATTGCTCAAAACAATAGTAATGTAAAACAGGCTGCTAGTTCACCTCAATACGTAACTTTACAAAAAACTTCCGCTAACGGAAAATATACGTATACCACTGTGGCTAATGATCCATTGGGTGTGCGTACTTATAAGCTGCAAAATGGCTTAACTGTGATGATTAGTGTAAACAAAAAGGAGCCACGCATCCAAACTTTTATTGCAACTAAAGCGGGTAGTAAAAATGACCCTGCCGATAACACAGGGTTAGCCCATTATTTGGAGCATATGCTGTTTAAAGGAACCGATAAATATGGCACTAAAAACTGGGAAGAGGAAAAAAAACAGTTGGATAAAATAGATGCTTTATACGAAGTTTATAATAAAACCACTGATGAAAAAACAAGAACTGCTATTTACCACCAGATAGATTCGGTAAGTGGGGTTGCCAGTACTTTTGCCATTGCCAACGAGTATGATAAAATGATGACAACCATTGGTGCACAAGGAACCAATGCATTTACCAGTTTGGAGCAAACAGTTTATGTAAACGATATTCCTCAAAACCAACTGAGCAAATGGGTTACTATTGAAGCAGAGCGTTTCCGGGCGCCTGTCTTACGTTTGTTTCATACGGAGTTGGAGGCAGTGTATGAGGAAAAAAATATTAGCTTAGATAATGACAGCAGAAAAGTATATGAAGCTTTATTGGGTAATTTGTTTAAAAAACATCCTTATGGTACACAAACAACCATTGGTACGGTAGAGCATTTAAAAAATCCTTCGTTGGTTAAAATCAGGAATTATTTCAATAGTTATTATGTGCCTAATAATATGGCTATTGTTTTAAGTGGTGATGTTGACCCTGATGCAGCAGTAGCCATGATTGATGAAAAATTTGGTTACATGCAAGCCAAAGCAGTACCTGTATTTAACAGTCCGGTTGAAAATACGAATAATGAACCAACTGTAGTAAATATATACGGACCTGATGCGGAAAATTTAATGATTGGTTATAGGTTGCCGGGTTCTGGTACCAAGGAAGAGTTACTGCTTACTATGTGCGATATGATATTGGCTAACTCAAAGGCAGGTTTAATTGACCTGAATTTAATTAAGCAGCAAAAAGTATTGTCAGCTTCATCAAGTCCATGGGTAAACCACGATTACAGCATTTTGTTTTTAACAGGTAAGCCAAAACAAGGTCAGTCACTGGATGAAGTACGCCAGTTGTTATTGGCTCAGATTGATATAATTAAGAAAGGTGATTTTGATGAAAAAATATTGAAAGCAATTATCTCTAATTTAAAAATATCGAAAATTGAAGAGCAAAAAAGTAACCAGGGGCGTGCGTATGCCATGCTTGATGCTTTTACCTTGAGTCGTAACTGGGAAGATGCGGTAAGAATGATTGACAACTTAAACAGTATTACCAAAGCTGAAATAGTTGCTTTTGCCAATAAATACTTCACTAACGATTATGTGGTAATTAATAAAAACAAAGGCGAAGATAAATCAATAGTAAAAGTGCCTAAACCCGCTATAACACCTGTTGATTTAAACCGTGATGATGTTTCGGCATTTGTTACCAAAATTAAAGAAATGCCAAACGATAACATCAAGCCGCGTTTTGTTGACTATAAAAAGGATTTAACCATTACCACATCAAAAGAAAAAACGCCTATTTATTATGTACAGAACAGAGACAATGATTTGTTTCAATTATATTACGTACTGGATATGGGCAGGTTTAACGATTTAAAATTACCTGTTGCTTTTAATTTGTTACAATACCTGGGAACGGATAAAATGAGCAGCGAGGAAATAAGCAAAGAGTTTTTTAAACTGGCTTGTGATTTTAATGTTTCTGCCAGCGATGAGCAGGTATATGTAAGCTTAAGCGGCTTAAATGAGAACTTTGAAGCTTCTGTTCAGTTATTCGAAAATTTACTGGCTAATGCCAAGCCTGATGAAAAAGCTTTAAATGATTATATTGAGCGTTTATTAAAAGGCCGTGCTGATGCTAAGTTAAATAAAGCAACTATCCGAAGAGCTTTAACTGCTTATGCAATGTATGGGGCTAAAAACCCATCAACACATATTCTTTCGGCTGATGAGTTAAAGCAGTTGAAAGCAAGTGATCTGGTAGAAAACTACATAAAAAAAATAAATCAGTACAAACACACCATTTATTATTTCGGTCCTCGTTCTGTTAGCGGTTTACAACAAACTTTAACTGCTTTCCATAAAGTACCCGCTAAACAACTGCCATACCCTGAAGCGGTTAAGTTTACCCGTAACCAAACCAATGAGAACACGGTATTTTTTACCGACTACAAAATGGTACAGGCTGAGGTTACCTGGTTGCATAATTCTAACAAAAGTTTTGATGTTAGTTTAGTGCCTACAGCACAGTTGTTTAACGAGTATTTTGGTGGTGGTATGAGTAGTGTTGTTTTTCAAACTATACGCGAGAGCAAGGCTTTGGCTTATTCAACCTATAGCTACTTTCAAAGCCCTAGTAAAAAAGCTGACCCTTATTATACTGTTGCTTATGTGGGTACCCAAGCGGATAAAATAAATGAAGCTATACCTGCTATGAATGAACTGTTGAATGTTTTACCGCATACCGAAGCTAATTTTGTAGCTGCAAAAACTTCTATAAAAAGCGGTATTGAAACAGAAAGAGTAAATGATGAAAACATTATTTTCAGTTATGTAAACAACCAGAAATTAGGTGTTAACTACGATATGCGTAAAGATGTTTATGAAAAAATGGATAAAATGAGCTTTACTGATTTAGATGCATTTTACAAAACGTATTATGTAGGAAAACCTTATTTTTATACGATAGTGGCTTCTAAAGAAAAAGTAGATGTAAATGGTCTGGCCAAATATGGTAAGTTAGTGGAAGTAAGCCTAACGGATATATTCGGGTATTAAAGTATCCACATTTTTCAAGAAAAAGCTTGTTAGAGATAATACTTTAACAGGCTTTTTTATGTGTAAGTGGGGTTAACAATCAACACATTGTTTAAAATTTGGGGTTAACTAGGCTTGTTAAGCTGTTACTTTTGCGGCTCATGGATATATCATTTAACTTTTTAAATAGTATTTTTATAGGGGGGCTGGCAGTAAGTTTGCTGGTACTTTTGTATTATTACTTTTTTTATTTTGCTAAATTAAGTTTTTATAAGCCTAACCAAATGCTTACCAATGAGCAGGCACCGGTGTCAGTTATTATTGCTGCACGCAATGAGTACAAGAATTTAGAAAAAAATTTAAAAGCAGTTTTAGAGCAGGATTACCCGACCTTTGAGGTAATAGTAGTAAATGATTGCAGTTGGGACGAAAGTCAGAAGTTATTAGAGTATTATCAAGAGGTTTATCCTCACTTAAAAATAAGCCAGTTAAAAGAGCAGGAAAAATACCCTACGGGTAAAAAGTTTGCTTTAACTATTGGTATTAAAGCTGCGCAATACGATAATTTATTATTTACCGATGCTGATTGTAAACCTGCCAGCAACAAATGGCTGGCATTGATGGCACAAAAGTTTACGCCTAATAAACAAATCATATTGGGTTTCTCGCCTTATACTGCCCAAAATACTTTTATTAATTTAGTAGCCCGTTTTGAAAATGCCATTACCGGTATGTTTTATTTTTCGGCCGCTATCCGTTTAAATCCGTTTATGGGAGTTGGGCGTAATCTGGCTTACACTAAAGAGTTGTTTTTTAAACAAAAAGGTTTTGCCTCGCACCAGCATATTATGAGTGGTGATGATGATTTGTTTGTAAACAAAGCTGCCAACAACAGCAATACTGCTATACAATTGGATGCTGATAGTTTTGTATATACCGAAAGTAAAAAAACATTTGGAGATTGGGTTAAGCAAAAAACCAGGCACAATACCACCGGTAAATATTACAAGGCTGAACATAAAATGTTACTGGGAGGTTTCTATGCTGCCAGCTTATTGTTTTATGTGTCGTTAATAGGCCTGTTTATAACCGACCTCTATTTGTGGCAGATACTGTTGGGTGTTTATGTATTTAAATTGTTGATCCAGTCAGTTATTTATTTTCTGGCCTTTAAGAAATTAAAATACCAAAACCTTACTTGGTTTATTATTCCGCTCGATATTTTATTTGTTATTTATATTTATGTATTTGGTACTATAGGCTTATTTGCCAAGCAAAAAAAGATTTGGTAGCCGGGTAGTTTGATAATGCGTTTGCAAATATTATTTTGCACGCTTTAAAAATTGGATTTATTATATGGGAAGAGTTTTTGAAAAGCGCAAACATAAAATGTTTGCCAGATATGCTAAAATGAGTAGAACCTTTACCAAAATAGGTAAAGAAATAGCTATAGCCGTAAAAGCAGGCGGTGGCATTGGCGACCCTGATAGTAACTCGCGTTTACGTGCTGTTATAGCGAATGCAAAAGCCATCAATATGCCTAAAGCCAATATTGATGCAGCCATTTCAAGGGCAACCAGCAAACAGGATAAAGATTTTGAAGAGGTTATTTACGAAGGTAAAGGCCCGCATAGCGTAGCTATGATTATAGAAACAGCTACCGATAACCCAACGCGCACAGTAGGTAATTTACGCAGCTATTTCAATAAAAAAGGCGGACAATTACTGGTAAGCGGTTCATTGGAGTTTTTATTTGAACGTAAAGGTATTTTCAGAATAAAAAGTGAAGGTATTAATGCAGAAGAGTTTGAGTTGGATATGATTGATGCGGGTTTGGAAGAGCTGGATGTAGATGATGAAGGTTACTTTAACTTATCGGTTGGCTTTACTGATTTTGGTAAAATGCAACACGCTTTAGAGGAAAGAAAAATTGAAATAGTGAATGCAGAATTACAACGTATACCAACACAACCTATAGAATTGACAGAAGAGCAGGAAGCGGAGTTTAATATTTTATTGGATGTAATAGAGGAAGATGATGATGTGGTAAAAGTTTATACCAATTTAGGTTAATTATGTTAACTGATAAAAAGCCCTCTGTACGGATTGTATAGAGGGCTTTTTTATTGCAGGTTGAAATCATTTAAAACCAAACACCAAATTATGAATAAACAAGGAATTAAAATATAATCGGAATAATTATTATTACGATAACAATTGCTTATTCTTCTTACGCAAAACCAGCATTAGTTACTGCACAAATTAAGAATAGCACACGCCACGGGCGTGCGCTAACTCTAGCTTGGTAAATTCGATTCACCAAGGTTTTTTATAGGCTTTAATAATTTATAGTGTTTTACTCGCAAAAGTGTTGAAATCGTTACGAAGCGATTTAAATAAATTACTATAAGTGTCTACTTCGTCTCTTAGTTCAACATGGTCCGGAGCCAGCTTATGATCTGTGGCAACGGGATTTTTCGATTCTTCACTAGCAAATGCTACTTCGGCAGCATTTATTTTGTGCCTTAATTCATCATTTACTTCCAATTGTCTGATGAATTGGTTTTGGTAACTTTCAGCCATAGCCGTTATTTCCATTTTTGTATTGGCTTTTACTATTTCTTCCAATCTGTTTTGCAATGATTGAATATCATCTTTAAAAAATTGTAAGGTACTTAACCATTCTATTCTCTCTGAGTGGAGTGCTGATACGTGTTTCTTGTTTTCCATGTTTTTGTTTTTTGATTGTTACCCCGAAGGTGGGTGTAAAAGAGGTACTATAAAATGAGTAACGTCACAATAATTAAGGATAAAACGCACACATTTTGTTGATTCAATGGTCAAGTATTGAGTTGTGAAACATTAGGAGTGTATAGCATTCGTTGAATAAATAATCCATACGAGTATCTTTGTAATTCAATAGGTAGTGTACAAAATGCTATTTTTAACTAAAGTTAGACCTTCTATATTCAAACTAATATTAATAGTTGGATTTTTTTCTTGTCATGATGATAGAGCTTGTTTGGTAATGCAAACGAATGGACACATAGTTATTGTAGATTCTATAGAACCAACTAAGAACTTATGGCAGTACGACAGAAATGAAAGGTATGGCTATTATCCAATTTATTATATTGGAAAGCCAATGGATACGATTCGTTTAGGAGAAAGCCATATATCAAGTTACAATTCTGTACAAAAAGATTATAGTAAATTTAAAAATGTTGCTTGGGCAGATAGCTTAAAAATGAGTATAAGGGTTGATACCGCATTTTCTTTAACACATAAAGTTTACTATTTACATTATAATGAAAAGGAAAACAAAGAAATTATTGACTCAACAAAATCATTTAATTGTTTTGCAGTGTTTGTTTACAATTTGTGCGACTCACTTTTTTATCTTGGACGGTTTAGCGAATTGGGTTTTATTGTAAGGCAAGCCAGAGATGAGCAAGGTAATTGGATTGATATTGAAACGCCAATAGAATATTCTTGTACTACAGGAGCAAGGAATGTGGTGGTTGAGCCCCATCATTGTTACTAGCTAAACTAATTCGTTATAAAGGCGATTTTAAAACGACTTGCCGATTGAAATATGCAATAGGAGAGAGGATTGTATACTCAAATACTTTTACCGATTTCATAAGCAAAAAACAATTGACAGATAAACTGAGAATGGGATATTAGCACAAAAAATAAAACAAAAATGTACATTAGAGAAGCTCATATTGACGATATAAAACAAATACAAATAGTAAGAAATGCAGTAAAGGAAAATATGCTATCGAACCCTAACTTGGTGACAGACGAAGACTGCAAAGAGTTTATGACCATAAGAGGTAAAGGCTGGGTGTGTGAAGTGAACAATGAAATAGTTGGTTTCTCTATTGTTGACCTAAAAGACAATAATATTTGGGCGCTTTTTTTAAAACCCGAATTTGAAAAGCTGGGAATTGGCAAGCAATTACACGACATCATGATAGACTGGTATTTTACAAAAACAAGCGATACTGTTTGGTTGGGTACTTCTCCAAAAACAAGGGCTGAAACATTTTATAGAAATGCTGGTTGGAGAGAAATTGGTACACATGGAAAAGGTGAAATTAAGTTTGAAATGACTTACAATGATTGGATAAACAGGAAGGCATGAAATTATTGCAACAGACTGATAAAGGCTTCACATTTCTAAATTACTACTAATACTCTTTCAATAAGTCAGACCCAAGTGCCTTATTTTAAATAAAATTTGTAGTTTTAAATCTTTATCGTAATATTGCAATATTACTATAAAGAAATGGGCACTACAAAAACAGAACATTTTACCGATAAACAAAACAGTATTGCAACGCTTGCAAAAGCATTGGGTCATCCTGCACGCATTGCTATTTTAGAGTATTTAATAAAGGTTGATGCTTGCATTTGTGGTGATATAGTAAATGAATTGCCATTGGCACAGCCAACAGTTTCGCAGCACTTAAAGGAACTTAAAAATGCAGGCCTTATTAAAGGCAATATTGAGGGGAATGCTATTTGTTATTGTATTGATGAAAAAGCATTCCAAAAATTGCAAAACTATTTTGCCACTATTTCAACCAAATTAGAAAAGAAGAAAAACAATTGTTGTTAACTTAAAAATAAACACAAAATGAAATTATCTGACATAAAAAAATACTTAAGTACTGTGGAGACAGTAAATTTTGAACTTCAAAACGGAACTTTTGTTCCCGAACATTTCCATGTAACAGAAGTGGGTGTGGTAAGCAAACACTTTATTGACTGTGGTGGAACCATCAGAAATGAGAAAGTAGCAAACTTTCAGTTGTGGGATGCAAACGATTTTGAACACCGATTGAAACCGCAAAAATTGCTCAACATTATTAAACTTTCAGAAGAAAAATTAGGTATGGAAGATTTAGCAATTGAAGTTGAGTATCAGTCGGACACCATTGGTAAATACGATTTGGAATTTAATGGTAAAAACTTTGTATTGGTATCGAAACAAACAGCTTGTTTGGCTTCTGACAGTTGCGGAATTCCGACAGATAAACTAAAAGTAAATCTAGCTGAAATGACAACCCAAAATACTTGTAAACCAGGCGGTAACTGCTGTTAATAAATAGAAAAATATGACAGCAAATAATTGTGCCCCGGTAGTAGAAAGAAAAAAACTAAGTTTTTTAGACAGATTTTTAACC
>CAYTWI010000061.1:0-21078 GCA_964442045.1 uncultured Bifidobacterium sp.
TAGAGTTGTAAATAAAATTGATTCATTAGATAAATCTGATATGGATGAGTCTTTTATATTACTTCACAAAAGATTTAAAGGACCTAGGGCCAAAGCAAAAAATAAATCAAAGTGATTCATTTAACGCCAAGCTATACTTTATTTGATATACAACGTGGTGCTAAACGCTACGAATTAACTAACCATTTAGGGAATGTTTTAGTAGTCGTGTCTGATAAAAAAATACAGCAATGCTCAAGTAGTGTAGTAACAAGTTATATAGCTGATGTAGTGAGTGCAAATGATTATAGTGCATTTGGTGCGCCTTTGGCTGGTAGAAATTATACTGCTCCTAATATTAAATACCGCTTCGGCTTTAATGGTAAGGAGAATGATAATGAAACCCAAACACAGGATTATGGTTTTAGGATTTATAATAATCGATTAGGTAGGTTTTGAGTGTTGATCCTCTATCAAAAGAATTTCCTTGGAATTCTACCTATGCATTTGCGGAAAATGATGTAATAAGAAATATTGATATGGAAGGATTAGAGAAAGTTCAGACAACATTTATTTTCCAGTCAGGACAACCAAAACTCCAATTAATAGATGCGAGAATCATCGTTTTAAATGCAAAAGCACCTAGAGAAGAAGTATTTAAAATTCAACTTGCAAATAGACTATACACTGCAAATAGCTATAATACTTTGGAAGGAAGAGATGACGGAGTTAATAAGGTTGGAGATTTTTCCGGAGTTACAACCCTAACTAAAGATGATGTAGCAAAACTTATTGGTTATGCTGAATACATTATTCATGATGTATATAAGGGAAATGTTGAGGGTGCTACAGCAAAAGAATCAAATGCTTTTAAAGGTTCTGGTAGAGAACTTGATTTTAAAAATAAAGCATATGAACTGTTAGGTATTGACAGGAATCAGCTTTTAGAAATAGATGGAGTAACTTATAATGCAAATGAAGCTGGTAATTATTTATGGGGGTGGTAGTGTACCATTTATCACTCTCAACTCCGTTCTGCTTTTAAGTTGTTGACAAACAAGAATTAAGCAATTCGAAAGCTTATAAAAAAGAGGAATATTTATTCCTCTTTTTTATTTTATAAACTTGTTAGGAAGCATTATTACTGGGTTTGTATTTTCTTAGTGTACCATTTATCACCTAAGAAATAATGAAATGCCAATATTGTAAAGGAGTTTGTATAAAAAAAGGACACTATAAAGCCACCCAACTATATCGTTGCAAAGTTTGTTTTAAATACCAACGTAAGTCATATACAAAGTTCAAAACCCGCCAGTACGGATATGCCGCCACTAGGAGCCAGTGCGGTTTTGCAAACCGCACTTAGCTACTATAAGCATTTGCAATGCGCATAACAACAGAGAACCTTACAAGCCCAAACTTGTAGGTTTTGTCTTCGGTTGGTGTCCTCACCAATCCGACTAAGTAAAGAGGTGTTTTCGTAAGCTATTTTATGTTTATTTGAAAATCGTGCTGTAGCTTCGTGAGAAAGAAATTAAGTATAAATGAGTTGTTGGTGAAGAACACCAACAACGGCAAAAAAGAATAAATAACTATGAAAAAAATAAGATTTTACGGTTGGGATATCGGAGTAAAAACAATTAGTTTTATTGAACTATTACATAATACAGGTGGAATTAGTTTAATAGAAGCAAAGCTCATAAAAGAAAAAATTATTGATGGGTTAATTGTGGAAATAGAGTTTGATGAAGATAAAGCAAACATTATTTTAAATGATTCAAACCAGTTAGGAATTCATGCGAGTGTTATTGAGTAAATGCATCAATTTTGTCCTCGGTTGGTGTCCCGCCAGTACGGATATGCAGCCACTAAGAGCCAGTGCGGTTTTGCAAACCGCACTCAGTTACTTTAAGCATTTGCAATGCGAAAAAGCAACTTCGCCCTTGTTGGTGTTCTTCACCAAAAAGTTTTCAAGAGTGACTGCAACTATCAGCAGTCTGAAGTTAAAACATCGCTAAGCGACCAGAGACGTAAAATAAAAAATCTACAACCCGTAACCAAATCAACCCAAAAACCCGTCAATCACACTCCTCAAACAAAAAAGGCCCCGCACAAAGCGAAGCCCTTTTTTTATTAAATCATGAAACAACCCCCTTACAACGTTTTTTCCTCTTTCGTTTCATTGCCCGGCATATCATAAGCCTTCACCACAATTTTATTCCCCACCACACTTGCATTATCCTCCGTGGTGGTATAAATCCAGTCCAGCTTATTATCCTGCATCACCGCATTACCCTTTTCAGAGCCCTTGTCATTGCTTATTTCCACACCCACCGATTTAACCTTAAAATCGTCCGTTACCCGAATGCGTATGGTGTCGCCCTTCTTACCCAGGTACTTACTTAAATCAATCTCCACAATATCAGGGGCACTGAAAAAATCAGCCACCGCAATATTGTAAGCACTCGGGCCACCCGTTTCCCCCGCATGCGATTCATACTCCGCCTTGCTAACAGGGTCCGCCATTTGCGCCTTCGCGTAAAAAACAGCTTGCTGAAATTTCTCCCTTTGATTCTTTTGAGCCGGACTGGCCTCTTTGGTGGTAGATGGAGTAACTGCTACGACCGTTTTTTCTCCCACATTACGAAATACAAGCGTTCCGCCTAATATTCCGCTCAAACCTTTAGTGATCAGGTTTTTTTTGACATGTGCCATATGATTAAGTTTTTAATTTAATACCTATAACGAGGCACATAAAAAAATAATATTACCCAAAAGTATATTGATAAAAATGTATCAAAATCCCCACATTTTTCCGTTTTTCACCCTTCGCTCTTCCTTCGTTCTGGGTTCGTTCTGGCTGTACCCATTTTTACCCCTACAAAAAAGCACTTTTCTGTAATAAAAAACCAGGCACAAAACACCAAAATCCAATCCACCATGACCCCAATATACAAACCGATATATTCCCGCTTACCCCCGCTCATGTTATAACAACAATTTAACCATGTAGCAATACAGCCATTTTAACCATCCAACCTATAAACCAATCAACATCACCACCAATCCAACAAATTTCGTATTATTGCCCTGTTGAAATGGAATAAATACATAGTACGTATAAGCATCGCTTTCATAGCGCTTGTTGTGTTGTATGCGGGGCAAACCCGTTTACAAACCGTTTCCGTTTCTGCAACGCAAGCACAGCCACAACTAACCGCAGCCATACTAAAAATATCCGCTTTCGAACACAGTGCAGGCGTTCAGTTACAGCGACCGTTCAGCGTACAAACAGGTAACCGGTCAAAACCCGAACAATTAGTTTACCACCAGGCAAAGACCATTTTTTCATCCTGTCAATATGGTTTTTTACAACTGTACAATGGTAAAATAAAAGCCTATATACATTTTCCCGAACGTATTTTTTTCTGTGTGTATAGATTGTAGACCATAAGTTAATCAGCAGGCTAAAAGCCTGTATACTTATTTTCTTCATTATTCACCTATTAATAAATACACTTATGACCGATGATAAAAGACAGTCACGAGGTAATATGATTATGGCCATTGTATTTGGTACCATATTAGTTCTGGGACTCATCATAAACTTTATGTTATAATATAAAAGGCTTGCCATATGGCAGGCCTTTTTTTCTATAGTATGATAGCTGGCGCGAGCGTCCGCTCGTGCTAATAAAGGAAGAACCAATAAAGGCTGTAGCAATATAACCATTTAACAATACAGCCATTCTAACCATCCAACAGTTTACCCCTAAACAACCCGTTAACCATTCAACCTATAAACCAATCAACTTTTTTGGACCAATAATTGCTAAACCCGCAGGGAGAATTATATTGCAAAAACATTGAAACCCCATACCTGTAACATAAACCCCTGAACAATGAAAAGAAATATACTTTTAGCGTTGGTAAGCCTTTTTTTAGGGCTTAATAGCAGCTATAGCCAAACCTATAAGCTCAATAAAAAACTCACCATTTATACCCCCAAACTAAAAGAGTCCAAAGAAGCACTGGATGTATTTATAGCCCATTATGCCACCAAATTAATACGCAGCGAGCAAAACGAATATGTAGTATTGGGCGAGTTTGAGTTAGATAAAACCAAACTGTTTGCTTTAGACTCACTGGGAAAAAAAATAGGTTATATTACCGAGAACAACTACAATGCAGAAAATACAAGGGATAGAAAAGTAATGATGGAAGACGAACTGGCCGAAGAAGAAGCATCGTTCAAAGAAAACAAAGAGAAACTCGAAAATGCCCTGTTAGAAAAAAAAGAAACCAGTTATTACCAGTCAAGAGTGCAGGAAGCAGAGCGCAACATAAAAAGGTTAAAAAAATCGCTGCGCGAGTATGCCAACAACGACTCAACCGTATTGGTGAACGTACGCATATACGATGAAATAAGCACCCCCAACTCATCAGGCCGCGTATCCTTTGTAAACATGCCCGGTTTTGAAACAGGTTTTTTATTTGTAGAAAACCCTAAGCCCGGCCAGAGCTCAAGCCTGTACCAGAGCTTTGCCTGTAAGTATTTATTTACCCGTGGCAAAAGCTATTTTACATTAGGGGTGTATAAGGATGCAAAAGCCAACGACCAGGATACAGGCCGCATACGCGAAATGTTCTTTTTAAATTTTGGGCAGGACTTTTACCCCAAACATTTTGGCAGAGGCAAAAGAAAATATTTAAACCTATACACAGGCTACCAGATAGGCGGTTTTATAAGCAATACCAATGGCGATAAAACCAGTAACTTTATTCCCAATGCCAATATCAGTTTAGGTTTAGAGTTATTTAAATCAAAACATGTTTTAATTGATAACAAGGCAAGCTATTTTATGCCCTTAAATGATTTGAACCGTAACCTGAGAGGTTTGGTGTACAATGTTTCCTTTAACTTTGTGTTTTAAAACATGGGTAAAACAGTTGGTATAGTGGGTGCGGGCAGCATAGTGGCTATGTTCTATATCCGGGTATTAAAGTCATTAGGCTTTACAGCCATATGGCTGTACGATATAGATACCACACGTGCCCAACAGCTGGCTACCGAACACCAGGTACACCAGGTTGACTGGGCCACCCTGCAACAGGCAAACACCATTATAGTAGCCACCCCACCCCATACCCATTTCGACCTGCTGCAACAATTGATAACAACAGGCAAAACCATTATTTGCGAAAAGCCATTTGTGTATTTGCGTGAACATGCCCAAGCATTGGTAAAACAAGCCACGGAAAACGAAGCTAAATTATACGTAGCCCATATACGCAGGTTTTTCCCCGGCATAGCACTGGCCAAAGAATACATTGCCAATAACCCGACAGGTAAGCTGTTAAAAGCAACCCTCTGCGAAGGCGGGCGCTTCAGCTATAAAACCCATTCAGGCTATGTATTCCAAAATCCTTACGGAGGTGTTCTGTTAGATACCGGCTCCCATGTATTAGATAGTTTTTTATACGTAACAGGCTTGACCAAAACGCCCATTAACTGTACCGTACAACAAGCCTTTAAAGACAAAACAGAACCCGCTCACGAAGTAGCCTATACTTTTCATATAAACAATATACCCGTATCCTTAAAGCTATCGCGCCTGGAGCCATTAGCCAATAAAATAACCCTGTATTATGAGTTGGGTACCATAGAAGTACCCTTGGGCATAAAACCCAATATAAGCATTACCACCCCTAACGGACATTTTGTGGTATCAGCCGCACATAGCTGCATCAGCTACATGAGCGAAGCCTTTAAACAAGAACTGGATTGTATATTGGTAAAGCAGGAAGCCGACTTTTTAGAAGCAGCTGATTTTATAAACCTGAGCATGGTGCTCGAAACATTGTATAAAGCATGAAAACAGTAGCCATTATAGGAGCCAACGGTTATGTGGGGCAGCATTTGGTTAAAGCCTTGGCACCCTTTTATCAAGTAACTGCTTTGTTCAGGGGTTCGGCTATACTTACCCCGCCCCTTAACGGAGTCACCTATATGCCTTTAGCCGATTGCAATCATACCTTTGATGTAGTCATTAACACCGCCTATAACCTGTCAGACACGCAACAAAAAATAGCCAACGACAATAAAGCCCTGTTGGCTTTGATACAAAAGTTCTCCAATACACACACCCAAATAATCCATTTAAGCAGCATAGCTGTATTTGGTTTTGGCCTGGATAAACCCATACAACCTACAGCCCTTAAAACCGGTCCCGATTACAACTACGTGTTTTCCAAAGTAGCTATGGAAAACCAATTGTTAAAGGCCTTTCCGACTAACCAATTGTCTATAATTCGTTTAGGCAATGTTTGGGGTGCCGCTAACAATTCCTGGACACAACCCATAGCCGATGCCATTACCTGGAGCTTACCCGTATTAAGCCCCGCAAAAAGTTATTCCAATATTACCTTTATTGATAATATTACTGCTTACGTGCAATACATCATAAAAAGTGACAGGCAACAATTGTTTCATCACCTGGCAGAGTTTAATAACATAAGCTGGCAGCAAGTAATAGCGGAAATAAGTAGCTGTTTAGGCAAAGTACCCATACCCATAAAAGAAGTAGCCTTTTACCCCAAAAGCATCAGCGAGGAGCTGGATGATGCTTTCTCCGGTAATCTGTTAACCGGCATAAAAAAATTAAAGACAGGTCGCTTTACCGCAAGTTATTTCCCGCAACGCCTGTTTGTTTTTATACAACAACAGCTAGCCAAAAGAAAAGGGAACACAGGCAGCAATAAACCATTGCCCCCATACCAAACCGATGCTACCTTTTACTGGGTATTAAGCACGCATAAAAAGTTTGAGCTAGAGGTGTTGGCGGGTTGGGAAGCACCCTATACCTGGGAAGCTTGTATGCAGCAAACCAAACAATGGTTACAACATGCCGGTTATATTAACGAGTCAATAGCCCCGTAAAAGCCTTTTTACTGCGGTTTAAAGTATCTTTTACCAGAGTCCGGTCTATGATATTGAAGTGCCACGATACAGCAAAATACAGCGCAAATAACAAAGCCCCTTTGCCAAGCAGAAATAAAACACTGTTTTCCAATATACCCTGCAAAGGAGCTATCAGTAAAAAAGTAAGCGCCAAAGCCTTCAGCAAAGGCAGGTAAGGAACCTTAAACTGCAAACGGAATGAAGTATACCAAAGGCCCAAAGCCACCGATAGCAAAACAACAACAGACTTAGCCCAGGCAGCACCCGTTAAGCCATTGTTTTGTATACCCACATACAAGCCAATTAAAAACAGCAAAGCACAAACAATATCCTGCACCAGTAAAAACTTTGATTTACCCAAACCCACATGCATATTCATAAGCACATAACTACAGGTACCCGGTACCATACCCACCAGCAATATTTTTAAATACAAAGCCGACTCCACATACTTATAAGTGTAAACCAGCGTAACAATTTGCTCCGCATTAAAGTAAATAAATACACCCATAAAAATAACCAGCCAGCTAAAGTGCCTGAAGAACCTTTCAAACGTTAACGAGGCTTGTTCTTGCCGGTGTGCTATGCCTGCAAAATAATAAAGCAGGGAACCCGTAGCCAGTTTCAAAGGTTCCATAAATAAAGACAATACAGAGAATGCAATGCTATAAACAGCCAGCTCACTGTAATCAATATATTCCTTTAGAATACTCAGTTCAAAACGTTGCCACAGTATAGTAGCCAGTATAGCCGATACCCCAAAATACAAAGACGTTTTATAAATAGCTTTGGTAGTAGGCAATTCAAAACTGCTTATTGCAGGCAAAGCCTTCATACCATTTACCGCCATAAAAACAGTGCTTCCATAAGCCAGGCAAAGCAAACAGTTAACCAGCAAATAAGTATAAATATAAGCCGCGGCCCCATAAAGCGGAAGACCCGTTATTAAAAAAGCAATACCAACAATAGCTACTACTACATTGATAATAAAAACCTTTTTATACGCATACACACTTTGTACCAGTACCTGCAAATAGCTTAACAGTATTTGCGAACAGGCCAGCATGATAAGAATACCCATATTGACCACAGACAGGTTATTTAAAAACAGGTAAAGCAATACACCCATGCTTATGCATAAAGTAATGCCCATAGCTAAAAAAGCATATTGAATTAGCCGGAGCAAAGCCTTTACCTGATGGTTTAAAAAAGCCTGCGCAAAGTTCCGGCCCAATACATTGGGGAAGCCCAGGTTTAAAAACAACCACGACAAGTTAATAATAAGCATGATGTATTGAATTTCGCCAAAGGCCGCTTTACTAAGGCTGCGCGAAGTAAAATAGCTGGTAAAAAATATAAACAAGTAAAACACTATTTTACCTAAAGTATTAAATACAGTAGTATTAAATAAAGTGGGTTTAACAGTATTACTCATGGGTTCAATAAATACCTAATAGCTTGCTTATGCTTAACAGGATGATTTTACAAGTATATCAAATCAAAGTTGATAAATAAAGAGAGGCAAATTTTTAAAAAACCGAAGACTCCTTTACTTTGCGCATACTATGCTTGTTAAAAAACTGAAAAGTAAAATACCAGCCTTTATTAGTTTTCCTTTTTGGTACGTTTTTAAAGCACCACAACGTAAAGTAAGCCGGTATACTTTGTATGCAGATATAAAAGGCATTCTTATTTTTTTATACAGGCAACTGCTACCTAAAAAACCATTACAGCCCGTTTCCATTTGTACCGGTATATACAACCGTTCCGACAATTACCTGAACAACTTATTAGCCAGCTTAAATAAGGCACACCATAAAGAACTAATAGAGCTATCCGTTTTTGACTGTAACTCCAACGATATAGAAAACCTACAGGCAGCTATCAGGCAGCAATGGAAAGGTAAGTTGGTTTTTAACAGCTATAACAGGGCTTTTAGTCGCTCCTATAGTTTTAACAAAGCAGTAGCACAAGCTACCTCGCCCATTGTGTTTATTTGCGATGCCGATTTATCATTACCACAAAACATTGTGAGCTTATGTAATAACTACACAGGTAAAAAAACAGTATGGTTTCCTATTTATTTTTTCCTGTATAAAAACAAGCCCGTTAAAGTGGCTCCGGAAAATGGCGTATGGGAACAGTACGGAAGCAAAGGGATGTTTGCAAGCACCAAACAAGCGTATCAGCAAATAGGCGGATTAAACGAGCAGTACACCACCTGGGGTTATGAAGACACCGAGTTGTGGCTGAGGTTTCACCAGGAAAAATATACCATTATCCGTAACCGGCAAGCCGATTTCTTTCACCATTGGCATACCACACACAATCCTAAATACGCCCATTTAAACTAAAGAGCTATCTGTTTTATCCAGGTATCTGAATGGGGGCCGTTTGAGCGGAGTCGAAAACGATGTTTCTATACCACTCGACATAACAGTAGATTCACCATATAAAAAAGAGGCGGATTGAAAACTTCAATCCGCCTCTTTTTGGGTTTAGCTTACCAATGGATAAACTAGTTTTTCATTATTTTATGGTTGCTTACCGACTCACCATTGATAGATAAGTTGATGAAGTAAATACCATTGTCTACGCTACTTAAATCAATATTGTAATTGTTATTACCTACTTGTACTGCTTGTGTAAATGTTAACACCTGTGCACCCGTAATTGAATAAAGCACTAAGGTCGCAGAACCACTTACCTTGCTGTCAAAAGCTATTTGCGTTTGCGTAGCAGTAGGGTTAGGATATACATTTAACGAAGTTTTATTAACCAATTTCTCATTCACACCTGTACTGGTTGTTGTATCGGTAGTAGCTGATGAAATACGGTAGTAGCGCATTAACTGACCTCTTATTTCGCCATTGGCAAATGATGAAGTATGAATGTTAATATAAGTACTGTCGTTTCTTCTCATGGCTATAGAAGTAGCATTGTTAAAGTTGTTATTGGCTTTTAAATACAAGTAACTTCCGTTGTTGGTAAACGGATCCAAATCCATAGCTACAGCACCCGCTTGTCCTGCTTTGCCAAAGTGAATATGCCCCGCAGTAACAGTACCTTGTAATCCGTCAAATGCCACCATGCTGTGTAAGTTAGTACGGTCGCGGTCGTAACTGGCTACAGCCGTTCCTTGTGCACCACTTGGCGTATTGGCTTGCATTCCGTTTAATTCAGCTATAAAACCTTCTCTCGCTAAACGGTAAACCTGTCCGCGTATTTCACCACCTGGGTTGCTGTCAGTATGTACCACAAAGTATAAACTACCTTTTAATAACTCGCTTAACAACATAGGCGTTAAGGGATTGGTAGCATCTGTTTTGGTCCACATACCCGAAATCATATTACCACCTACTACAGTTACTTCTTTTACTACGCCACCACTCATATTAGCTTCTGCATTGTGAAAATGAGCAGCATTGGCAGGGCTTGTTAAACCGGTAAAAAACACATTATAATGCAAAGTATCCATGCTGTTGTTTAACCATAAGGTAGATACACCGTAACCCATTGATGGTTTAGCTAAAGTGCCACCACCTGTAGTAATTGCCGCGCTGTTTAACCAGGCATCAAAACGTAAGTTTTTAGAGCTTCTTAACTGTCCGCGTATTTCACCACCCGGGTTAGTAGCTGTATGTAAGTTTAAATAAATACTGTCAGCCATTAACGCAGTTAATAAGTTAGTCCAGTCAGCAGGAGCTATAGAAACACCACCAACCATCGACATGCTGTCAGCCATTATTAAATCTTCTAAATGCAAGGCAACACCACCGCTTTGTCCCATTTTACCAAAATGTAAATGCGCACCGTTTATTTTGTTGCTTAAGTTGGTAGCTACTCGTACGGTAGCTGTATCGCCTTTCATACCAAAGTTAATGGCAGCGTGGCCAATGGCAGTTGAACTTGTGCCTGCTTGTGTACCATCTAAAGAAGCAGCAAAACCCCAGTCAGATTCCAGCTTAACAAAGCCTAAAATTTCAACAGCCGGATTCATAGTAGTATGCACCGCTACATATAAGTTGCCTTGAATAAAGTCGTTTAATAAACCGCTTAGTTGCGTACCTGTTAAAAAACTACGAACAGTATTACCCAATACCTTTCCGTCAAAATCAATAATAACATTGCCACCTGTGCGGTTGTTGTGAATGTGGTAACCCGTTATGGCACTGCTTAGTTTAGCGGCACTAATAGTAAAATAAAGCGTATCGCGGGTTGAGTTAAGCATAAATGCGGCCACACCATTACCCGTAGTAGTTAAACCCGGAGCAGGTTGTAAGCGTGCAGAGAAAGTTAATCGGTCAGCCAAATGGTCGGCTTTGCTTGCGTTAATACCTATAGTTAAGCATACAAGCGTAACAATGGAGCGTACTATTTTTTTCATATATGTGTTGTTTAATGTTGTGAATGCATATACGGTAACAAGTTCAACTTGGATTTTGTATTTGAAAAAGAAGTTGTTGTTAAAAGAAAATCAAAGCATTAAAACCATAAAGGCCATTTATACGTAACTGTAAGCATGAAAACTTTTTTACTGATAGCATTAACCATGTTGCTGTTTGCCTGCCAACACGATGCAATGAAAAATATAGTGCCTGAAAAGCCACAGCCTGTTGATAGTTTAACCTGCGATACGTCAAATGTTACTTACAGTATCACCATTAAAAATGTATTGGCCGAAAACTGTTTACGTTGCCACGGAAGCAGTGTTTATACTACTAAAGGAAGCGGGTATAATTTGGAAGATTATACCGTTTTAAAAGCGGAGGTTGACAACGGTAATGTGGCAAAAGCCATTAACCATAAACCGGGCGCGGTTCCTATGCCATTGGATCAGTCGCAAAAAATGAGTGATTGTAATATCAGGAAAATAATGATATGGATAGCCAATGGAGCTCCGCAAAACTAATGCTCACCATAAAAAAGAGGCGGATTGAAAACTCAGTCCGCCTCTTTTTGTTTATTTATAATAAATAATTAGTGGTCGTGATGTCCGTCTGCTCCGTGAGCATGGCCATGGCTTAACTCGTCTGCAGTAGCAGGGCGTACGTTTAGTATTTTGCCTTCAAATTTTAAATCAGTTCCGGCTAAAGGGTGGTTAAAGTCCATTTCAACGTACTCATCAGTAATGTCTAAAATAAGGCCTTGTAATTGGTTTCCATCCTGGTCGGTCATTGGTACTGTAGCACCAACAAATACATATTCTTCTTCCAGTTTACCGTCTTCGTTGTGGAATGATTCAATCGGAATTTTACCAACTTCTTGTGGCTGGTGATTGCCATATGCATTTTCTGCTTCAATGGAGAACTCAAAGGTGTCGCCAATTTTTTTGCCGTGTAAGTTTATTTCAAAATCAGGAATAACCGAGCCCGCACCAAATAAAAATACCATTGGATTGTCAGCAGAAGTTTCTTCAATTTGTTCTCCTGTTTTGTTGTTTGATAGCTTGTAACTAATGGTTACTACCTTGTTTGCTTCAATTGTCATAATATAATTTTTAAAAATAAAGGCTGAAAGGTAGGTATTATAGAGATGCTAACCTAAGAATTGTGCTAAATACTATTATCTGTATTTAAAACCATCTGTTTTTAACAGCCAGATTAACAGCTTGTATTTTACTGTTTACATGCAGCTTCTGGTATATTTTGGTAATATGCGTTCTAACAGTATGTGGGCTAATAAATAGTTTTTCCGCCACTCCTTTATAATCCAAACCATCTACCAAACCCTTTAATATATCCATTTCTCGGGTTGATAGAATGGTATCTTCTTTTTGTTTCTTTTCTATCTTGGCTCCCATTAATAATTGCAATGCCTTACGCGCTATACGCGGACTCATTGGAGAGCCGCCATATTCTACTATTTGCCAAAGAGCATCTATAATTTTATCTGTATTTTCATCCTTTAATAAATAACCAATAGCGCCTGCTTTAATGGCTTCAAATATTTTATCATCATCATCAAAAACAGTAAGCATTAAAAACCGAGTATCAGGATATAGACCGGTAGCAATATTTACGGCTTCTATGCCATTCATTACGGGCATGTCTATATCCATTAATACCACATCAATAGTTTGTTTTTGTGCTTTTATCTGGTTTAAAAAGTCTTCGCCATTGGCTGCCAAAAAAACAACGTTTATGTCTTTTAGGAAGCTTAGTTTTTCTTGTAGTGATACTCTATTGGGTTGTTTATCATCAACAATAGCAATGTGCATGATTTGAATTTTTTTATTATCAAAAGTCTCCATACCGTTGTTGTTTATCAATACAGCAAATGCATTATTTTAGTTGTAAAACAAGTGTAGTACCTTTTTGCTTTTCAGCCTTAATAATAAGCTCCGCTTGTGTTTCCTTTGCCCGCGCCTGCATATTAATAAGGCCATAATGTCCTTTTTGGCTAGCCTCGTCCCAATCAAAACCAATTCCATTATCCGTAATGGTAAAAGTAAATACAAAATCGCTGTTGCTATCAAATCGAATATTAATCATGGTGCATTGGGCATGTTTTAAACAATTGTTAAAAGCTTCCTGACAAATACGAAACATATTCAGTGCTACTGACGGTGATAGTGTTTTGGTGTGCAGAAAGTGCTCCTGAAAATGTACTTGTACGCCATTGTTAAATTCAATCATTTTCAAAGCAAATTGTTTAAACCTGTCAGCAAAATCTTCTACTGTTAATTCGGTGTGGCTAATGGCCCAAATGGTTTGCCGTAAGGTAAGAATAGCGTTGCGCCCGGCCTCGCTCAATGATTTTAAGCGTAGCTGCTCTTCTTCTTTGTTTATTCTGTCGGGGTGCTGTAACATCCACTCTACATTGGTAATAAGGTAGCTGAGTTGCGCACCTACATTGTCATGCAAATCGCGCGATATGCGCGAGCGCTCCTGTTCCAATTTTTGTTGTACTTCTAACTCTCGTTTTAACTTAATTTTTTGTCTGTTTATATAAAATGATACAATACTTCCAATACTTACTAAGCTTAAAAAAAGCAGGAGTACATAAAACCATGTTCGTTGCCAAAATGGTGGAATAATATTGATAAATAATTCACGGGCTTGTGGATTCCAATATCCATCGCCATTAGCGGCCTGTATTTTAAATATATAATTGCCGGGAGGTAAGTTGGCATAACGGGCAAAATGCCTGGTACCACTTTCAATCCACTTTTCATCAATGCCTTCCATTTTATATTGGTAAGTATTGTCCTCGGGTTGGCTAAATTCCAAAGCAGAAAAATCAAATGATAAAGTATTTTCTAAGTATGAAAGAGTAAGTATATTCATTTCATTATAGGCTGTATCACTTTTGTATGGCATATCACCTAACAATATTTCATTGATGGCAATTTGAGGAACTTTTTTGTTTTCAGTTAAAATGGTTGGATCAATTACATTTATTCCGTTTACACCTCCAAAATAAAGCAACCCCTTTTCATCTTTATAATAAGCGCCTGTATTAAACTCGTTGCTTTGCAAACCATCGTTTACACCATAATGTTTAAAAGCAGCAGTTTGAGGATTGAATACGCTTATACCTCGGTTATGACTGAACCAAATTTTACCATTATTATCTTCTAGTGCACCATAAATAAAATTGTTTTTTAACCCATTATTAGAGGAGTAATGGGCTTCAATTGCTCCATTTATGTTTAATACATATAGCCCAACAATGGTACTCACGTAAATTTTGTTATTGCTAGCCCTCAGTATTGATTTAACAAAATCCCGCACTTTTGTAGAGCTTGTTTTTTGTGATATTAAATCATACAAAAACAAGCCTTTTATGGTACCCAATAAAACACTGTTTCTATTTAACTTAATATGGCAGGTAATATTATTATTTTTAACACTAAGTATTTTTTTGCCCGTAAATACATCTGAAATAGCCGCATCATCACTGTTATTTCTGTTTAGCCAAAGTTGATTGCCTACTTTTTGGAAGTAAGGGTAGTTAATAGCATAAAACTCCTTATCAAAAGGAATGCTTTTATAACTCCTTGTTTTAATATTGTATTTATAAATACTGTTGTAATGCGTAAGTAGCAACTCATTTTCTGACAATTTATACATACCGTGAATGGTGGCATTAGGAGCCATTACTTCAGGCTTAAATGTTTCATAATAGCCATTGGAATCAAAAATAGTAAAACCTTCAGCATGACAACCCGCAAATATTTTACCATCGTTGGTAGTAGTAATTGATTTGAATAAGCTTTTCTTGGGAGAGTTGTTTGTATAATGTTTAAACTTGTTTTTGTAAGGTGAATAAATATGTAGCCCTCCTCCATTGCTGCATATATATAAATTGCCATTGTCGTCTTTTTTTACTGTTTGAACATAAGGATAGGCGTCATTTTGTTTGTATTCAAAAGAGCTAATGTGTTCCTCATAGTTTAAGGTTTTTGCATCAAATACAAATAATCCTGCTTGGCCTCCAACGTATAATTTATGATTATAAACAATACCTCCACTAAAACGGTAATAGGCCGTATCTGCATTCGCATATTCCTTTACGCTTATTATTGCAGAGTCATTTACAACAGTAAAAATAGCGGCCTTATTACCTAAAAATGAGCAAAACGTATTTTCGTTTAATGAATGAATGGTAGAATTGATTGGAAAAGGGGTTGAATAGAGTTGGAATGATAAAGAATGAGGTTTAAATTGAAGGATAGTATTTCTTGAAAAACCAATAAAAAAGGAAGACCCTATTTTTACGCTTGCAATAAGAGCCCCGTATGAATTATGCCAGTATTGGTTTGCAAAAACGGTATGTTTTAATTGAAAGGTTTTTAGGTCAAATCCGTAAATGTATTTAGCAGCAGATACTGCCCATAGTATTCCATCATTATCTATCCCCATAATGCTTATTCCATTTGGGTTTTTAAAAATGTTATTGAAGGTATTATTCACCCGGTTATAAATGCTTAAACCCCTGTCGTGTCCAACCCATAAATTTTTTAAAGAGTCTTCGTAAAAATTAAACCCGGTAGTGCCATAAATAGAATTGTTATCATTTGTTTCATGGCGGTAATGGTGCATTTTATATCCATCAAAACGGTTCAACCCATCAGCAGTTCCAATCCACAAAAAGCCCTTATAATCATGGGTAATATCCCATACCGTGTTTTGGGCCAAACCATTGTCTACATTGTAGGTGGTATAGTTACGTTGTAGTTGCGCAAACAATACCTGATTAAATAGTGAAAGAATAATGATGATTAATTTTTTCATTTGGCTGGCATAAAAATACAGCATATGCTGTATTTACCAAATTTTAATAAGGTTAGACTTTTGTTCCGTACAAATCAAACTAAAACATTATGAAAAAACTATTACTGATTATTGGAACATTATTACCCTTTTTAAGCTTTAGCCAGGATGGCTTATTAGACCAAACTTTCGGAACCAATGGAATTGCCTTAGCTGAAGGGAATTATTCTGCCAAAGGTATGAGTATTCAAAGCGATGGAAAAATTGTAACAGCAGGCTCCAAGAGTGATGCCAATGGTACCGATTTTTGTGTTGTTCGTTTTAACAACGATGGTAAACTAGATAATACTTTTGGAACAGATGGTGTTGTAGTTGTTGATTTTAATGCCAAAACAGACAATGCTTCGGATATTGCTATTCAGGCAGATGGAAAAATGATAGTAGTTGGCTCAGCCATTATAACCAACAATACAGATATCGCTTTGATTCGCTTAAACACCAATGGTACCCTTGATAATACTTTTGGAACCAACGGAAAAGTAACAACTAATATTCAAGGCACTTCAAACGATGCGGCTGCTAAAGTGGTTATTCAGGCAGATGGAAAAATAGTAATTATTGGTTCAGGAGGAACAGATATGTTTAATGCCAATGTGGTAGCCAGATACAATACTGATGGCAGTTTAGACAATACCTTTGATACTGATGGTAAGTTGCTTGCTGTTTCTTTTGCACCGGTATCGCTCAATACTTTAAGCGATATAAAAATACTGGCTGATGGCAAATTTATTATTGGAGGTTCTTCCAGTAACCAACCGGCTATTGGAAAACTGAATGCAGATGGCAGTTTTGATGTAGCTTTTAATACGACAGGTAAATTGGTAATTGCTGAGACTATTTTTGGTGGAAATGTATGTCTTGTTGCTCCCCAGACAGATGGAAAAATAGTGGTGAGTTATGGTTCGGGAACTACTTCGGAATTAAAATTATTGCGCCTGCAAACCAATGGTAGTTTAGATAATGACTTTGGAACTGCAGGCAAATCAAATGTAAATATTGGTGCTAACAATGATTATGCCATGGCAATAGCGGTATTGAGTAACGGGAAAATAATTGTTTCTGGTTCAACGTATGCTAACACTTCAAATACTGACTTTTTTGTTGCACGCTTAACCAGTAATGGTTCCTTAGACAATACATTTGGCACTAATGGATTCACCACTACATCTGTTGCACCAGTTGAAGGAGATAGGGCAGAGGCTATGGCTATACAGGGCGATGGTAAGATAATTGTAGCGGGAAACAAATGCACAGGTAGTTGTAATTATGTGGTGTTAAGATATAATAATACAGGTGGAGGAGTAACATACACCCAAAAGGTAAATGAGACTTTTATAACAACTATTTTTCCTAACCCAGCCCATTCATCACTTAGCTTAACTTTAAAAAGTAACATTACTGCTAAAATAAGCATCAATAATATTTTTGGAAGTTTGGTGTTTCAAGAAAGTATTGAACAAACGCAACACGATTTAAATATTGAATCATTGAGTAATGGTGTTTATTTTATTACTGTAGAAACAGCACAAGGCATCTCTACTGAAAAATTCATAAAACAATAAGCCAATCTTTATTACTGTCTGTATCAACTACAGCAGTAATATCGAGTTAGTTTCGTGTTAAGCCGCTACATCACATAGCGGCTTTTTTATGTGATTACATATTGAAAATACAGCATCTGCTGTATTGATAGTGCATGCACATTCAATCAAATTTGAACTACATAAACTAACAACTACTATGAAAAAATTATTGATTACACAATTGGCCGTTGCGGCTAGTATTTGCCTGCAAGCGCAAGTACAAATAACCACTAAAAATTTCGAGTTAGCCTCGCAAAACAAACACAAAGACTGGAAAATAATTGAAGCCGGACGAGATAGTAATACACAAGAAATCTATATCAAATTTGCACAATCCATTTGCGATGTATCAAAAAATGGCTGGACAGGAACAAGAACTTACAAAGGGTTGAAATGGAATATTGATAAACTGGTTTTTTCTAATACTTACGAATATGTAAAAACGGACTCTAAAAAATATGAATCATCTGAAGAAGCATTATTAAACAATGAATTTGTTTTTGGAAAAACATTTATACCAACGCCTGCCAATATTGGAAAGTCATTTCTGCAAGGTGGGGCAAATCTGCCTCGCAACATAAACAACGCGTTTATGTTTACCAATGTGGTTACAGGCACATCAGGAATTACAGGGTTTAAAGTGAATATATCAAGTATTGGTTGCCAGCCATTAGCAAACGATACCAAAACACAAGGTACTTTTTGCGGAGAAATTCCAGTTGTAGAAAATTTATCCTCTGATGATGCCAAAGAGGCCAAAGGCCAAAAATGGTATCCATTGTACAATAATCCAGTACCAAACGGAGGTAATATTCTATTTTCAACAGTGGGTGTAAATCCTGACCCGAACAAATCCCATTATGTATTTAGAAAATACAATGAAAATGCCACTGTTATAAAAGAGGTTACATTCAGTTACGATTACCAATGTTTACCAACTGTAAAAGAAATAGAAAAAGCACCCGGTGTATTTGATTACGTCATCATAATGAAACCATTTTTCTATAAAAAATCAAAACAACCAACAACCAATCCTTTAAACTTCGAATACATCAGGGTTGATGGGGAATCATTTGAAGTAAAAGAAAGGATAAACATGGAAGCAGTATATGGAAACTGGGCTGTAGAACATGTGAAAGAAATAGATGGGGCCATATACATCGTAGGCAATAGCTCTAATGAAAAAAACACTTTTACCACATTTGATGCTTTTACCATAAAAGAATTTCCTGCCCTACAAATAGCCAAAATTAGCCATGGTAAAGTAGATTATGTTAAAGCACTTACCAAGACTGATTTAACCGGAAAAATACAAGTGGTTACTGGGGTTAAAGGCAAGGTTGAACCTTGGTTGTATTTTAATGATGTACAGATTCAAGCTAAAAGCGGCAACCTGTTTATATCCGGTCAAACCGTAAAATCAGTGAATAGTAAATATGAACAAGACCGTTCTGCGATAGTAACCATGGTTTTTGATGCCACAGGAAACTTAAGCACTTATTTGGCAAAACCCGAAGAAGAATACTCACGCTTTAACCTGCACTTTACAAAAGATGGTAATACTTTTTATTGGTCGTTTTTTGATTATGCTGAATACAATAAAATGGTGAATGAAAATGGTGCCATGGAAGCCAAACACAAGTTAGGGTTAATGAGTGGACTGGGTATTTGCAAATATAATATCACTACCAAAGAGCTAACTGCTTTTCAATCATTTAACAATGAGGAATGGGTACTTTGGTATGGCAACCCAATACTGTTTGAAAACAACGATGAAGTGGTTTTCCAAGGAAAAAAACTTACCAAAAAAGCCAAAGAAGGGGAAATTGTTTTTGTTACTCTTAAAAAGTAAGTGCCATGTTAAAATCCATACTAAACTTAATCATAATAACCTCGTTTTGCTTTTGTGGTGTAGTTTCATTTGCCCAAGACGACCAATTTCATGTGGCATTGTATCAATTATCAAAGGGAAATGCGGATTTGGCTACCAATAGCAACTATACATTTACAGCTAAAAACCCTATGCTTAAATTTGATTGGGTAACAGCAGACATGGGTTGGGTAACCGGTGATTTTTCATTGGTACCCAATATTGACTGGGAAGGAACGGTTAATTCGCCTGACAATGTGCATGGTGCCCTTGCTGATGTAGACTTTGGTTTTTATGTAAACCCTAGTAAACCCATTAAAATATTGGGTTCTGAAACACGTATAGGATTAGGCATCATTGGTGGGTTTGAAACGGCCGGATTCAGGAGTGCAGGCATTACTTTTCCTGGAGCAAGCTTTTCAATACATACTAAATTGGGAGAAAAAATGATATTGAATACCCGCTATCATTATTGTTATTTTTTTAATAATACAGACAGCGAGTATACAGGAAGAAACACCAAGTTGCAATTCAATTTTACCTATAAATTGCTTAATTGGTTTGGTTTAACAGTAACACCAAACATAGAAACATATAAACTTGAGAATCGTCCATCAGGAGCAGCAGCAAACTCCGCTACCTATTATTCAACAGATATTGGTTTTTCATTCTTTTGGTAAATATCCTCAACAAATCATAAGTTTCTTTATTGAGGCTTATGGTTTATTAATTTATACAGCAATATTATTAGCAACAAACTACCAATAATGTAATGGCCAGGCAAAACCAATATTTTTTGTCTATTGAAATTAAATATGGAGGAAGCTTTTCAAAAGGAAACTAACCTTTGGATAGATTGGAAAAACGCTTTCATATTGCACTATTACATACGAAAAAATAAATAAGATTGTTATTGTTTTTATTGAATAAAATAACTTAACAAGCCCCGCCCGGGCAAACCCCGGGGCCTATATGGCAAGTTTATTTAGTAAGAATAATTTTTTTATTTATAACCCTATCGCCATCTATAATTTTGATAATGTATTGCCCTTCGTAAAGCGTACGGGTATCAAAATATACAATGGTGCTGCCTTGGTATAAAGTGTTTGTTTGCAATAATTTTCCGGTTAAGTCATACAACTCCACTGTAATATTATTAGTAGTTAAGTGGTTTAACTGAATAGCTACTGCATCACTTGCCGGGTTTGGATATACATTTATTTTTGCGGCATCTATGGTATTTTTAAAAGAGGTACTGCTTGGTGTATAAGTAGTAACACTTTCAGTAATACTGGTAACTTTTGCAGCTGTTTTTACCCCATAAAAAGTGGGTCCGACTACGTATGGGTAAGCTGAATTCCAGTTCTCATCAACGGTAGCAAAATAGCAGTAAATGCCATTGGGGTA
>CAYTWI010000062.1:0-21015 GCA_964442045.1 uncultured Bifidobacterium sp.
GTGTAGGATTTGTTCCAATTACCTCCCCGGTTGCAGGTTTCAGAAGCACTGTATTACACGAGTTTAAAAACTTTGAATCATACTCCATTGTAGCCAAGCGGGGAGCGGGCATTAATTTAGGTATAGCTGGAACCTGCGATGTTCCTTTGGATGATAACTCATTGAATTATATAATTCCTTATAGAAATAAAGTATACAGCTCATTTAGCTCAGCACAATTGTTTTACCAAAATAAGAGCAACGATACCTTACAAATACAATATCATATTAACGACTCAAATCATACCGTTAAGTTAGAAAATGACAATACCATACATACTGTTAATATTAAAAGTAAAGCAGCACGCAGATTGAAATTTACTTTTCCTGCTTCACCTGCCTTACAATTATTTGGAGTGAGCTTTGAGAATAATTCAGGTATATATCTTGACAACTTTGGTATGCGTGGCAACTCAGGTGTTGGTTTAGATTATATAAAAGAAAGCACCTATAAAGAGTTTCAGCATTTACGCCAATATAAATTAATAGTTTTACAGTATGGTTTAAATGCCATGAGTGAAAAAGATACCAATACCTTGTGGTACGCCAGAAGTATGAACAATGTAATAAAAAGAATAAAACAAAACTTTCCTGATGCTTCCATATTGCTTTTAAGTGTAAGCGACAGAAGCACTAAAATAAATGGGAAGTATGTAACCATACCAAGTATATATAATTTTGTAAATACGCAGCGTAACCTGGCTATTCAAAATAAAATAATGTTTTGGAACATGTTTGAAGCCATGGGCGGAGAGAGCACAATGGCTAAATGGGCGCAAGCTAAAAAGCCATTGGCTAATAAAGATTTTACCCATTTAACTTTTAGAGGTGGCAAACAATTGGCCACTCTGTTTTACAAATCACTTTCAAACGAATTAAACCATTATGCTAAAAAGAAGAAGTAGGGAAATAATAGGTTTAATATTGGTACTTATAAATACTTTTTACTTAAAGGCTCAAAGTATTGTTCCATTTGTGAACGATGGACGAAATGTAATAAGCAACAAAGAATATTTACAGCCTTTTTATAACAAGTTAATGCTGTTAAAAGATAGCCAGTTTCAAATAAATATTCTGCATATAGGTGATTCGCATTTACAAGCTGATTTTTTAACCCAGCGTATGCGTGATTTATTTGAGTCAAAAGCGGGTAGAGGTTTAATAGTGCCGTGCCGTGTGGCAAAAACAAACGAGAGCAGGATGTACAAAACCAAAACCTATAGTGCTTGGCAAAGTAGGAGAGCCGTAAAAACAGATAGTGATTTACCTATTGGTATTGGTGGTATAACCGTTCAAACCTTTGACGATACCGCTTCCATCGTATTAGAAGTAAAAGATAATATAGGCTTTAACAGCATAAAAATATTTCATCAAAATGATGAAACAGCTTTTGATTTAATGGTAACTGATGAAAATGGAAACGAGTTGAAACAACAGGATTTTAAAGAAAGCAAGCTGCCTCATGAAACCATATTTACTGCTAATCAAACTATTCATTCAGTTATTATACAAAACAGGAAAAACAACTATGCACAATGGCAAAGCATTATTTATGGCATATATGTATGTAATAGCGAAGCAGGTGTAATTTATAGCAGTGTAGGCGTAAACGGTGCGGAATACAGGCATTATAACGATGCTAAGTTTTTTGCAGAACAAACCCAGTCATTAAACCCGGATTTAATTATTTTGTCATTGGGTACCAATGAAGCAGCCAATACCAAATTTGAGGAAGCTGTATTTTATAACCAGATACAAAATTTGGTAAATGACCTGCAAAACTTTAACCCCAATGCACGTATACTTTTAACAACTCCAGCAGATAGTTACAGGCGAAGAAAACAATTTAACCCGATTATGAGGCGCGTGAGTGAAACCATTGTTAGCTATTGTAAAGATAATAATATTGCCTGTTGGGATTTATACCATATTAGCGGTGGTTATAAGTCAGCAAGGTTTTGGAAAAAATACCAGTTGTTTGCCAAAGATAATTTGCACTATAATGTTCGTGGTTACCAGTTGCAGGCAGATTTATTGTATCAGGCCATAATAAACAGTAAGTATTAAAAGTTAAACGAAATAAGCAGTGATAGACTTTTCAAAAATAAAGGAACAGTTTCTGTATAATCCACAAGAACCTATTTTATTCAATACAGGGTTCTTTATGTTTTTGTTTACGGCATTTATTGGCGTTTATGGGTTATTGCATAAAACCCATAGGACCAAAATTACTTTTGTAACTTTATTTTCTTTGTACTTTTATTATAAGTCAAGCGGCATTTATTTTTTAATACTCATTGCTTCTACACTTGTTGATTATACATTGGCTAATTTTATTTACCAGAGCAAAACCAATTACACCAAAAAAGTATGGCTGGTAATAAGCCTGATTGTAAACTTAGGTTTATTAGGTTATTTTAAATACACCAATTTTGTATTGGACATATTTTACAACATAGCTAATAAGAAGTTTGAACCACTTGATATATTTTTACCCGTTGGTGTTTCCTTCTTTACTTTTCAATCCTTAAGCTATACTTTGGATATTTACAGAGGAACTTTAAAACCGGTAAAAAATATTTTTGATTATGCCTTTTTTGTTTCGTTCTTTCCGCAATTGATAGCTGGTCCCATTGTGCGTGCGCATGACTTTATTCCACAGTTATATAAACCTACATTTGTAAGTAAAGAAATGTTTGGCCGGGGATTGTTTTTAATAGCCTGTGGATTGTTTAAAAAAGCTGTTATCAGTGATTATATCAGCGTTAATTTTATTGACAGAATATTTGATAACCCAACTCTATATAGCGGCTTTGAAAACCTAATGGGTGTATATGCCTATGCCTTACAAATTTATTGCGATTTCAGTGGTTATAGTGACATGGCAATAGGTATTGCTTTATTACTCGGGTTTGAGTTTTGCTTAAATTTTGACTCCCCATATCAGTCGAAAAGCATTACAGAATTCTGGCGCAAATGGCATATGTCATTAAGTAGCTGGCTCCGCGATTATTTGTATATTTCTTTAGGAGGGAACAGGCTGGGTAAATGGAGAACCTACTTTAATTTATTTGTTACCATGCTTTTAGGTGGCCTATGGCATGGAGCAAGTTTTAATTTTATTTTTTGGGGTGCTATGCATGGAGGAGGTCTAGCTGCACACAAATATTACTTGGAAATAAAAGGCAGGCTCTCTAAATCATTAACTGCTTTTTTTGATCGTAAATGGATAGCTGCATTAGTAACTTTTCATTTTGTATGTTTTTGCTGGATATTTTTCAGAGCGCCCAATTTTGTAATTGCCAAACAATTATTGCTACAAATCTTTACTGCGTTTAATGCGGCTATCATGTTTACATTTGTTACATCGTATTATAAAATAGTACTGTTGATGCTATTGGGTTATGCTTTACATTTTGTGCCTAAACACTATGAAACATTAACTTTGAATTGGTTTACACAAACACCATTGACCATTAAGGTAGCATGTATGCTTGTAGTGATTATTATTTTTATCCAGGTAAAATCAGCCGAAATACAACCATTTATCTACTTCCAGTTTTAGGTAATCAAAGCGATTAACTAATTTTATTACCCCTTAAAAACTCTTCTACATTCATCCGTTTTTTTCCTTCCATTTGAATACTTAACAAGTGAATAAAACCATCCTGACAACTTACTTTTAAATAGGTTTTGTTATCACTAATAAACTTTCCAATTGAATCTTCATGTTTGTTTAACTCAACTTTAGCTTCAAACACTTTCAGTATCTTGTTTTCAAAATGAGTAAATGCAGCAGGGTATGGGCTTAATCCTCTTATTAAATTATAAATATTTTTAGCTTTATTATCCCAGTTGATAAGGCAATTCTCTTTAAATATTTTGGGAGCTGTTTTATTACTGCCGCTTCCTTGTGGAGAACCATTGGTATTGCCACTTTCAATTAATGATAACGATTTAACGACTGTTTCTGCGCCAATATACATCAATAAATCATGCAGTTCACCTGCATTCATAGTAGGAGTAATATCAACTTCTGTTTTTAATAATACATCGCCTGTATCAATTTCGTGTTTTAGAAAAAAAGTACTTACTCCACTTTTCGTTTCACCATTTATGATAGCCCAGTTAATTGGTGCAGCTCCCCTGTAATCAGGTAATAAAGATGCATGTAAGTTTAATGTTCCGTATTTTGGCATTTGCCAGACTATTTCAGGCAACATTCTGAATGCAATTACTACCTGTATATCGGCTTCAAGGCTTTTTAGTTCTTCAATAAAAACAGGATCTTTTAACTTTAGAGGTTGTAATACCTTTATATTGTTTTCAACGGCATATTTTTTTACTGCACTTTGTTGCATCTGCATGCCTCTGCCGGCAGGTTTATCAGGCATAGTAACCACACCAACCACTTCATGTCCTGCTTTAATGATAGCATCCAATGAAGGTACTGAAAAATCAGGTGTTCCTAAAAAAACTATTTTCATAATTGTTTATTCAATCGAAAGGAGAATAAGATTATTTGCCAATAATAATATCAGCGGCATTTTTACTGGCTCCTTGTTTATTTAAAATATGTTGCAAACTTTTGTAATCATCCATAAGTTTTTTGTAATCCTTACCTTCTGGTAAAATGGCTTCAAAAGCTGTTTGCAAATTTTGCAAATTGTATTCATGTTGAATCAATTCAACAATGGCATTTTTATTCAGGTTTAAATTAACCAGCGAAATGTACTTTATTTTAACAAACTGCTTAGCTATTAAATATGAAATACTATTGGCTACATAACCACATACCTGTGGTACATTAAATAAGGCTGTTTCCAAAGTAGCCGTTCCGCTGCACACTACAGCTGCTTTGGCTAATGCTAACACTTCGTATGTCTGGTTATAAATAATTTTAGTGTTGACACCAACAAATTGCTGGTAAAAATCTTTTGGAATAGCCGGGGCTGCACAAATAACAAATTCAAACTGGTGGTATTTTGAAGCCAATAACATCATGTTAGGTAAGGTTGTGCTGATTTCCTGTTTCCTGCTTCCTGGCAACAGCGCAATAATAGGTTTCTTTTCGTCTAAATGGTTTTCTCTTTTAAAATCTGGGTTAGGTTTAAAAGCATTTATTTCATCAAGCAATGGATTACCAATATAAGTGGCATTTACTTTCCATTTTTTAAAATAATCTGTTTCAAACGGGAAAATAAGGAGTAGCTTATCCACAAAAAGTTCTAGTTTTTTAGCTCTGTTTTCTTTCCATGCCCAAACTTTTGGTGCTATGTAATAGGTTACTTCGTAACCTTTGGCTTTTGCATATTCTGCTATACGTAAATTAAAACCCGGATAGTCAATTAGAATTACTTTGTCAGGATTAAAAAGTGCAATTTGTTTTTTGCAAAGAGATATGAAGTTAAGAATGGTTCTTATTTTTAAAATTACTTCAATAAAACCCATAATAGAAGTATTTTTATAATGCATCAGTAAACCCTTTGCCTGTTTGCTCATTAAGTCGCCACCCCAGAACTGAAACTCAGCCGAGGAATCTTTTTCTTTAATAGCCTTTATTAAATTAGCTCCATGCAAATCACCACTAGCCTCACCAGCTACTATAAAATACTTCATAAAGTTATTTATAAATAAAAGGCAATAATAGTAAAATAAATAAAAGACATATGTGTTTTAAACTATAATGCTGTTTTAAAGTCATTGAAAAATACCTTTAAAAACCATTGACAATAGTTTAACAGTAGCTTACATAGAAAACCTACTGATAGAGGTATTTAATGTAATTTTTTGTACTTATTACTTGAAATTCAATTTTAATGAATTACTTTTGTGTAAAAGTGAAAAAGAGTTATTAACCAAATGAAAGTGTCAATAAAAAGTATTTTTATAGTATTAGTTTTAATACTTTCAATGAATATAGTAAGTGCTCAGCCTGGTGCAGGTGGTGGGGGCGGAGGAGGCGGTTTCGGTGACGAACCTGATGATAATGGCCCAATTGACGGAGGTATAACACTACTGGTTGCAGCTGCGGGTATTTACGGTGCCAGAAAAGCCTTTAACAAAAAAAAATAATTTAAACGAATTGATAGAAAAAGCCACTTTATAGTGGCTTTTTTATTTATACAAGTCTCTGTTTATAATGTAAATTAGGTGGTATTGTTATACCTTTGCGCCCCAAATAAATAAGTAATAAATGATTTCAGTAGCTAATTTGAGTTTGCGATACGGCAAACGTGTGTTGTTCGAGGATGTAAATGTAAAATTTACTCCAGGTAATTGTTATGGGGTAATTGGCGCCAATGGTGCAGGTAAATCAACCTTATTGAAGATTCTTTCAGGCGAAATTGAACCAAGTACCGGTTCGGTATCAATAACACCCGGAGAAAGGATGAGTGTTTTAAAGCAGAATCATTTCGAGTTTGATGAATTCCCTGTTTTACAGACAGTTATTATGGGCAATAAAAAACTATGGCAAATTATGGAAGAAAAAGATGCCATTTATTTAAAGCCCGATTTTAGCGATGCAGATGGTTTACGTGCGGCTGACTTAGAGGGTCAGTTTGCTGATATGGAAGGTTGGAATGCGGATAGTGATGCGGCCAGTTTATTAAACGATTTAGGCATTAAAGAAGAAATGCATACCAAATTGGTTAAAGAACTAAATGGAAAAGAAAAAGTGCGTGTGCTTCTGGCGCAGGCATTATTTGGTAATCCGGATATCTTATTGCTTGATGAGCCAACAAATGACCTGGATGTTGAAACAGTTACCTGGTTAGAGAACTTTTTAGCAGATTTTCAAAATACAGTTATTGTTGTTAGTCACGATAGGCATTTCTTGGATGCTGTTTGTACGCATGTGGCCGACATTGATTTTGCCAAAGTTTCATTGTATACTGGTAATTATTCTTTCTGGTACCAAAGTAGTCAATTGGCCTTACGCCAAAAAAGTGATCAGAACAAAAAAATGGAAGATAAGCGTAAGGAATTGCAGGAGTTTATTGAACGTTTTAGTGCCAACGCTTCCAAATCTCGTCAGGCTACCAGCAGGAAAAAATTATTGGAGAAATTGGTGGTTGACGAAATTCAGGCATCAACACGTAAATATCCGGGCATTATTTTCAGACCCGATAGAGAATGCGGAGACCAAATATTACGTATTGAAAATTTAACTAAGAAAAATGGGGAAGGCGAAGTGCTTTTCAAAAACGTTTCTTTTAACCTAGATAAAGGTGATAAAGTAGTAATCCTTTCAAAAAATCACATGGCTATTTCAGCTTTTTTTGAAATAATAATGGGTAACCAGAAGGCTGATAACGGTGAATATATCTGGGGACAAACCATTACTACTTCATATTTACCAAATGATAACAGTAGTTATTTTAGTGCGGATTATAATCTGATTGATTGGTTACGTCAGTATTCAGAAGAAAAAGACGAAACTTATATCCGTGGATTTTTAGGTAAAATGTTATTTAGTGGAGAAGAGGTTTTCAAAAAATCGAATGTATTGAGTGGAGGTGAAAAAGTGCGTTGTATGGTTTCCCGTATGATGTTAACCAATGCCAACTGTTTGGTATTGGATGAGCCAACTAACCACTTGGATTTGGAATCGATTACTGCGTTTAACAATGCTTTGATGGATTGGAAGCACAATGCTATTTTTACCAGTCATGACCATGAGTTTGTACAAACCATTGCTAACCGTGTAATTGAAATTACGCCTAGCGGAGCTATTGATAAACGAATGACTTATGACGAATACATTACGAATGAAGATATAAAAGCACAGCGAGAGAAAATGTATGCTGTAGCTTCAAACTAATAGTTTATTTTAATAAAAAAGGTGAGTTTTTAATGCTCACCTTTTTTTGTTTCTCTTATTTGGGGTTATTTATTCTCCCAAAAACGGTATTGTTTGGTTTCGTTAAATACATGGGTTAGTATTTTTCTGTCTGTATCACCCAATTCTATATTACGTCTTTTATAAACGGCTTCTGCTGTTTTAAAAAATTTTGACAATACAAATGTTTCAAAGCCTTGGGCTCCACCCCATGCAAAATCGGGTATGTAATTTCTTGGAAATCCTGCTCCAAATAAATTGGCTCCAACACCCACTACAGTTCCGGTGTTAAACATGGTATTGATACCGCATTTAGCATGGTCTGCCATCATTAAGCCACAAAAAGTCAATCCGGTTTTCTCAAATTTTTGTGAAGGATAGCTCCATAATTTTACCTCATCATAGGTGTTTTTTAAATTGGAATTATTGGTATCAGCACCCATATTTACCCATTCACCAATTACAGCATTACCAACAAATCCGTCATGCCCTTTATTGCTATAGCCAAAGAATACAGCATTGTTTACTTCTCCGCCTACCTTACAATGTGGCCCTACAGTGGTGGGTCCATAAATTTTAGCATCCATTTTTAAGCCCGCATGCTCACCTAATGAAAATGGACCTCTTATTTTACAGCCTTCCATAATTTCAGCATCCTTGCCAATATAAATAGGGCCGGTACTTGCATTTAAAATACTGCATTCTATTTTAGCCCCTTCTTCAATAAAAACATTTTCAGGTGCAATTACCTGATTTGTGGCTGAAATAGGTTGCGATTTTCTGTTGGCAGTAACAAGTTGGAAATCGTTTTGAATAGCCTGACCATTTAGCGAAAAAATGTGATAAGGGAACTGAATATGCAGGAATTCGTCCGCTTTTGTTTCTATTAATTTAAATGCCTCGGATATATTACTATTTTCTACAAAAAGCTGGTTGTAAAAAGCAATTATGGTACTGCCTTTTATCAGTGCTTCGCCTTCTTTTAACTGGTTTATTTCATCTATTAATGTCTGGTTAGGGCAAATGCTCCCATTGATGAAAATATTATTGCTGCTAAGCTTAATAGCAAATTTTTCCTGTAAATAGTCTTGGGTAAGATAAGAAACAGGGCTAAGCAGTAATTTTTCCCATTTCTCAGCAATAGTCAATATACCTATTCTAATAGCAGCTACCGGCCTTGTAAAAGTAAATGGGAGTAAATTTTCTCTGTCTTGTTGGTTATCAAATAAAATATAATTCATGCTTTAAAATCTGGAACTTTTGAAACTGCAATTAGCTAAAAATAAAAAAGCCCTCCAAACTGGAAGGCTTTAAATATGAATGTTTGTACAAAATTATTTTTTTGCACCGTAACGTTTTTTGAACTTGTCAATACGACCTGCAGTATCAATTAACATGCTTTGGCCTGTAAAGAAAGGATGTGATTTATGCGAAATCTCTAATTTGAAAAGTGGATATTCGTTTCCATCTTCCCAAGTTATTGTTTCTTTTGTATCTACTGCTGAGCCAGTTAAAAAGGCATAGCCATTACTCATATCTTTAAATACAACTTTTCTATAATTTTCCGGATGAATTCCTGCTTTCATAATTTATATACTTTTTGGGAGGGCAAAAGTATGTATTTTTAAAATAAATGCAAATATTTTATTGAAAAAATATTTGTATAGTATAAAATACTAATTTTGGCTTTTATTTATTACTTAAAATTACCAAAAGTGAAAACAAAAGTACTTAACCATCCTGATATTGAAAAGATAATTAAAAGAATGGCTTACCAAATTTATGAAAATAATTTTGGCGATAAACAAATAACTTTAGTGGGTATTAAATCAAAAGGCTATGAAATTGCCAAGTTGCTTCAGGCTGAATTGGATATTATTAGCCCGCTTAAAAGTACTTTATTGGAAGTTACTATGGATAAAGAGCAGCCAACACTGGCCGGAACTATTATAAAACCATCACCATTCCAGATAAAAGGGACTGTTATCATAGTTGATGATGTTTTAAATACAGGCCGAACTCTGGTTTATGCTGCGTTACCTTTTTTAAATTTAAAAATTAATAAACTCCAGGTTGCAGTTTTAGTAGACAGAAATCATAAAATGTTTCCCGTAGCAGCTAATTATATTGGTATACAATTAAACACTACTTTTCAGGAACATGTAAGTGTAGAGTTAAACAAGCAAAAACAGTTTGAAGTATTTATTGCGTAAAACAAAAAGTTTACTGCATAAAAAATGCTTCTAATAACCTATTAGAAGCATTTTTTTAAAAACTGAGGTTAAATAAATTATTTAACTTTAGCTTGTAAGTTTGCTCCAGCTTTGAATTTAACAACTTTTTTAGCCGGAATGTTAATTTCTTTACCTGTTTGAGGGTTACGTCCTTTACGAGCAGCACGTTTAGTTACTGAGAAAGTTCCAAAACCAACTAAGATTACTTTGTCGTTTTTCTTCAAAGCAGTTTGAGTAGTTGACATGAATGCATCTAGTGCAGCTGTTGCTTGAACTTTAGTAATACCTGCAGCTTTTGCAATTGAATCGATTAAGTCTGATTTGTTAGCCATATTTATATAGTTTTTAAAATTTACAAAACGAAAGTAGCTATAGTATTCAAAAAATCAAGTGTTGCCATATTTTTTTTGAAAAAAAAATAAAACAAAATTTTCACACATTATCAACAGATTCGCGCGTTCGCGGCTTTTTTGCTTTTTTTAGCTTGTTGTTAAATAAGCCAAGATGCTTTATTGACAAAGCTTTGCAGGCTTTCTTGTGGTATGCTAAAGGTGTACTGAGCCAGTTGGAAAAACGACTCTCTTTCTGATAAAAGCTGGTCTATTTTATTTTCAATTTCTTCCTTCGAAAGGTCTTTAAACATAGGTCTGGGCTTCTTAGCGTTAAAAATTCTATCAGCCAATAAGCCTTTGGAGGCATTTAAATAAATAGTTTTGCCATACTTGTTCATTAATTCCATGTTGTTATAATGACTTGCAGTGCCTCCTCCACAACTCACAATGGTTTTTACCATATTGGTTGTACTAAGTAAATAGGTATGTTCCAGTTCGCGGAAAAAGGCTTCTCCCCGGGTTTGAAAAATGTGTAGGATACTTTGTTTTTCTTCCTGCTCTATTAAATCATCTAGATCAACAAAAGTATAGTTAACACGCCTGGCCAATTGTTTGCCCCATGACGATTTACCACTACCTGGCATACCTACAATATATGTAATGGACTTTTCGATGGTTAATGAAGCTAAACAATAATAATATACTTTTTCTTACTGCAATAAAGTGTTTACTTATTGCATGTATTTTGAAACAATATCGTAAGTAGGGAAATTATAAGCGCTCCATTTTTTTACAACAGTGCTGCCCTTCATCAGTATAAGACCCGGGTTTGAACGAACCATTGATTTAAGTGGAACCACATCAACCATATAGTATTTAAATGCCAATTGGTTTTCGTGTCTGTACTTTTCCGTTCTATCTGAAGAGGTAGATGTTAAAGCCCAGAATTCTTTTTTATCGTTCATACAATCAGCAGCTAATTGTGCTATTTGTTTTTCTAGTCCTTTTCTTCCTTCATCAATTGATTTTTGAACGAGTACTAGCTTATATCCTGAATTTGCAAATAAACTATCGGTATAGTTAATATCGTTTTCGCCTGTTAAATTAAAATCGTGAATAGGTGGTTTACATCCTTCTCTTACTACTACATCTTTTCTGTCAACAAATTTATAGTTGGTATCTGATGGAATATGGTTCATGTCGAATTCTTCTTTTACACCATTTTTTTCATATACAAACATCATGACAATAGAGTCTACAGGTGAGCCCGGAGGGCATACCATTTTTTCTTTTATATCATTACCAACTTTATAAGGTAAAAAATCTTTAACGGGTAAAAACATATAGGTATAAAAAGTAAAAAAGCTTACTACTAATAATGAAACTGACATGGCTAAATTCTGCAATGTTTTTTTCATTAAAGGCTGGATATGTTTTTGTCCGAAAAATATAATGAGGATAAGTACTAAAAGTATCAAATCCTTATAAAATGATTCGATGGGTTTTAGTTTAACAGCATCGCCAAAGCATCCACAATCGGTTACTTTGTGGGTAATGGCAGAGTAGCCTGTGAGTAGAGTAAAAAACACTATCATTAGCAACAGTAACCATGCATTTAATTTGGTATAAGCACCTAATAAAAGGGCAATGCCACATATAATTTCGAAGATGCAGATGAACATAGCTAAAGCAACCGCATAAGGCACAAAAAAGGGCATATGGAATACTTCAAAGTATTCTTCCAGCTTATAACTGAAACCTAATGTATCGTTGGCTTTGATCAAGCCTGAAATAATAAATAGTATGCCTACAAAAATCCGGCTTATTTGTGTTATAATTTTCATGCTGTTGGTGTTTAGTTGTTTTATGAATTAGCTTTTAACTGTATTCTTTTCTGATAATTGAATTAGAGCAAAAACAGAATAGTTTATCATGTCTTGTAAATTGCTTTCTATGCCTTCGCTGGCTATGGTTTTTCCTTTGTTTTCCAGTATTTGTTTCATGCGTTGTATACGCATAAGCAACATATCGGTAAAAGTGGTTACTAACATATCCCGCCAAACTTCGCCATAATCATGGTTTTTCTCTTCCATTAAAGCTTTTGTATTGGCTATATGTTTGTCATATAAATTGGTTAAAAAGGAGCCTTCTAAATCCATGTTGTTATCATTAACCAATTCCAATTGAATTAAGCCCATTATACAGTAGTTAATAATACCCATAAATTCTGGTTCTATACCTTCATCTACTTTCATGGTACCCTTTTCTTCAATGGTTCTTATGCGGGTAGCTTTAATGTATATCTGGTCAATAATACTGCTTATACGCATAATACGCCATGAGGTTCCATAGTCATGGTTTTTATTGATAAAAACGGTTCTGCAATTTTTTATAACTGAATCGTACTGAATAGCTGTTTTGCTCATATAATATTTTTACAGTTTCAGTTATGCTTATACCTTTTGGGTGTGATAGAATGATATATTATAAATTACTTATCACTAATAAGCTAAACCTACTTAATATTGCACAAAAATAAACAGGCTATTGACATTGCAAACTAAAAAATATATTAATTGTAAAGGAAGGCTTATAAGCATTGAAAAACCAATTGTAATGGGAATTTTAAACATTACACAGGATAGTTTTTTTGATGGAGGTAAGCACAACCAATTAGATGCGGCTATTTTTCAAACTGAAAAAATGTTGAGTGTGGGGGTCTCTATAATTGATATCGGTGCGCAATCGACAAGGCCGGGCGCTGATATAATAGGGGCCGAGAAGGAGTTAGCTATAGCTATGCCGGTTATTGAAGCATTGGTTAAACAATTTCCGGAAGCTGTTTTTTCTATTGATACTTTTCACGCGCAGGTGGCTCGACAGGCCGTTTTAGCCGGAGTGAGTATTATCAATGATGTATCGGCCGGTGATGATGACGCTGATATGTTTGATGTGGTAGTTGAATGCAGTGTGCCATATATCATAATGCATAAGCAAGGTAATAGTAAAACCATGCAACTAAATCCAACTTACAACAATGTAGTGCTTGATATTATTGATTATTTTGTTCCCAAAATTAATTATTTAAGGCAACAAGGCGTAGCAGATTTAATTGTTGACCCGGGTTTTGGTTTTGGGAAAACCTTAGCCCATAACTACGAGTTGTTAAATAAGCTGAAACAGTTTGAAATTCTGGGGTTACCAATACTGGCCGGAATGTCTCGCAAAAAAATGATTCAGAAGGTGATAAACGAAGATGCTGCCAATGCTTTAAACGGAACATCGGTAGCCAATACAATTGCTTTGATGCATGGAGCCAACATTTTAAGGGTACATGATGTGAAAGAAGCCATGGAATGTGTCAATATCTTCAATCAATTGGCTGTTCAAGCATTTGATAACTAGTATTATAGAGTCTTTTTGCTGCAAAAAGTAAAAAAAAGTAATATAATCGCAGTTGCGACATGGATATTTTAAGCTATAAATTTAGTTGGATTAACCTGGTAGATATATTGCTGGTGCTATTGTTTAGCTGGCAATTGTTTGTAAGGCTGAAAGGAAGTCTGGCTTTTAATATTATGATTGGCCTGCTCACGCTGTATGCATTCTGGTGGGTAGTTAAATATTTTGAAATGCCTTTGCTTGAAACCATTTTAGGTGGTTTTGCACAGTTTGGTGTGGTGGCCGTATTAATTGTATTTCAACAGGAAATCAGGAAATTTTTATTGATTATAGGCAGGCGTTCTTTTTTGGGTGAAAATAAACGCTGGTGGCATATTTTTCCATGGAAATGGAAATTGGATGAAAATATAACCATTGATTTTGCTGATATTGTAGATGCATGTCAAACGCTTGCGGAGACACATACAGGTGCTATTATTATATTTCCTAAAACAAGTGAAATGAGGTTTTTGGCTGCCAGTGGCGAAGCTATTGATGCTCATTTGAGTCGCAGGTTAATATTGAGTATTTTTAATAAAAACAGTCCTTTACATGATGGTGCTATGATTATAGCTAAAGGAAGAATAAAGGCTGTTAATTGCGTTTTGCCGGTTAGTGATAATCCTGATATGATTAATAAATACGGGCTGCGCCATCTTTCAGCTATAGGTATAACAGAGCAAACAGATGCTATTTGCTTAGTTATAAGTGAGGAAAGAGGTTATATAAGCTTTGTGAAAGAGGGTAAAATAAAAGAGGCTATTGACAGAGAGCAACTCATTGATTTGTTAAATGTTGAGTTGCAGCCATCGCACTAGTTTTTGTCAAAAGTACTGTCTTTTTGAATAGATTCTAAGAACTCTTCAGGTGATTTTCCTAATGCATCAAGCGATAGTTTAGCATCTTCAGCCAGCTCACTTTTAGGATATTTTTGTAAAAACTCAGTATAATATTTGCGTGCTTTATCAAAGTCGTTTAAGTTGTTTTCGTAACTAAATGCCATGGTAAATAGTGCCTGTTCGCAAAATTTAGAATTGGGGTATGTTTTTAATAATCTTTCTAATAAACGGATACCTTCTTCGGCTTTATTTAACGAACTACTTCTTTGAGCTGCTTTAATCAGATACTCAGGAGTTCTTAAATCATCCGGATATTTGTCCGCATAATCAATGTAATTCCAGTACAATTCTGTCATCTGGTTTAAGTTGTAAGCACTGTCACTGGCTTCCAAACTATTTATATAATCTATTTTTTTCTCTCTTGGCGATTTACAAGCCGCAACTAATAAAACAGCTAAAATTAATAAATAGGTTACTCTCATAAAACTAATAATTTTAATAGCACAAAGAAAGTAAACTTATGAATACTACAATTGTTTAATTTAAGCACAGGGGTATGTTACGAGTTTAGTTTTATAGAAAGTGTTGTTTTTCAATTGTTTTGCGGTATTTGTGAGTCGTTTTTGTTATGTTCATCTTAGTGGTTATGCAGTTGTAACTTACATTTGATAGCCACAAACGCATAAAAGGTTTTTTATAAAATCTATTTCTCTCACAAACATTAAAATACTATAAATTTGCAGAGTGGGATTTAAATTAACAAGTGAATATTTGCCAACAGGCGATCAGCCGGGTGCTATTAAAGCTTTGGTAGAGGGTCTGAATCGTGGTGATAAAAGCCAGGTTTTGCTGGGTGTTACGGGTAGCGGGAAAACATTTACCATGGCTAATGTAATAGCTCAGGTACAACGACCTACTTTAATATTGAGCCATAATAAAACATTGGTGGCTCAATTGTATAGCGAGTTTAAGCAGTTTTTTCCTGAAAACAGGATTGAATATTTTGTTTCGTACTACGATTATTATCAGCCTGAGGCTTTTATCCCGTCAAGCAATACTTATATTGAAAAAGATTTAGCTATTAATGAGGAAATAGAAAAGATGCGTCTTTCTACTACTTCAGCTTTGCTTTCGGGTAGACGGGATGTATTGGTGGTAGCTTCGGTTAGTTGTATCTATGGTGCGGGTAATCCAAAGGATTATGAAAGCAGTATAGTACGTTTGCATGTAGGGCAAAAAATAGTACGCAATACGGTATTGTATGCCTTAGTTGATTCGTTATACAGCCGAACGACAGCAGATTTTAACAGGGGGAATTTCAGGGTTAAAGGGGACATTTTAGATGTGTACCCGGCTTATGCTGATTTTGCTTTTCGCATTTCGTTTTTCGGAAATGAAATTGAAAGTATTGATGTAATTGATCCGGTTAGTGGAAGGAAACAAGAGTCAATGACTGATATTGCTATTTTCCCTGCTAATATATATGTAACGCCCAAAGAGCAATTGCATGAAGCCATGTATGAAATTCAGGACGATTTGGTGGCGCAGATTGAATATTTTAAATCAATAGGAAAACACCTGGAAGCAAAACGTTTGGAAGAACGCACCAACTTTGATTTGGAAATGATGCGTGAACTGGGTTATTGCAGTGGTATAGAAAATTACAGCCGTTACATGGATAAGCGTAAACCGGGTGACAGGCCATTTTGTATTTTAGATTATTTTCCTAAGGATTTTGTTTTAATGGTGGATGAAAGCCATGTGAGTATTCCTCAGGTAAGAGCCATGTATGGCGGTGACAGGAGCAGGAAGCAAAATCTCGTAGAATATGGTTTCAGGTTGCCATCGGCTATGGATAACAGGCCCTTGCAGTTCAATGAATTTGAAAGCATGATAGGACAAACGATTTATGTAAGTGCAACTCCTGCGGAGTATGAAATACGTCAGGCTGAAGGTGTGGTAGTAGAGCAAATTATTCGCCCTACCGGTTTATTGGATCCGGTTATTGAAGTGCGTCCTTGTTTAAACCAGGTAGATGACTTATTGGATGAAATTGATGAGCGCATAAAAATGGGTGACAGGGTTTTGGTGACCACTTTAACTAAACGTATGGCGGAGGAATTGAGTAAGTATATGACCAAGCTTAATATAAAATGCCGTTATATTCATAGTGAAGTAAAAACTTTAGACAGAGTAGAAATACTTCGTGACTTACGTTTGGGTGTATTTGATGTACTAATTGGTGTAAACTTATTACGCGAGGGATTGGATTTACCTGAAGTAAGTTTAGTGGCTATTATGGATGCTGATAAGGAAGGTTTTTTACGTAACGATAAATCATTGACTCAAACTATTGGCAGGGCAGCGCGTAATGACAGAGGTAAGGTAATTATGTATGCTGATAAAATGACGGATAGTATGCAACGTACAATCAACGAAACTGATAGAAGAAGGGAAAAACAAATAGCTTATAATACTTTACATGGTATTACTCCAAAAACCATTAAACGTTCACGCGAGGAAATATTAAAACAAACAGAGTTAGCGGATGCACGTACTATTTTAGCTCCGGAACCAAAAGCATATGTGGAGCCGGAAGAGTTTAATATTGCAGCGGATCCGATTGTAGAATATTTAAGTAAACCTAAATTGGAAAAAATGGTTGCAGAAACGCAAAAGCGTATGCAAAAAGCAGCTAAAGAAATGGACTTTATGGAAGCAGCTCGCTTGCGCGATGAAATGTTTGCTTTACAAAAAAGGCTGGAAGAATTAGTTTAACATGGCTTTTAGATATTTAAACTAGATAGCTATAATGCCGCGGCTATATTACTTTGGTCTATTTGTTGTTCAATAGCATTCCATAGTCCAATTCTTGCTTTCAATGCTTCTTTTACGTAATAAGTTGCTTCTTCCCACTTGTTTTCTTCTGTCCCACATAATTCTTCTGTCATGGCATAAGCTAAGTGTGAATGATGTCCACCGTCCACCTCAATATGACGTTCGATATAATATTGTATAATATCTAGTTTATTAGGGAATTGTTTTTTCAATTCATGGATTAGACTTAAAAACATATCAGGTATTAAATCTTCTCTGCCAAAGGTAAATACAGCAGCTAATATGTGCGGTTTATGTGTATCAATAATATTAAATGTGTTACTGACAAAATCAATAGCTGCCTGTTGGGTATTTGATTGTATAAGTGCTTCCTGTAAGTGTATTTTACTTTGTATCCTTTCAATGAATTGATGAATGGCTGTGGTTTTACAATCAGCCTGTTGCATGGCTTGTAAATACAATTCAAAATGACTGATTCTGTTGCCATGCATATCTACATCACTTTCTTCACCAACAACTATTTCGTTAATTAAAAAACGGGTGTTAGCACTCCCCACAGGTATCCAGGGTATATTTACACAGGTTAAATGTTGTTGTAAACTTTTAAGTAACGACATAAAATCCCACACTGCATATACATGGCTTTCCATAAATAGCTTTAGGTGGGGCAATGTTTTAATTTTTTGGTACAGGTTATGGTTAATTAATTCCTGACGTAAAGGTTCTATTTCTTGCTTTAATTGGTTAAAATATTGACTGTTCATTACTGCAAATAAACGTAACTAATAGGTGGTTGGTTTTGTATATGTATGTAATATTTCTCAGTTTTATGGGTTAAAATTATGTTCAATTTTTATAAAGTTATAGGTTAAGTTACAACAAAAAAGAGGTACCTGCCAAGCAGATACCTCTTTTTTGTAAAGTAATAAACAAATTAACTTATTTACCCTTGTTAAAGCCTTTCATTACACCTCTTTCCGATGTTCTGATAAACTCTAGAATTTCATCACGTAGTACTGAAGGTTTAATGGCATCTTCTACCTGGTTAATACCTTTGCTTACATTATTGTTATGAATAAAAATAATTCTGTAAGTATCTTGTATTGTGTTTACCTCTTCCTGAGTAAAACCATTACGTTTTAAACCAATTGAATTAACACCTTCGTAGCTTACCGGGTAACGTCCTGCAATTACATATGGTGGAATATCTTTAGTAACCATACTGCCCCCTTCAATCATAACATTACGACCTATTTTTACAAATTGGTGTATGGCTGAAAGTCCACCAATACGCGCAAAATCAGCAATGTTTACATGACCTGCTACCTGTACACCATTGGCTATAATTACATTGCTTCCTATAATACAGTCGTGTGCTAAATGCACATAAGCCATTAACAGGCAATTGCTGCCAACTTCTGTTTTAAACTTATCTTTTGTACCGCGGTTAATGGTTACACATTCTCTAATGGTTGTATTGTCGCCAATAATGGCAAAAGTTTCTTCGCCTACAAATTTTAAATCTTGTGGTACGGCACTGATAACAGCACCCGGAAATATTTTACAGTTTTTGCCTATACGCGCGCCAGGGTATATGGTAACGTTTGTTCCTATTTCTGTTCCTTCGCCTATTTCTACATTATCGTAAATGGTAGTAAAAGGGCCTATTACTACGTTAGCGCCAATTTTGGCTCTGGTATCTATTTGTGCTAGGTTTGATATCATATATAAGCTAATGGCTATTGGCTTTCTGTTGTAAGGAGATAGTCTTTTGCCCTTCTAAATGTTGTTTCTGTTTGTTTTATTTTTTTATTACCTGTGCCATTAGTTCTGCTTCGCATACTAACTTTTCTCCAACAAAGGCTGATGCTTTCATTACACATACACCTCTTCTTACAGGGGCTATTAAGTCTAGCCTGAATACCAAAGTATCACCCGGTACTACTTTATCTTTAAACTTAGCATTGTCTATTTTCATAAAGTAGGTGTTGTAGTTTTCGGGATCTTCTACCTGAGAAAGTACCAAAACACCACCTGCCTGTGCCATGGCTTCAATAATTAACACACCTGGCATAACCGGATTACCTGGAAAATGACCGGGGAAAAATGGTTCGTTAAAGGTTACATTTTTTACAGCTGTTAAATAGCTCTTACCCATTTCAAGCACTTTATCTACCAGCAAAAACGGACTTCTGTGTGGAAGCATTCTTGCAATATCCTGTGTGTTGTATAAAGGTGTTTTGTTAGGGTCGTATTTAGGAACGTTTACCTGACTGCGTGTTTTTTTGATTAAAGCTTTTATTTTTTTACCAAAAGCTATGTTGGCTGCGTGGCCTGGGCGAGCTGCCATAATTTGTGCTTTAATGGGGGTGCCAATCAAAGCTAAGTCGCCTACTAAATCTAATAGTTTATGGCGTGCAGGTTCATTATGGAAACGTAAGTCAACATTATTTAAAATACCTTCTTTTTTTACTTCTACTTTTGGCTTGTTAAACATTTTAGCCAAATGGTCTAATTCATCGTCTTGTATTATCCTGTCAACAATTACAATAGCGTTATTTAAATCGCCACCTCTTATTAAATTGTTGTTGTATAGCATTTCCAACTCATGTAAAAAACAAAAGGTGCGGCACGATGATATTTCTGATTCGAACTCTTTTAAGCTGGTAATGGAAGCATGCTGACTGCCTAAAACAGGTGAGTTATAATCAACCATTACAGTTAGACGGTAATCATCTAATGGCATAGCTATCATTTCTACCTGTCTGTCTTCTTCTGTATAATAAATATTGGAAGGCAGTGTAAAATATTCGCGTTCTGCATTTTGCTCTGCTATACCAACTTCTTTAAGTGCTTTGATAAAGTATTGCGAGCTGCCGTCCATTATGGGAGTTTCATCAGCATCAATATGTATTAAACAATTGTCTATTTCTAAACCGGCTAATGAGGCCATTACATGCTCTACGGTATTTACTTTACCTCCATTTTGTTCTAATGTGGTGCCCCTGCTTAAATCAGTTACATTGTCCACATCGGCATCAATAATTGGCTTGTTGGGTAAATCAATTCGTTGGAATTTAATACCGTGATTTTCCGGAGCCGGATTAAAAGTCATGGTTACTTCCTGACCTGTATGTAGTCCTACACCACTTAAACTTACCGCACTTTTTATGGTTGTTTGTTTCATTCTTTGCTGATTTTCAGCTACTCTGGCAGGGTAGCTTTTTTTAAAATTAGGGCTCAAATATAGTATTTAGCCTCGTTTGGTCAAAAGTATTTTTAAGTGGAATGTGGATAGCTTATGGGCAGTGTCCTTACTGACTTTTGTCTCAATATAACAGGCAGAAACGTGAACTAATAATAATGTTAAGATGGAATTATGTGGATTAGATAGAAATGCTAACCTTTAGCTAGGAACAAACAGGGAATGAATAAAATGCAAAAGGACT
>CAYTWI010000063.1:0-20866 GCA_964442045.1 uncultured Bifidobacterium sp.
GTAACATTTTTTGAAAAGTAACTAACCCCGCTGCTTGTTGCCACATAAATCGTATCATTTAAAAAGGCCACATCATTTACTTCGTTGCCCAATAAGTAATCTAATGAGGTGAAATTATTTACTTCATTGTGTTTTTGCATATTTAACTTGGATAAACCTTTGTTGGTACATATCCATAGGTAATTATTGTTTATTACCGATTTACTGCAATAGTTGGAAGGTAAGCCGTTTAAACTATTAATTGAGTATACATTGCCTCCTTTAATTAAATATACTCCATGTGTATAGGTACTTACAATGGTTGTGTTGCCCTGTTTTAATACATGGGCTATTTTACCTTTTAACCATTGTATTGTATAATGAGCTTTGTGTTGTCGCCAGTATACTTTTACCAATCCTTTATTGGAAGCCAGGTAAAAGGTATCCATGTCAATGTAAATAGGAGCCATTCCGGATGCAATAATTCTTTTTTGTGTTAAGGTGTTATTGATAAAATTTAAATAATCAACAGATGATACTATTTTGTTAAATGTGTCATTCATGTATATACTATGGGTACCCATTAAAAGAAGACCCTTATCCCAATTCGTGTGGGCAGCAAAAGTTGTTGGAGGGTGTTGATACTGTTTGATACCTTTGCTATTGAGTAAAAACTCCCAGGGCCCTTTTATAAAGAGGGTAGAATCGTTTATCTTATTCACGGAATTTATATACCTCATTACATTATTAAAACCACTACTGTTGGGTATTTTACGTGTTTTTAACTGACTACCGCTTAGCTGATAAAATTGTTGTTCATGGCTAAAAATATATATTTGGTCAAGACTTTTAATATACTTGATATTATCATCCAATAAGCCGTCTTGCTGTGTAATATGTTTTGCATTAAAATTACACAGATAAGCTCCTTTAGCAGTTGCAATCCATAGTAAACTATCTTTTGATTGAAAGGTAGATAAAACAGGAATATTTGTTAAGTAAGAATTGATTTTGTGTGATTCCTGGTTATTTATTTTTAACAAACCTCTGTATGTACTTAGCCAAATAGTACCTTTTGTTTTATCAATATATAAGTCAAACAATTCATTGCCTTTCAGGGCATAAACAAGCTGTTTTTTTAATGTATGCGGATTGAGTTGATAAAGGCCTTCTTCGCTGGTTATGAATATGCCATAACTGTTTTTAAAGATACGGGGTGCTTTATTATTAAAGTCCGGATGGCTCGTGACTAATTTCTTACTGCTATGTTGGTCACTTAAAAATATGCCTTTGGTATTACCTATTATGTAGGAGTATTTATTTAATTGGACAAAAGAAAAAAGGACTCCCTCATCAATTTGCAGCGGTATTTTTTGTATACTTAAATCATTTTTGACAGTATAAATGGCTTTAGTATTTCTTCCACTTATAGTTATGTTACCCTCGGTGTTTAATTGCATCCAGCCAAAATTTAATTCAGGCTGTACTTTGGTAAAGTAACCGTTGTTAAAAACAAATACTTTAAAACTTGTGGTTAAAATCCAAATCAATCCGTTTTTATCTTCAAGTATTTGGTAGGCACCAGTTTCATCGTAACCACTTTCTTCATCAAAGGTGGCAAATTTTTTTCCATCGTACCTACTAACGGCTTTGTCAGTTAAAAACCATACATACCCTTTGCTGTCTTCCAGTATTTTATATATGTGGCTACTGGGTAACTCTTCTTTTAGCCCGAGCGAATTGAACTTAAAATGCTGTGCTTTGCTTTGCACAGCCATTAAGCTCCATAGTAATAATAGAAAGCGGATTTTATGGCTCAAAACTTAATGCAAATATTACTTATGATAATTAACAAAACTTTATAAAGCCGGTTCCAGTTTAATAATGTATAAGTAAGAAATGGTGTTCCGCAAAATAGGTTCAGTTTTATTTACTAAAACTGAACCTGAAAGCTCATTTTATTTATTGCGTAGTTCTTCAAAAACTTTTTCAGCTTTGAATTTACGGGCAGGTTTTCCTTTGCGGATAATTTTTATATGTAAAATAACATCGTTTTGTTGAATGGCATTTACTACTTCCTGTCCTGTAATTACGTGTCCGAAAATGGTATGTCTGTTATCTAACCAAGCAGTTTTAACATGGGTAATAAAAAACTGGCTGCCATTGGTAGCAGGTCCTGCATTGGCCATAGCTAATATACCCGGTCCGGTAAAGGTTAAACCTGGTACAAACTCGTCTTTAAATGAATAACCCGGGCCACCTTGTCCTGTTCCGGTTGGGTCGCCACCCTGAATCATAAAATTAGGTATTACCCTGTGAAATTTAATACTGTCGTAATAAGGAACGCCTTCTTTTTTTGCGCTGTTTTTAATTTTACCTTCTGCTAAGCCTACAAAGTTGGCAACAGTAAGCGGTGTTTTTTCAAATTCCAATTGAACTAAAATAGTTCCTCTTGTAGTGGTAATCTCAGCGTACAATCCTTTGGCTAGTTTTTGTTTGGCAAAAAGGGTCAAAGTGCTGAGCATTAAAATACTGAATGCTATTATTATTTTTTTCATGTGTAGGTTATTATTTAAATGTGCAGCCAAATAAATAAAAATAGCTTGTAATAAAAAATGAACAGATGCTTTATTGTTAGGTGCAATGGTATTTTTATCAATTATATTGCAGCACCAATTTTAAATAAGTATGGCAGGTTGCGGTTATGTATGTCCTCAGTGTGAAGGGGTTGGTTTTACTGCCGACTTATTACCTTGTAATTGGTGTAACCCTCAAACAATGATTACCGTATACCATAATAGCAGATGTAGCAAAAGCAGAAATGCAATTACTTTATTACAAGAAAAAAATATTGAGTTTAAATTTATAGAATATTTAAAAACGCCTTTTACGTACAAGGAATTGGCCGGTTTAATTAAGCTTATTGGCATTAAACCATTTGACTTAATTAGGAAAAATGAAGCTGTTTTTAAAGCCACATATGCCAATAAGCAATTAAGTGACTCAGAATGGATTGATGTAATGCTGGCTCATCCCAATTTAATAGAAAGGCCTATTGTGGTGAATGGGCAAAATGCCATTATTGCGCGTCCGGCAGAAAAAATTTTGGAAATTTTATAGTGATTTTATCTTAGTAAAGTAAAATCACCATGTTGGGTGGTGCTTATTTGGTTAGTACCTACATAGGTTATAGAGTAAAAGTAAACATCGGACTCTGCTAAAACATTGTTCAGCTTTCCGTCCCATCCTTTTTCCGGGTCTTGTGTTTCAAATATAAGCTGTCCCCACCTGTTGTATATTTTAAAGTGAAGTGCCTGTACATTTTTAGTAACAGGTTTATATTGGTCATTTAGTAAATCAGCATTAGGTGTAAACGCATTTGGCATGGCTAAATGAGCAGGGCAAAAATTAATTACTTCTACCTGAGCATCGTTGGTACAGTAGTTAGAGTCGGTAACGGTTAGTTTATAGGTGCCATAATCCAGTACTCGGTAGCTGTTTTTGGTGGAACCGTCCTGCCACAAATAACTTATAAAGTTCTTATCCGGATTTAAGGTAAAGTTAGGCTCACATATTTTTATAGAACGCTCCAAATGAATAAAGGGTTTTGGTTTTTGAGCAAGTATAATGGTATCGCTTGCAGTACAATTGTTTTGATTGGTAACGGTAACAAAATACTCTCCGGGTTTATGGGCAACAAATTCAGGTGCGGTGCTACCATCCTGCCATAGGTACGATTTATAATTTACACTGGTGTTTATAGGAAATAATGAGCCTTCACACACAAATGTATCGGCACCGATATTTACAAAATAGGTAGGAAAGGTATCCAGTTTTATAGTGTCTGATGCATAGCATCCGATATTGTTAGTTACAGTAACATAGAAAAGTCCTGGCGCTTTTATTTTGTGTGTTTGTGTTGTTGAAAAATCTTCCCATACAAAACCTGCACCTGCATTTAGTGCATCAAGCGTTACGCTTTCTTCTTTACAAATACTTTTATCATTACCCAGGTTAATAACAGGTAATTGTTTTTGTGTTAGAAATACAGAATCTCTTACTTTACAGGTATTGCTATTTAACTCAACCCAATACAAGCCTGCTTTGTTTACTTGCAAATAGTTTTTTGTACTACCGTCCTGCCATAAATAAGTGTTAGCGTTAGGTACATTTGTTTTGAGTGTTACAGCATTGTTAAAGCAGTAATCGGTATCGTTGCCTAAGTTTACATTGGCTTTGTTTAAATATGAAACTTTAACTGAATCGGTAATGTAGCATACTCCTTTTTTAATGGTTAAAGAATAAGTGCCTGATGTTTTTACGCTGAAATAAGGAAGTGTTGAATTGTCTTGCCATAGGTATTGTGTTATGCCTCCGCTTACCGTTGGGTTTAAGTCTAAAGTATAACCGGTACAAAGTGTGGTGTCGTTACCCAGGTTAAGGGCAGGCGCTTTTTCTGTAGTTACTACTATATCATCCGTTGCAGTACAACCATCTCGGGTTACGGCCACCGTATAGTATCCAACACTATTTACCTTTCGTGTTTTAGCGGTGCTAAGGTTATCCCACAAATAAGTTGCAGAATCAATTTTTGCATTAAGTACCAAAGGAGCATTGGTGCATATGGTAGTATCATTACCTAAATTTACTACGGGTTTGGGTTTAAATATTACAATAATGGTATCGCGTACTTTGCAAATAGAAGCTTTTGCTTCCGCCCAATAAATACCCGATTTTTTAGGCTTGATAGTTTTATCTGTTTCACCGGTGTTCCATATATATGAATCTGCACTTACATTATTTATTTTAAGTGTCAATACATCATCTTCACATAAAGCAGTATCGTTACCAAGTTCTATTTTATTCAATACTAATACGTTTACTTTTACGGTATCACTGCCTTTGCAACCATGGTTATTTATTTCCACCCAATAATTACCCGATCTGGTATCTGTAATAAATGAATCGGTGCTGTTGTTGTTCCATAAATAGGTAGCTTCAGGATAACTTACCCTGTATGTAAATGATTGGCCTGAGCATAAAAGTGTATCTGGACCAAGATTAACAACGGGTTTTTCTATGTATGTTATTTTAATACTATCCCTAACCTTGCAGTTACCTTTTATTCCCTCTACCCAATAAATACCACCATGGTTAATTGTACTTGTGTTGTTGGTGGAACCATTGTACCATTTAAAGCTGTTAACATTATTTGTTTTTGGACTTAAAGTTAAAATCTGGTCGCTGCAAATAGCAGTATCGTTTCCTAAGTTTACTTTTTGCTCATTTTCAAAATCAATATTGATAGAGTCAGCTACTTCACACACATCATTTCTAACCTTAATCCAATACATTCCTTTTTTTGAAACGAGTTGTTGTGGAACAGTATCGCCATTTTGCCACAGGTATTTAATGTTGGGGCTTGCTATACTACTGTTTAGTGTTATGGAGCTTCCATAGCAAAGTAACGTATCATTGCCAATATTAACAGCCGGTTTATTTCTTGTTTGCAGCTTTAGCGTATCTCTTTTAATACAGGTATTTCTTTTTACTTCTAATAAATACAGTCCCTGAGTACCAATAGTGAGGGAGTTATTTAGCGAAGTAAGCGCAAATGAAGGGCTCACTAAATTAATGCTTTTATACCATTTGTAGCTGTTGGATACAGGAGCAATTAAATTAATGGTATTGCCAATACAAATGGTGGTATCATTACCTAACATAACAGCTGGCATGCTTGTGGTTTTAATGAGTATTGTATCTGTTACATTGCAACCACCTTTGTTTATCTGTACCCAATATATACCTGTATCGGTTGCCAGTATAATGGAGTCGGTAGTAAGGTTGTTCCATAAATAACTATCGGCTAGTGCTTTGCCGGCTGATAGTTTTACAGGGAATTGGTTTACGCCACATAAATCAATGTCTTTTCCAAGTACTTCTGGCATAATAACAAAGTTAACATTGATAGAGTCAGTTGAAGAGCATCCATTGGCTGCGGTTATTTTGGTCCAGTAAACACCATTGTTTTTAACTGATAGCATAGAATCGGTTGAACCGTTTGACCAAAGGAAATTTACATTAGGCGCATGACGTGGTTTAATTACTAAAGGAACATCACTGCAAAGTGTTGTATCAGCCCCTATGTCTAATATGGGAGGTGCTATGTAACGCACAGTAAATGTATCAACATAAGGGCAATTGGCAGTGTATACATACACCCAGTATTGACCAATTGTTTTGGTTTGAAACTGGTTGTTTGTAGAACTATCGCTCCACAGGTAACTTATTCCTGTATGGGTAGGGTTTAATATACTGGTAAAGCTGCTTACATTATTACAAACATCAATGTCTACATGGCTTATGTTGTTGTGCGGTATAGAATCACAGGTAGGGTCAATAAGTGCAACATCATCAATATAATAATAAGCAATGTTAGTGTAGGAAGAGGATGCTCCACCGCCACCAACGTAAGTTGTTATATTGGGTGTATTGGCTGGTGAAAAGTTGCCAATGGTAATATATTTTTCGCCTCCTGTGGCTTTATAAAGTCCTGATATTTTTGTCCATCCTGATTTGTTGAAAAAAGAACCTTTTGCGGTAATTTGCGGAGTGCGGTTAATTATTACACTATCTGTACGAATAGAGTCGTTGGAGAAGTGGACACCAAATTGATCGGAAGCATGATTACATGAATCACCTAAACTAACATACATTTCAAAATAGTATACCTGATTGGCTACTAATATTTTACTAAGCTCCCTTTGTATATATTCCCTGTAAATGCTTATGTTATTAGCTAAAACTATTCCGGCAAAAGCATTCCCTGAATAAGGTGTTTCAGAGCCTATTAAATTGTTTAAAGGATTTAGGTTGGGTGAACAGGTATGATAATAATCGGGAGTTCCATTAGCAGGTTGTGCCCACCCTGTGGCGTAGCTTATTTGTGCGTATTGGTTTGGGCAATTATTATAAGTTTCAAAATCGCCATTGGTAACTAAATTCTGAGTAAAGGCAATGTGGGGAAAACCATACATAAGTATAAGCCATAAAAAAAGGTATAATTTCTCACACCGCATTTTAAAAACCATACAATATGAAAACCGATTTTCCATACAGCAATTAATAAAATTACTATATAATTACCTAACATTTAGGCGTAAAAAGATTTTTTGAAAAACAAAATGAAAAACACTTTAATGACAAAAGTTGTGTTTTTATGAGGCTTCAGGCACAAACAACAAGGATAAACCGGAAATAAAAAACCGAGAATTTAGAATATTTTAATATTAAAAGGAACTACGATTTAAACAAAATGTCTTTGATGTTGAGCTGAAGATTCACATGCCCGTTAAAATGATTCTCTTCTATGTAATAGCAAATATCAAAACTGATACCCTGTGCTACTTTGTTGTAATGCTCTCCCAGACCAAAACCTATTGCTTTATAAATTCTTCCGCCTTCTTCATGGGTTAAGCTTAAACGCAAATGATTGTTGCCAACTATGGTTACATCACCCACATCCCATACGTTTCGGGTCATAAATATGGGGCTTGCATTACCGGGGCCAAAAGGTGCAAATTGTTTAAGCACACTGAAAAATTTAGGCGTTATAGCTCTAAATGGTATTTCGGTATCGTATTCAATTTCGGGTGTAAGGCTGCGGGTTTCAATATTTTTAACTACAATATTTTCAAACTTTTCAATAAAGGAAGGAACATTTTCTATCCTTAGCGTAAGGCCGGCAGCATGCGTGTGTCCACCATATTGTTCTAATAAATCGCTACACTCTTCTATGGCATGATACAAATCAAACCCTTCCACAGAGCGTGCTGAGCCTGCTGCCATTCCATTGCTTTCTGTTAAAACAATGGTAGGGCGGTAATATTTTTCTATTAACCTGGATGCAACAATACCAATTACACCTTTATGCCATTCCTTATGGAACAGTACAGTTGATTTTTTATTGTGAAAATTTTCATCAGCCAAAATCATGTTAAACGCTTCTTCGGTAATACTGCTATCAAAGTTTCTGCGTTCATTGTTATGGTGATTAATCATCTCAGCAATCTGCTGTGAATCTTTGTCCTTGTCCGAAATCATTAACCTGACAGAGTCTTTAGCATCAGCAATTCTACCTGCTGCATTTATTCTTGGCCCGATAAAAAACACAATATCGTTTACTGAGTATTCGGGTCTTGCAGCATAGTTTTCTAGCAGTGCTTTAATTCCCCTGTTTGGGTTTTCTTTTAGTTTTTTTAATCCCTGATAGGCTAATATCCGGTTCTCACCCATAATGTTTACCAAGTCGCTGGCAACACTAATGGCCGATAAATCCATGTATTCTTCTACCTGTTTAAAATCAATCTGGTGTTTGATGCAATAAGCCTGCACTAATTTTAAACCTATTCCACAGCCTGAAAGTTCTTTAAAGGGATAAGGACAATCTGCCTGTTTAGGATTTAAAATAGCAACTGCATCGGGCAATTCTTCACCGGGTAAGTGATGGTCGCAGATAATAAAATCAACCCCTTTTTTGTTGGCATATTTAACTTTATCGTTGGCTTTAATACCACAATCTAATGCAATTATCAGACTAAAGCCATTGTTGCTGGCCCAGTCTATGGCCATAAACGAAATCCCATATCCCTCGGTATACCTGTCAGGTATGTAATATTCAATTTCAGTAAAACGTTTTGAAAAGAAATCGTAAACGGTTGCTACAGCAGTAGTGCCGTCTACATCGTAATCACCGTAAATTAAAACCTTTTGTTTTTTTGCTAATGCTTCGTCAATTCGGGCAATGGCAATATCCATTCCTTTCATTAAAAAAGGATCGTGCATTTGGCTGTATTGCGGCCTGAAAAAACGCTTCGCTTTTTCAAAATCATCAATACCTCTTTGCACCAATATGCCTGATAATACTTTATTTACATTAATGGCACTAGCCAAAGCCTCAACTTTTAATTTATCGGGTTCTGGTTTTGGTATCCAACGTTTCTGCATAAAGTGTGGCGAATGTAGTTATTTTAGCATACAATTTTTTTACAATTTGATAAATTGTTAGCAGCTAGAATAAAAAAATTAGGTGCCACTATTTGGAAAATAATATTTTGCGGCCCAAATGGGACAAGATAAACTAAGACGATTTGCCGAATTTGCTCAGATGGAACATTGCTTTGATTTTCCTTATGATTTAAAAGGCAAATGGAGCAGTGAAGTATTTAAAAACAATAACCCTATTGTATTGGAACTGGGTTGCGGAAAAGGAGAGTACACAGTTAATTTAGCACAGGCACATCCTCAAAAAAACTTTATTGGCATTGATTTAAAAAGCAACAGGATGTGGAAAGGAGCAACCATTGCTTTACAAAATAAACAAAGCAATGTTGGCTTTATAAGAATGATTGTAGAGAAACTGGCATTGGTTTTTGACGAACATGAAATAGATGAAATTTGGATAACATTTCCTGACCCTTATCCTAAAGACAGGCATGACAAACACAGGTTAACTCATCCGCGTTTTTTAGATGTTTACAAAAGGGTTTTAAAGCCCGGCAACTTTATCAATTTTAAAACGGACGATGATGCTTTGTTTCAATACACCTTGGAAACGCTTGAGCAGGTAAGTATAAAGCCCCATGAAGTAATTATGAATGTGCATGAAGATGCACATGGTTACGATGAATTGAGAAACATAAAAACACATTATGAAAAACTGTTTTCAGCTAAAGGCAGAACTATTAAATATTGCCGTTTTAAGGTTGATACCTTAAAAATTCCAGCAGAAATGGACGTAAATCTGGTAAAATAATTACATTGCCCTAAAAATTTTTGCAACGGAGTGCAATAATGTGATTGGAAAAACGTTACATTGCAGGTTGCACTTTGAACTATAAAAAATTATTTTAATTTTGTTTAATATGAACTTATTAAAGGCTGTTGCCATTATTTTATTTACAACAACTGTTTCTGTACAGATAAAGGCTCAACAAATTGAAGTTGGGATGCTTTTTGGTGCTTCGCAGTACATGGGAGATTTAAGTGATGAAAAGATAAATTTCAGCAACTCCTATTTTGCTACATCCTTGTTTGGAAGATATAATTTTAATAATAAATGGGCTATAAAAGGCTATGCCGGATATGGGAGAGTAAGTGGCGATGATAAACAAAGTTCTGAAGCTGCATCGAAATTACGCAACCTTAACTTTTATACTGATATTTTTGAATTCAGTGTACACATGGAATACAATTTATTGAAAAACAATTTAAGAAATATTTCTGCAAGGCCTGTTATTCCTTATGTTTTTGGTGGTATTGGTGTGTTTAACTTTAACCCTAAAACTGATTTTAACGGAAGAACAGTTGAGTTACAACCATTGGCTACTGAGGGGCAAGGTTCAACTACTTATAACAGCTTACAAAAATATAATTTGACAGAGATTTGTATCCCAATGGGTATCGGTATCAGGGCCAGAATAAGCGATGCTTTTTATTTGGGTTTTGAAACTGGTATCAGGTTTACTACTACTAATTATTTAGATGATGTAGGAGGAGTATATGGAAGTCGTGATGTTATTAAAGCTACAACAGGAGCCGAAGCTGCTTTACTGGCTGACAGAAGTTGGGAAATAGACAGGAGTTGGGAGACTAATGGCAATTCAACACCTGTTGGTGTATTTAAAGAGGGAGACAAAAGAAGTAATAAGAGCTTTATACAAAACGATATTTATTTTATGTCAGGTATAACATTAACCTATATAATAAGATTAAAAGGACAAAGTTGTCCTACATTTAACTAGTACTCTTGAAACGGATTTATTTTATAGTATTTGCACTTTTAATTGGCAAAGCCAATGCACAGGATGTAGATTTGGGTGTTGGATTGGGCTTGGCAAATTATTGGGGGGATTTGGCACCAAGCATTGCCTGGAGCGAAACAAAACCTGCCGGTAATATTTTTGCACGCTATAATTTTAATACAAGTTGGGCTGTAACGGGTCAGATATCGGCTTTACAGGTAAGTGGAAGTGATAAGAACTTTGATTATAACCAGGTAAGAAATTTAAATTTTACTTCTAATATTACTGAGTTTTCGAGCGTATTTGAGTTTAACTTTTTAAAGTATGGTTATGGTGTTATGGATAGTAAATTTACCGGCTATGTTTTTGCCGGACTCTCTATGTTTACTTTTAACCCTCAAACAAGATATGCAGGCCAAACCATTAATTTACGCGATATAAAAACGGAAGGTGTTGCTTATGGTACATACTCATTTGCCATTCCATTCGGAATAGGTGTTAAATATATATTCCGAAGAAATTATAGTTTAGAGGCTAACTTAAATTTTAGAAGGACTTATACGGATTACCTGGATGATGTAAGCACCAAATATGCTGATTTAAGTGGTTTAAGCATTGCTACACAGCAAATAGCCGACAGAAGTTATGAAGTGCTGGGAGTTACTTATAACAGGGCAGGATATAAAAGAGGAAACCCTGATTACAATGATTGGTTTATGACTTTAAGCGCAAGCCTTGTGTATAGAATACCCGGTAGAATTAAATGCAACCGGTTTTACTAAATGCATCTGTTGGCTGGTCTATATTTTCAGCCAAATCATTCAAAAACTGTTTACGGGGAATATTTACGGCACCTAAATTAATCAGATGTGGATTAGCCACCTGGCAATCAATCATTTTAAACTGAAATTTCTCCAGGTACTGACTCAGGAATATCATAGCCATTTTACTGGCATTGCTTACAGTATTAAACATACTTTCACCCATAAAACATTTGCCTAAAGCTACCCCATAAAGGCCACCCACAAGCTTATTGTTTTGCCATACTTCTATGCTGTGTGCATAGCCCTGTAGGTGTAAAATATTGTAAATATCTATAATATCATCGCTTATCCAGGTACCTTCATCAAGGCGGGTATTGCGGCATTGGGTTATTACTTCATTAAAGGCTTTATCAATGGTACATGTAAATGTTTTTTGATTGATAAGCTGTTTCATGCTTTTGCTTATTTTGATATCTTTAGGATATAGCACCATACGCGGGTTCGGACTATACCACACGGGGAGTTCGGACTCATTAAACCAATGGAAAATCCCCTTTCTGTATGCTTTTAAGATAAGTTCGGGTGAAAAATTACCACCGATGGCCAGGATACCATTTTTATCGGCTTTCTCCGGGTTGGGAAAAACATCATCAATAATATAATATAAAGGCATACTTGTATTAAAGCTCTTTTCTCAGACGAGCAACAGGCAGGTTTAGTTGCTCTCTATATTTAGCTACTGTTCTGCGGGCTATATTGTAACCTTTGTCTTTTAAAATTTCCATTAATTTTTCATCGGCAAGCGGCTTGTGTTTATCCTCTGCTTCAATGGCATTTTTTAAAATTTTCTTTACCTCATGGCTGCTTACTTCTTCTCCTTCATCGTTGGTTATACCTTCGCTAAAAAAGAATTTTAATGGAATAATTCCCCAGCTTGTTTGTATGTATTTGCTATTGGCAACCCTGCTTATAGTTGAAATATCATAGCCGGTCATGTCGGCTATGTTTTTTAAAATCATCGGACGGAGCTTTGTTTCATCACCATCTTCAAAGTATTTTATCTGGTATTGCAAAATAGCATTCATGGTGCTTAACAATGTATTCTGACGTTGTTTTATACTGTCAATAAACCATTTGGCACCATCTAATTTTTGTTTAATAAACAATACGGTATCTTTTTGTTCTTTGCTTGGTGTTGCACTTGCATCATAAGCTTTTAATGCATCCATATAGGTGCGGCTTATACGTAAGTCAGGCGTATTGCGCCCGTTTAAAGTAACACTGAGGCGTCCTCCATCTTCTACTAATGTAAAATCAGGGGTAATATATTGGGCCCCTGAACCACCATAACTATCGCCAGGTTTTGGATTTAGTTTGGTAATAATGCCAATAACTGATTTTATCTTTTCGTCATTTAAGTGAAGCTCTTTGGCTATTTTTTCATAGTGTTTTTTGGTGAACTCATCGAAATATTTTTCCAATACTTCTATGGCTAATTCAATAGCGCGGTTATAATAATCTTTACGCTTTAGCTGAATAATTAAACATTCCTGTAGGCTTGTTGCGCCTATACCCGGAGGGTCCAACTTTTGAATTTTGGTCAACACGTGTTTCATTTCGTCCAGACTGGCATCCAGGTTTTGGGCAAATGCTAAATCGTTTTGTATAGCATCTAATGGTCTGCGTAAATAACCATCATCATCAATGGTACCTATAATCTGACTGCCTATAATTTCTTCTTTTTCGTTGGCAGCAACAGCGCTAAATTGTTCTAATAATGCATCGTGGAATGATGAGGTTTCTACAATAGGCGTTTCTTTACGTTCCTCATCCCCTTCATCGCTTAAGTGAAAACCATCTGGTTCATATTCATCGTTTACATATTCTTTTACATCAAAACTTTCATCGGCCAGGTAATCTTCCACACTTGCTTCTTTTTCGTACTCCTCATTTTCCTGCGATTCTGTTTTAGGGTCCTCACTGGGCATCGCATCTTCATCCTTGTTGTTAAGCAATGCAGGATTTTCTATCATTTCCTGATCGATGCGTTGCAAAAAATCAACGGTATTAAGTTGTAATAACTTAATAAACTGAATTTGCAAAGGAGATAACTTTTGCTGTAACTTCTGCTGTAGGCCTTGTTTTAACATTTTATGTTTCGAAAATAGGAAAACATCCTTTATCTGCTAATTTTTTTTAATTATGAATCGAATAAATTAAGGGTCTTGTTGACAAAACCTTTAACAGATTTAATTTTTTTATACAGTTCAGCCGGAATAAATGGCTTGGTAATAAAGTCATTCATACCTACTTCCAGTACTTTTGATTTAACATCGCTAAAGGCATTAGCGGTTAAAGCGTAGATGGGAATTTTTTTATTGAATTTGCGAATAGCTAAGGTGGCATCAAAGCCATCCATTTCGGGCATTTGCAAGTCCATTAGTATTAAATCGTAAACATTTGCACTTGCTTTTTCAATAGCCTCTCTTCCATTTTCTGCCACATCAAATTGAATACCCCAAGATTTTAAAAATTTAGTGGCTACAAATACGTTTATTTTATTGTCCTCAGCTATTAAAACTTTCATATCAGTAATAGGTTCAAACTTATTGGCTGCATTGGCTTCTATTTCCGAAAGGTCTTTTTTGTTATTATTAAAATTTATGGTAAAATAAAATTTGGAGCCCATGTTGGGCTGGCTTTCTACATATATTTTACTTTGGTGGAGGTCTACTAATTTTTTTATAATGGCTAACCCTAAACCTGTTCCGCCAAACTTACGGGTAGTATCGCTGCTGGCCTGTGTAAACTGGTCGAAAATTGTTTTTGCCTGCTCTTCTGAAATGCCAATACCTGTATCTGATACTTCAAAATAAATGCTGGTGTTTTCAATATTGGTGCTTAACAGTTTTGCCTTTATACTTACCATTCCTTCATCGGTAAATTTAATAGCATTGCTCACCAGATTGAATATAATTTGGGTAAGTCTGGTAGGATCGCCAATTAAATAATTGGGAATATTTGTATCCAGTTCAACGGCAATTTTTATTCCCTTTTCTTTGGCATTGATTTCAGCCAGTTGTTTTACTTCATTTAACAATTGGCTGATGTTTAAATCTGTTTTTTCCAACTCTACTTTTCCGGCTTCTATTTTACTAAAATCTAGTATGTCATTTAATAAATGCATTAAGTTTTCGGCTGAAAACTTAAGTGTTTTAAGAGAGTCAACCTGGTCAGGTAAATGTTGTTGATCGAGCAAAATGTTGGTAATGCCAATTACTGCATTCATGGGCGTTCTTATCTCATGACTCATGGTAGATAAGAAAGTACTTTTTGCCTTGGCTGCATCTTCTGCATCGTCCTTTGCTTTTATAAGCAGGTCCTCTATTTTCTTAATTTCGGTAATATCGCGCACTGCCCCGTCAAAAAACTCATCACCATTTTCATCAACCAAACGTTTACTGCTTAATAAGCCCCAAAAGGTAGAACCATCTTTGCGTTTAAAAATGATTTCTTTGTTTTCGATAAAATTGTTTTCCCTGATTAATTCTACAAATTGTTCTCTGTCTACTTTGTTATAATAAAATTCTGAAGCATGTATGCTTAGTACTTCATTGAAATCAGCGTAGCCAAACATTTCAATAAAAGGCTTGTTGGCATACATTACTCTATGGTTATTGTTTACCCTGTATATCCCTTCTTTTATGTTTTGACTTATTGATTCAAGCAGAGTTTCTGTTTCGTTTGCTTTTACTTCCAGTTCTTTTCGCGAAGTAATATCAGTTAGGGTGCCAATAAACCTGATGGCTTTTCCCTGCTCATTGTATTCGGCTACTTTGCCTTTATCCAGTACCCAGATAATAGAACCGTTTTTCTTTATTTTCCTGTGCTCGTTCTGGTAGTATGGAGTACGTCCGTAAATATGGTCGGTAAAGCTTTGTATAACATTATTGATATCGTCCTCATGTATTGAGTTTTCCCATGTTAATGTGGAATTATCATATTCTTCTGCTGAGTAACCCAGCATTTCTTTGTAAACGGGCGAATAATAAATCGTATCTTTTATTAAATCAAAATCCCATACACCATCTCTGCTTCCGGTTAAAGCAAAATTCCATCTTTTCTCGGCTATTTCCAGTTCTTTTTGGGTGTTTTGAAAATCGGTAATATCTTCAATAATACCAATAATTAAATCTGGTTCATTGTTTTCATCCAGTAAAGGAACTTTAATAGTTTTCGTTATAATGGTTCCGTTGGGTGTATTGATACTTAAATTACTTAACAGCAAAGGCTCTTTTGATTGTGCTACCATACCATCGGTATCTATGTAGTCATCAATATTTTCATCAATATTGAATATATCAAAGTCTGTTTTACCCAATACATCCTGTTGTAAAATACCAAACATGTTCTCCAGCTCTTTGTTCCAAAGCACATAAATCATATCGTTTTTAGCATCTTTGGCAAATATACCAACGGGTAAGGTTTCTATTAATTTGTTTAAGAAATCACGTTGCCTGATGGTTTTTATTTCTTGCTTTTTACGTTCATTAATATCTTCAACCACCATTAAAACATGCTTGGGCCAATGGTTCTTAACTACTTTGGTTCTGGCCGAAAACCATTTTTTTGCCCCGTTTATTTCCTGCTGGTAATCTATCTGTGTACTTTCGCATGTATTGAAGGTATGCAACAAAGCACGATTCAGAGGTGCTGCAAATTCAGGGCTAAAGGCTTCGGCTATGGTTTTACCTATATAGTATTCTTTTTCACGTTTTAACTTATCGGGGTCGTTAATCCAAATGTTTTTGTACCGTAGGTTTTCATCAAATTCAAAAACTACATCATCTAATGAGGCAATAAGATTTTCTAAGATTTTTTCCTTTTCAATAATCTCTTTTTGATTAATTATTTGTTCGGTAATATCGGCTCCGTTAATGGTAACACCTACTATTTCATCATTGTTAAATACGGGACTTAGTGACAGGTCTACATATCTGTAATCATTATTAACAAAAAGTTGCTTTTCTACTTTAAATTTTTCACCATTTAATGCTCTTTCATATAAACTTTTCCAATATTGAATATCCTCATAATTTTCACCTTCGAAAAATCTTTGCCCTTGTTCAATTTTTCTATTGTATAGTAATTCGTAGGTATTGAAAAAAGCAAGGTTGCCATAAATAATGGTAAAGTTTTTATCAATGCTCCAAATAGCATTGGCTGTATTTTCAATTAAACTTTTTATCTGAATATTCTGTGTTTCTTCCCTGTTTTCAATGGGGGGCGCTATGGTATCAATCGTTACTGCAGGAGAGATAGAACTTATTTTTTTGATACTTAAAATACCAATGGCAATTAAACTGCTTAAGTTAATTAGAAAATAAAGCGGGGTGTTATTGGTTCGGAATGGTGTAGCAACCAGTTTGGGTGTATTTGCAAAATTAACCAAAGCAAATACGGCTAAAAACATGGCTATGGGTATAACATAATCCAGTATGTTTTTACTGGGTTTTTGTTGTATCAATACGTAATTGATAAGCAGCAATGTTAAATAGTTTAAATAGAAAGCGGAGTTGCCATTAATACCGTCATCAAACAAATAGAAGAATATGGCTGAAAAACTATTGAAAAATAATAACAGATTTTGTGTTTTACCGGTATTGTATAAAGCGGCTATAGTACCATAAATGGTTATTTGCAAACTTGACAAAAACAATAGCACCCACTGGCCCGTAAACAACTGATATACCATACCCAATGCAACTGTACATAAATAGTAAAGTATAAATGATTTATTAGTGCTTTTTTCTGTATTCATTGAAGGTAGCAAATTAATAAGTTCTACCTAAATTATATCCTCCATTTTTAAACAATTTCACTCAATTGCCAGTGCTTATTGGTATTGTATTGTAAGAAACCACAAGCTACTTCTAACGGGCTTTCTACATTGTTTTTGTAGAGGCTTCCTGTTCCTAAACCTTGCGGTAATTTGGTATTTAAACTACTGCAATATTGGGCAATAGCACTTAAACCAATATTACTCTCCAGCGCAGAGGTAAACCACCAGTTTATTCCTTGTTTTTCTGCCTCGTCAATCCATATTTTGCTTTTGGCTAAACCACCAATGAGGGTAGGTTTTAAAATTAAGTATTGTGGTTTTATAAAACGCAGGAGTGTGGGAATATCCTGTTGTTGTGTACCAATAAGCTCTTCATCAAGGGCAACAGCAATGGGCGATTTGGCACAAACTTCCTGCATAAATGCGGCCTGTTTGGCTTTTACAGGTTGCTCTATACTATGTATGTCAAAACGTTTTAGCTCCTTTAGTTTTTCAAATACATCTGCATTGGCAAAGGCACCATTGGCATCGGTTCTTATTTCCAATTTAAAGGCATTGTGTTTTTTACGGATACTTTCCAGCAAGCGGCACTCTTCGTCAAAATCCAATGCACCAATTTTAAATTTTATACAGTTAAAACCGGCTGCTATTTTTTGTTCCGCTTCCTGTAGCATTTCCTGTGCCTGGTTCATCCAAACCAAACCATTGATAGGTATGGGTTTGTTTTGAATAAATGGGTTGTCACAAATTTTACGGATACCTCCAAAATTTAAATCGGCTACTGCTGTTTCAATAGCAAATTGAATAGCAGGCCACTCTGTTAAATCAATGTTTTGAAGTAAAGTGCCATTGTTTAAGCTATTTAAAGTGTTCTGTAAATGTGTTTCAAAATTAGTTACTGCATCTATACTTAAACCAACAAGCGGAGCGGCTTCACCTATACCATATATGTTTGAATTTTCATGTTGTTTGATGATGTAATAAACAGTATGAGTCTGCATACTTCCACGGCTGGTAGTGGCAGGTTTATTGAATAATAAAACATGTTTTTTATAAGTAAACATTTTATTAGCGCGGTTTTATTTGCAGTTATTAATACAGTATATAGCAGTATTTCTGTCTTCTATAGAAAGACCTTCAAAATCTTTAACTTTATTGAGTAGTTCGGTAGAAGCGCTGCATTTACCTTGTTTAAAATAGGCTACGCCTAAGTTCCACTCCAGGCTGGGGTTGTTAGGATTCATGCGGTTTGCTTTCTCCAGATAATATATCAGTTTACTTAGTTGTTTTGGGTTTTTTCCATTGCCAAGCATTGTTTTATATGTTTCTGCCGCATATAAATAGCCGTTTAAAAAATCCGGATTAATAACGCAGCATTGCTCAAATAACACAGCCGCTTTGGCTAAATTATTCCTGTTTAGCTCCAGTATACCCAGTGAGAAATGGGCATCTAAATAATCACTGTTTTGCGCTACCGCCCTGCTTAAAATCTGGTATGCGCTGTCATTATAATAAATAGATTGGCTGGTATCCGCTACTGCTTTGTTTAAATAGTATTGCCCTAAAATATAACTCACTTTTTCATTATCCTGTTGCCCTTTTCTACTTACCAACTCTTTGGCATATTGATAATCACCTAATGATAGATAGTACAATGCACTTTCTATATCAGCATCAAAATTTTCGTTTACCTGTTTGTAAAAAGGATTGAATATATGATTGAAAAGGTTGGCCAAAGTACCTGTTTCTATCTTTGGGTAAGCACTTATGCTGATATGCTTACGTTCACTTTTTTTCTTTACAAAAACAGAAACCAACGGATCAAAATAAGCGAGTGAATAATTGCTGTCGTTATACAAACCCGTTTGAAGTTTTTTAAATTGACTGTTCAGCACAACCGCTGCTTTAAAGTGGTAAATGCTGTCAAAGTACTGATACTCGTTATAGTAGCTGTAAATAGCCGCATTCCTTTGAAAAAATGAATCAGGAAAAACATCCAGGTCCCGTAAATCAATAAATGATTTAAAGTTTGGCTGCAGCTGGTATAATAAGTATGATGAAGAAATATAATCAGAAAAAATTATTTCTTTCTCCAGGTTATTTTGTTTGATAAAATTAGCTGCGCCAATGGGGTTTTTACTCGCTAAAATACTCATTCCATAACTGTCGTTCGAGTGGTTGAAGGTATAATAATAGTTACCTGCGACACTTACATAAAAGGAAAATCCCAGAACGATAGCCAGACTTACACTTATTAAATTTAAACGATTTGCAGCCAGTTTTTTAGTTAAAAATGGTGCTAATAACAGCATAGTTTGTACCACAAAAGGAGCCAGTAATAAATTGATAAAAACAAGATTTCTATATGCGCCTGAAGCCAGTATGGTTAATGCTATAATGCTTATGCTGTTTCCTAAGCCTATTAGCTGAATGGTGTTAAATAATTTTCTTTTAGACTGCAAAAACCGGTATACAAAACCAATAAAAGTTATAACCAATAAAATGAGGGTGCTGTAGGTGTTTAATTGCCAATACTCAAACGAGGTATAGTTTGCCAGCTCAACAGTATATTTATTGGTTTCTAATTGCTCAAAAATTTCCAAAGGTTTTTGGTACATACTTGTACCATATGGATTGATCACAATTACCAGAATGCTGAGAATAGCTGCAATACTTAAATAGAAAGGTTTTTCACTGTTTTTGTTTTTGAAATAAATGAACCATTCACTGGCCAGGTAAATAAAAATAATAACTAAACCGAGCCCGAATGCCTCATGTAAGTTAGTCCATAAAAGCTGAATAAAAGGTAGTATAAAAATAATTTTCTTATTGCTTTTAAATCGATTGATGTAATACAAAAACATCAGTGCAAAAAGGTGTGAGAACATTTCGGGCCTGCCAATGATACGGTAACTGATATTAGCTAACACAATAAACATAACGACTATAACTATGTTTTTTTGCCAGTAATTTTTTTGAACAGATGGGTTTATTAAATAGATAAACTGAAGCAGGTAATAAATGATGCCAACACTTACCAATACTTGTAAAAGAGGAATAGCTGCAGGGGAAAAGAATTGAGCTATTAAAGCAATGATTACCTCAAAGCCCCATTTTATATTAACCCACGAAACTCCAAAAAAAGTAAATGAAAACACATCGGTTGTTGGAATACTTTTGGAGTCTAATATCCATTGACCCGTAGCCAGTTGCCACCAAATGTCAGGTTCTTTAATGCTTTTAATGCTTAATACAATACCAACTAAAAACAATAATATAAGAGCTGTTTTATAAGCTAATACCTGATTTTTATTTACGGTAGTAGTTTCTATTGTTGCTGTAGGTTCTGTATTTGTTTTGGTTGCCAATGTATTTAAAGTAGAAATTAGCGAATGATAACATCTGTAATTAATTGCTGATTGGCTTCTGTATTCACAATAGCCATTATTTTACCGCGCTGGTACATCAATTCATTTCGT
>CAYTWI010000064.1:0-20458 GCA_964442045.1 uncultured Bifidobacterium sp.
CAGTGTTATTAGGTACGCAAATATACAAAGGCTAAAACACCTTAACAGACTTTAACTTTTCTTTAACAGGGTTTAACTTATTGCTAACTATATGCTATTGGTTTAAGTAACATTTTTGTTGCGTTAAAATTACTTACAATTATGAAAACACAACATGCACTATTAAAAACAATTTTTTTGTTTGGGCTAAGCTCTTTATTTATTTACAAGCTGGCCGCTCAGGAAACACACGTTACTGAAAAAAAGGTAATGAAGATAAAGATGATACAGGAGAAGGATGGCGTAAAAACAGTAATTGATACTACGGTAGAAAACAATGACAACTTTGATGTGGATGCCTTTTTAAAAAGCAAAGGTTTTGACATACCTGCTGACCATAACGGCAAACGCATACAAATAAAAAGCTTAAGCATGAGCGATAGCTTAAAACAAAGCGATTTCCCTATAGGCGATGGTAAAAAAATGGTGATGGTAAAAATAGACAGCTCCTTTACCATTGATACCGAAGAAACTATTACTGATGGTAAAATTAACGATGAACAACTGATGCAGTATATTTTAACGGATACTGCCATCAGTAAATATTTACCTAAAAACAGTGCCGGTACTTTAATGCTTAACAACAATGAAACAACTACACAAAAAATAACAACGAAGGATGGCAACAAGGTTTTTATAATTAAAAAAACGGCTGTTACCAAAACAAGTTCCGGTAAAAAGGATGGCAAGAAAAAGAATGCAAATACAGAAGTATTGGTATACCCTAACCCTAACCGCGGTGTATTTAAAATTAGTTTTGAAAACACGCATAAAAACAATGTGGATATAAGCATTGCCGATAAAAATGCAGTAAGCGTTTACGAAGAAAGGCTAAATGCTTTTAAAGGAACATACGAAAAAGAAATAGATTTAAGCGCCAAGCCTAAAGGCACTTATTACCTTACTATTAAAAATGGTAAACAGGAAAGTAACAGCAAAATAGTTATTGAATAAAAGCTCGTTATACAAAGCCGGTTCGGGTGGAGTCGGGAGCAGTTATTAAATTCTCTTCAATAGTTCCTGAATACGCCCGAACCGACTTTTCATTACAATTCATGTAAGCATAAAAAAGAGGCTACCTCAAAAGGGCAGCCTCTTTTTTATGCAACAAAAATGAAGGCACTTGCATTTTTTTATTAAATTCAGCCGTTTTTTTATCTACCCCCCATGTCTGAAAACAATACACAAAAGCAACAAATAGCCAATGTAATTAAAAAGATTACCTGGCTTATTTTATTTTTTGTGGTAGGCATGAGTAGCTGTGTAATTATTTTTTGTTTACAGGCAAGCCATGTATTACAGCACGAAACCATTGCCTATATTAATAAAACCAATAAAGAAAATATAAGCCCGTTAGGCAATACCAATGGCAGCGATTGGTTATGCCCTGATACCAACGGCATAAACCGGGAACCCAATGCAGCTCTCATTAAATATGGAAGGGATTTAATTGTAAATACAGCTTATTATTTAGGCCCTAAAGGCAAGGTAGCTCACCTGAGCAATGGCATGAATTGCCAGAACTGCCATTTGGAAGCAGGCACTAAAATATTTGGCAATAACTACAGTGCAGTAGCCGCTAATTACCCCAAATTCAGAGAGCGTTCAGGCACGGTAGAGAGTATTTTTAAACGCGTAAACGATTGTATAGAACGCAGCTTAAACGGCACTGCATTAGATACCAACAGTAGGGAAATGTTAGCCATAAAAGCTTATATAAACTGGTTGGGCAAAAACGTAAACAAAGGCGAAAAGCCCAAAGGCGCGGGCTTACAGGAGTTACATTATATAAGCCGTGCAGCCAATGCTGCTAATGGTAAAGTAATTTATACCAGCAAGTGTGCCTCGTGCCATGCCGCACAAGGAGAAGGCAAACTGAATACAGATATGGTTTCGTACCAATACCCGCCTTTATGGGGACCGCACAGTTACAATATAGGTGCAGGCTTATTCCGCTTATCGCGCTTTGCTGCTTTTGTAAAAGACAATATGCCTTTTGGGGCCAATTATAAAAACACGCAATTAACCGATGAAGAGGCATGGGACGTAGCGGCCTTTGTTAACTCGCAGCAAAGGCCCGACAAAAACATACAGGCCGACTGGCCTAAAATAGCGGCCAAACCTGTTGACCACCCCTTTGGCCCTTATGCCGATAACTTTAGCGAACAACAACATAAATACGGGCCTTTTGAACCCATAGCTGAATATAAAAAACTAACTAAAACAAAATAGATACTTATGCCCATATATAAATGCCAGCACCATATTCATTGCAATTGCCAGGAAGAATTAATTATTAATAAAGAGTCGGAAGATTTTAGCAGAAGGAATTTTTTAAAGCTGGCCGGCACCATTGGTTTTGGCTTTTCATTAGCACCCTCGGTTATGGGTAATATGAAAGAACAGCAAGGTAAAGACTTAGCCATTAATGCAAGCCAAAGTGTGCAACGTGGTAAGGCAAAAAAAATAAGCATACTCCATACGGCTGATATTCACGGACAGCTAATGACCCATGATGAGTTTTTTTTGGAGCAAGGCAAAGTAGTATACAAACAACGTGGTGGTTTGGCTAACTTAAAAACATTGGTAAATACATATAAAAAACAAAACCCCGGCAATACATTGTTGCTCGATGGTGGCGATTGTATTATGGGCTCGGCCGTTGCAGCCTTTACCAATGGCGCGGCTATGGTGCCTTTAATTAATAATATGGGTTACGATATTACTTTGCCCGGCAACTGGGAAGTAGTATATGGCAAAGAGTGGATGTTAAATGACCTGGGTGGTTACAATGCACAAAAAATATGTGCCAATATGTACCACGATACGAACGATGAATACAAAGGCGACCTGCTGTTTCAACCTTATACCATTAAGTATATTGATGGCATCAAAATAGGCTTTATAGGTTATAATGATCCGTTAACTGCCCTCAGGCAGGCACCAGCTTTCAGCAGAGGTATACGCTTTACAAGGCCTGAAATAAATATAGCCAAGTATATAAAAATACTGAGGGAGAAAGAGCAGTGCACGCTTGTTATTTTACTAACGCATATAGGGCTGGCACAACAGGTTTATTTATCGAATCAGGAGTATGTAAAAGGGGTAGATTATATTTTAGGAGCCGATACGCATGAGCGGGTACGCAAACCATTGCAAGGCAAATATTGTAAAGTAACCGAGCCAGGAGCCTTTGGTTCATTCATCAGCAAGCTTGATATAGTAATAGAAAACGGTAAGATAGTAGACGATAACTATGAGCTGATAGAAGTAGACCCTGATAAGTATAAAGAAGACAAGGAAATGAAAGGGCTGATAGATAAAGCCCGTGAGCCATTTAAAAAAGAACTGGATACCGTTATAGGGCAAACCACTACCCCACTGGTAAGGTATTATGTATTGGAAACTACCATGGATAATTTACTGACCACGGCCGTAAAATGGAAAATGAATCCTGATATAGCTTTGAGCAATGGTTTCCGTTTTTGTCCGCCCATAGTACCGGGAAAAGATGGCAAAGCCAATATAACCGTTGAGCAACTATACAGCATGTTACCGGGTGTAGCCAAAGCACGCAGAGGCGAAGTAACGGGCAAACAAATACTAGATTGGTTAGAAAGTGAACTGGAAAATGTATTTGCAGCCTCGCCAGAAAAACGACAAGGAGGCTGGTTGGTTCGCTTTACCGGAATGAAAATAAATATAACCATTGGCAAGCCAAAAGGTGAACGCGTAAACTCAGTATTAGTAGGCGATGTTCCGCTTGACTTAAGCAAAACATATACCATAGCAGCCTGCGAAAGAGATGGCGATTTGGAAACCAATTTATGCAGAATACCCGATGTTAAAAATCCGCAAAGCATGGAGTATAGCTTACACGATATAGTAAAAGAGTATTTACAGGCACACTCTCCTATTGCCCCTCAAATAGAAGGCAAAGTAACCGTTACCGATGCTCCGCAGGATTTACTATCGCAGTTAGCGGATACGGATTATGTATTTAGGTAATTAATGTGTGATCGGTGAGGACACCAACCATGGACAAATGATTTGATAACGTAGAGACGTTGCATGCAACGTCTTCAAGAATGAGAAATCACGATTCAATATAAATAACACCGTATGTAATGCAGTGTTAAAACAACACACGCCACAGGCGTGAGCTGGCAATGGCGCAGAGACAACAAATACTATCATGCTTTTTCGCATTTTAATGACGTTTAAGTATAAATACTACAACCAATGAGAAAGAACATATTACAATTTATCAAATATGCTTTACTGTTAAGTTTGGTTGCCTATATGCTTGCCGTTTTTATTCCAAGAAGTTATGACGTTCCTCAAATGCATAAACGAGCGGGCACGCAATATTGGGACTTGCAAACGGGTTCAAAGATTGCCTATACGCTGGTATCTGCTAAAGGCCAAAAGAAACCTTTTCCTATTATTTATTTGCATGGTGGACCCGGAGGATTTATTGCTGATAGAAATATTAAAATGCTGGCACCGCTTTCAGAAGACGGTTTTGATATTTTTCTATACGACCAAATTGGCAGTGGACAATCAGAAAGATTATCAAACATTAATGAATACACTGCAGACCGACACAAAAAAGATTTGGAAGAACTAATCAAGAAGATAGGTGCAGAAAAAGTAATTTTAATTGGTCAATCGTGGGGTGCCATTCTTGCTACTTTATTTATTGCTGACAATCCTGACAAAGTAGAGAAAGCTATTTTAACAGGTGCAGGCCCTATTCAACCAATGAATGAGGAATTATTAAATACAAATGCACCTGATAGTTTAAACCTGAGAAAACCACCCTACTCCAATAGAGAGGCAAATGAGAAATCAAAAAACTGTAGAATAAATGCCATTACATTTTGGGCAAAATATTTCGGCCAAAAACTTGCTTCAGATAAAGAAGTGGACGATTTTCAAACTTATCTTAATATGGAATTGAACAAAGCAACAGTGTATGATACTTCAAAAGCACTGAAGGCAGAAGGTGGTGGAGGTTTTTATGCACAAGTGATGACCGTTCAGAGTTTCAACAAAATTCAAGACACAAGACCGAAACTGAAAGGATCTAAGGTTCCTGTTTTGCTAATGAAAGGACAGTATGATAATCAACCATGGGGTTTTACGAATGAGTATTTAGAAATCTTTCCCAATCATCAGTTGAAAATTATTCCGGATGCAGGGCATTCTATTTCAGTTGAGCAACCCGAACTATATTTGAAAACTATTCGTGCGTTTTTGAATCCCTAAATTTAAAATGACTGCAAACTTTACACTTCAAACCATCGTTAACAGAAAAGCAAGAATCTCCAAAGTTGTTACACGCCTATAGCGTGTTCCAATCAAAAAACAACACACGCCACAGGTGTGCGCTAGCCCTGACGAATCACGAAGTGATTCAATATCAATAACACCGTATGAAATGCGGTGTTACTAAACAGTATTTGCCTTCTCATTATCTGCCCTTAGCAAACCAAAGTTAAAATAGCTGCTAAAAGCGGCTTCATTGTCTATGCTATGGGCAGCTATAATCAATATACATTTACTTAAATGTTGGGTCAGTGCTTTTCGGTTTTGCTGCAATTCGGTCTCGGCTAATTTCCTGATCGATTTAGCCGATACCTGTGTATCACGTGCATCAATATAAGCCGTTTGTAAAATACCCAGATTCCGTACAAAGTCGGTTGATAAAAGAGCTTTGTATTTATCGGCCGTGGCACTGTACCTGAACAATAATACTTTAATACCCTCTACCGTAGCACCGTGGTACTCTTTTAATCCCTGCGGATAAAACTCGGTGTAAACAGGCGTGTTTTTGCCAAACCTGGCTTTAATGGCTCCTTCTTGTCTGGTAATAAATTCTAAAAGGGCATTGTAAGCATCCTTACGGCTCATGGTACCACCTTTTTGTATGGCACTGTTGGTGGCCAGATCACCAACAGTGCTTACAAAGTTTTGGTGCAAATTAACCAGCAGGGTTTTATCAGCTTCGGGCAATACCGCATTTTGTATGGTGTTTAACCTGCTTATCAAATCAACCGTGAATAAGTTAATCTCGTTCCGGCTTAATTCTTTACTACGGAACAAATTTTTAGTGAGCTTTAAGTAGTCCATAATAGGTAGGTATTTAATTCCATAACGTTAACCCTCACATTTTATTTTTAACTACGGAATCAATTTACCTCCAAAAAATAAATTTTTAGTCTGTTCCTGAAATACGGACTCTATATAAAATATATTTTAATGCCTTTCCTAAAATGAGGACTGTATGTAAAAACTATTTTTTGCACGTTCCTGAAATGCGGACTGCATATAAAATATATTTTGATGCCTTTCCTAAAACCGGGACTGTATGTAAAAACTATTTTTAGTGCATTCCTGAAATGCGGACTCTATATAAAATATATTTTGATGCCTTTCCTAAAACGAGGACTGTATGTAAAAACTATTTTGGGTACATTCCTCAAATGCGGACTGCATATAAAATATATTTTTAGTATCTCATGGCTGCAATAGTGCTATTTTATAATTGGTGTTTTTTATGCAAAATGGTTCACAATTAAAAAATACAATGGCATACCAACAGTTATATTAAAGGGAAAAGTAACACCCAGTGCCATGGGTATATATAGCCCCGGGTCGGCTTTGGGTGCAGCCAGCCGCATGGCAGCCGGTACGGCAATATAGGAGGCACTTGCTGCAAGTATGGCAAAAATAAAACGGTTGCCTATATCATGCGTTATAAACTGGCTGAAGTAAGCTACCAAACAACCATTAACAGCCGGAATAAGAACCCCGAAAAATGTAACAAACCAACCATACTTTCTGAAAGCAGCAAATCTTTTTGCTGTAACCATTCCCATTTCTAACAGGAAAATGGCCAGAAACCCTTTAAAAATATCGGTGGTAAATGGTTTAATGCCATCGGCTTGTTTGGTATCGGCAATTAAGCCTATTACTAAACTTCCCAAAATCATAAGTACGCTTCCGTTTGTAAATGAATGGCGAACGACTGATTGAAGATTTACTTTTTCACCACTTCGCTCTTTATCAAATTGCATCATTAATATAACACCTACTATAATAGCAGGAGATTCCATCAGAGCCATTACAGCCACCATGTGCCCGCCTGCCGTTATTTTTTGTATCTCCAGAAATGAAATGGCTGCTACAAAGGTTACGGCACTTACAGAGCCATAGGAAGCGGCCACGGCACCTGCATCGCTTATACTGAGTTTTCTTTTTAAAATAAAAAAGGTGTAAAGCGGAATAACCGAAGCCAAAACCAAACCAAAAAGCAAGGAATAAATAATTTCATTATTAAATCCGCTGTGCGATAACTCCTGGCCTCCTTTAAACCCGATGGAGAATAAAAGATACAGGGAAATAAATTTGCTGCTGCTGGCAGGTATTTCTAAATCGCTTTTTAGCCTTGTGGCAATAATTCCCAAAACAAAAAACAAGAGTGTAGGATTGGTCAGGTTGCTTATTAAAATTTGAAACTCCATTATTTTATTATCTCTATATTAATATTGCATTTAATTTTTATTTTATCTGTTGTTTGAATGCTTTCTAACCATTGGGTCATGCCCTGTTTTGCATCAGTCAGTTGTTTTATTCTTTTTTGCGAGTGTTCACGGTCTTTTCCAAAACGTATATTGTTACTGAATTTTTCTGCACTATGAATACCAATTTTATAGTCCAGTAACTCTATCAGTATAGATTTTGCTTTTTCATGTGAAAAGTTTCCGTCAATGAGCTTTATGTTATGTTTGTTCATATTTTATATTGATTAATTACTCCGGTAAAAAAATTAACTCTCCTTTGGTAAGCGTATAAAAAGCTCCCACTATTTTAATATCCCCTTTGTCTTCCATTTCCTTAAGTACAGGGCTATACTTACGAATATTATTGATGGTGTTTTTAACATTGGTTTCGGCCACTCTTCGCACAAATACTTCATTGGCAGAGGTTTTTTCGCCCTCAAAATGCTGGTTCATTTCAACGGCAGGTTTTATTTTAGTTAAAAGGGCAGTAAGGTTTCCCAGTTTTACATCATCTATAGCTCCCTTAATTGCACCGCAGTGCTGATGCCCCATTACCAATATTAGTTTTGCACCGGCTACTTTGCAGGCAAACTCCATACTTCCTAAAATATCTTCGTTTACAAAATTGCCTGCCACACGGGTAACAAATACATCGCCCAGCCCCTGGTCAAATACATCTTCTACAGGCACACGGCTATCTAAACAACTTAATACAACTGCTTTTGGAAACTGCCCTACAACCGTTTTACGTATTTGCTCCGTATGGTTACGTACAGTAGAGTTATTGGTTCTGAAACGTTTATTTCCATCTTTTAATTGTTGCAGAATTTCATCAGGCGTTAACCTATCTCTTTCCTGTTTTGAAAGCACATGCGATTCAGGAGCTGATAACTGGTTTTGGGTTTTGGAAAAATGACAGGCACTGAGTAGAAAAGTTAAACTGAATACAAAAACCACGTAGTGAATGGGTGTTGTTTTTTTTGCTCTTTTAAAGCATACATGTTTGGCTTGATTTTCTTTCAGTAGGGTGTTCTTTTGCATTTGTTTTTTTATTTGCGCTGCAAAGATGTTATGCCCCTGTCATAAATTTATATATATATTTGAAATAGTCAACATAAAAAAAAGTTATGAACTATACTTTAAACCAGTTAAGGATTTTTCAGAAAGTGGTAAACACTTTAAACATTACCAAAGCTGCGGAAGAGCTGCATCTTACCCAACCTGCAGTTTCTATTCAACTCAAAAACTTTCAGGAACAATTTGATATTCCGTTAATAGAAGTAATTAATAAAAAAATTTACATTACCGATTTTGGTAAAGAAATAGCAGAAGCGGCAGATAAAATTTTAACAGAAGTACATGCTATCAATTACAAGATGCATGCACATAAAGGTGAGCTTGCCGGAAAGCTGAAAATTTCTATTGTTTCAACCGGTAAATATATAGCTCCTTATTTTATTACCGATTTTATGAAACAGCATCCGGGTTTGGAATTGATAATGGATGTAACCAATAAAGCGCAGGTATTATCCAGTCTTGAAAAAAACGAAGTAGATTTTTCACTGGTAAGTGTATTGCCCGAAACAATTAAAGTAGATAAATTAGAATTGCTGCAAAACAAATTGTTTTTGGTTGCCAATACAGAAACCAAATTCAGTAAAAAACAATACGAGAAAAAAATATTTGAATCCATACCACTTATTTATAGAGAGCAGGGTTCCGGCACACGGCACGTAATGGAAAAGTTTATACGCCAGAATAACTTACCTGTTCAGAAAAAAATGGAACTAACCGGTAATGAGGCCGTAAAGCAGGCAGTAATTGCAGGTCTGGGTTATTCTATAATGCCGCTTATTGGTATAAGGAATGAGCTGCATAACCAACAACTGCAAATAATTCCTGTTGCAGGCTTTCCTATAAAATCAACCTGGTACTTAATATGGCTGAAAGATAAAAAATTATCACCCGTGGCCAGTGCTTATGTTAAACATATAAAAAAAGAAAAGCAGCATATTATTCAGAAAAAGTTTGATTGGTTTGAAAAATATTAAACTGCATTAACAAGCAGCCTGCATACGGTAGGTAAAATTATTTTTTATGATAAGCAAGAAGATACTATGCTTATAAATGATTGGTTGGTGAGGGTACCAACCATGCAAAGGAACAACAAAAGTAGAGACGTTGCATGCAACGTCTCTACGAGCTTACCAAACACGGTAACATTAAAACCCGCTTTGTAAAAAAAGTACGCTAACTTACTGATGTTGAATTATTAAAAATAATAAGTATATATTCGAATTACTAAAATTATTTAATTATGCTTAAAACTTTTACTTTAAAAACTTGCATTTCGTTTTGTTTACTGCTTATAAGTATTACGTTACTAAAAGCACAGGTATTGCAGAGTACACCTGCTACCATTATCAATAATTTAAGTACGCCTGCCCTGCATTTTCAGAAATCGTCAGGCATGGGTAAAACAAGTACCTGCGGTGTGGATACCGTCTATTACACTTTTAATAAAACCACGGCTTTTAACGCAATTTCGTTAAACGCCAGTACCAGCGGTAATTCATTTGCCCAATGGTACCCGGCCCCGCAAGCCATTACTGTTTCGGGTTTCGATTTTTATGCCTGGCAAAGTGCTGCCAGCAGTGCAGTAGTTACCCTTACCTGCCGTATGTATGCCGCAGGTATTGATTCCATGCCAACAGGTATACCTTTGGCTTCCATTACTGTAAATGTGGACTCTACCTTTGGCAGCGGCTTATTAACCACACTCCGTAAATCGGCAGTATTCTCTACACCCGTTACTACCAGTGCACCTTATGTATTAACGGTTGAAACATCAAGCTCCATTAATGTATCGGTTATAGCCAACAGCTGGACGGCTTTGCCACCCAACGGACAAAGCCAATGGTTAAGCTCGGTAAAAATTGGTGCTAACTATATCAGAAGCTATAGCGTAAATGTAGGCGGTAACCCTTTCAATGCCGATTTTATATTTCAACCATATGTGTCGTATTCGCTAACAGCTAACTTTACCCGTTCGGCTTGTATTACAGGCGCTAATACGGTAAACTTTACCAATACATCATCCAACGTTTTATTCAACCCTTTTTACAGTATCAGGGCATTTCAAAATATACCCCAGTTTAGCTGTATGTGGGATTATGGCGATACCTCAGGTATATGGTACACCGTTAACGGCAGCAGGTTTTACAGCTACCGTGCACCATACACCGTAAAACTAAAAGATACTTTATACGGCTGGCGCAATGGTTGCGCTGACGAAGCCACCATGGTAGTACCTGCGGCTCCGCCTGCACCAACAGCCAGCAACAACAGCCCTTTATGCAGCGGTGCTACCTTAATGCTGAAAGCCGATACCATACCCGGAGCTACTTATTACTGGACGGGGCCTAACGGCTTTACATCTACCCAACAAAACCCCAGTATAGCCAATGCTAATTTAACGCTTGCAGGTGCTTACAATGTTATTGCCATTATAGGCCAATGCTCATCGGCAGTGGCTACCACCAATGTAAGTATTATAACCACCCCTATTGCCTCCAGTAACAGTCCGCGTTGTGCCGGGCAAACGCTTAATTTATCGGTTACCGGTATATCAGGTGCTACCTATGCATGGACAGGGCCCAACAGCTTTACATCAACCGCACAAAACCCATTTATTAATAATGTATCAGCAGCCGATTCGGGCGTATACAGTGTAAGTGTAACACTTACAGGTTGCGGTACCTTAGGACCGTTTACGGTTGCGGGTGCTGTTAACAGAGTACCGGGTACACCTACAGTTACAGGCACTACACCGCTTTGTGTAGGCGATAATTTAAACTTAACATCAAGCACCTATGTAGGTGGTAATTATAGCTGGACAGGGCCTAATGGTTTTTCATCGAGCCAGCAAAATCCTACACGCTCTAATATGCAAAGTTCTTATGCAGGAACATATACGGTAACTATTTCTGCCAACAACTGTACTTCGTTACCGGCTTCTGCAACCATTATAGTTAATAATGTACCGGCCACACCAACGGTTGGCAACAACGGACCTTTGTGTACGGGTCAGTCGTTAAGCTTAACAGCCAGCAGTATTGCAGGTGCCACTTATAGCTGGAGCGGACCTAACAGTTTTACGGCTGCTTCGCAAAACCCTGTACGCACAAGCTTAACTACACTTGATGCGGGTAATTACAGTGTAATAGCCACTGTAAACGGTTGTGCATCGGTAGCAGGCAGCACCAATGTGGTAATTACCAATTCAACACCAAGCCCGGTAGTAAGCACCAATGGGCCTTTATGCCCGGGGCAAAATTTACAGTTAACAGCATCAAGCATTTCGGGTGCTACTTATAGCTGGACAGGGCCAAACAGCTTTACCTCTAACCAGCAAAACCCAGGCATTAGCAGTGTTACGGCATTACAGGCAGGCGTTTACAGCGTAACCGCCACTACATCAGGTTGCGGCACCTCGCCACAAAGCAGTGTAACACTGGTTATAAATAGTTTACCGGCCGCTCCGGTAGTAGGTAATAATGGCCCGCTTTGCGAAGGACAAACCATTAACCTGACAGCTTCAAACATTACAGAAGCCGTTTATAACTGGGTGGGGCCTAATGGCTTTTCATCAACCGATCAGAACCCGATTATACCCAATGCCAGCAGCGTAAAAAGTGGCCAGTACAGTGTATATGTAACTGTTGCCGGTTGCGGTACTTCACCTACGGTTAGCACCACCGTTACAACACATGCTATTCCGTTAGCGCCTAATGCCAGCAGTGGCGGGGCCGTTTGTTTGGGCGACAGTTTAAAACTATTTGCTTCCTCAAGCACCGTTGGGCCTAATGCTATTTATACCTGGACAGGACCCAACAGCTTTTCATCAAATATTAAAAATCCGTTTATAGTAAATACTACCGCAAGCAATGGCGGAACATATAGTTTAACGGTAAGCGATTCAGGTTGTGTATCGCCAGCATCCAGTACCTTTATCAATATAAAAAGTATACCTGCTGCTCCTACTCCAACCAATAATTCTCCTATTTGCGAAGGCGCTACTTTAACCCTCTCTGCTTCTAATGTGAGTGGAGCTACTTATAAATGGACCGGGCCGGGCTATTCATCGTCTGACCAAAACCCACTGATAAAAAATACACTGAGCAGTGCCAGCGGTACTTATTATGTTACCGCTATAGTAAATGGCTGTACCTCATTACCTGCCTCAACTACGGTATTAATTAACCAAACTCCGGCCACACCTGTTACCAGTAATAACGGCCCTAAATGTGCGGGTGAAAATGTAACCCTTACTGCCTCCAACGTAGCAGGAGCCAGTTATAGCTGGAGCGGGCCTAATGGTTTTAACTCAACCCTGCAAAACCCTGTATTATCAAATGTAACTACTGCTTTCTCTGGCGACTATAGTGTTATTGCTGTTTCATCATCGTGCGTATCGGAGCCGGGTGTTACTACTGTACAGGTAAATAATTTTCCTAATGCACCGGTGTTAAGCAGTAATCCTGTTACGGGTATTGTTTGTGCGGGTGACAGTATTCAACTATTTGCTTCGTTTACCAGTGGTGCTACTTACGAGTGGACAGGACCTGCCGGGTTTAACTCGGTAACACAAAGCCCTGTTATACGTAATGTAAATGCAGCTATGACAGGTAAATATTTTGCTACCATTACCAAAGGCGGTTGTACTTCGCCACAAACCAGCCTGAGTGTTACCATAAATGATGTACCAAATACCAGTGATATTTCAGGATTAAATGAAGTTAAAAATTACGAAACAGCCAGCTATACCGTAACAGGTAGCACGGGCTCTACTTATTTGTGGATTGCATACGGAGGAGGTTCGGTAGTATCGGGCAACAATACCAATACGGTCAGTGTTAAATGGGGTGCAGCTAATCCTGCTGCTTCTATTAAAGTACGCGAAACCAATGCTGCTAATTGCAAAGGCGTAATAAAAGAGTTAACGGTAAATGTTAAATCGAATATTGGCGTAAGCGAAGCATTTAACCAGTTAGGCAGCGTAAGCTTATTTCCAAACCCTGCTACCAAAGTAGTAAACTTACAGTTTAACCTATTACAAAATGCCTCTGCCCAAATTGAGGTAATTGATGTATTGGGCAAACAACAGTTAAACCAGGTTTCGTTTGTAAACGGCAAGGAAAATATTCCGCTTGATATAACTTCGTTGCAAGCAGGCGTATATTTTGTGAATGTAACTATTGATGGCAACAAAAAAGCCATGCGTTTGGTAGTGGAATAACATTGCTATTACTCTTTATTCCCGGCTTCACTCCAATTGATTGAAGTGGGGAATTTATTTGAAAGCATTTCGGCTACGCTCAATGCACTGGAAGTTCTTACATGACCGTCACATTGAGCGTAACCAACAAGGCATTGAGTGCAGCCACCAGTGCATTGAGCACAGTCGCCCGGGCATTGAGCGTAGCCGAAATGCCACATAAAAAAAGACCTGCTATTACCAGCAGGTCTTTTTTGTTGTTATAATTATTCCCGACTCCGCTTGATGTGACCATTGAGCGTAGCCAACAGGGCATTGAGCGTAGTCGAAATGAATATTACAATACGCCTATTTCGCTTAATACATTGTTCATGTTGCGAACAGCATCAGCACTCTTATTGAATAACTCTTGCTCATCAGCAGTTAATTTGTAATCAACTATAGTTTCCCAACCGTTTTTACCAATGGTTACAGGTACACCTAAACAAATATCTTTTTGTCCGTACTCACCATCTAAAGCAACGCAGCAAGGCATTACACGTTTTTGGTCACGTACGATGCTTTCTACTAATAAAGCACTGGCAGCGCCCGGTGCATACCAGGCAGAAGTACCTAATAATTTGGTTAAAGTAGCACCACCTACCATAGTAGCATCGCTTATTTCTTTTAATTGGTCAGCACTTAAAGTATTTGAAACCGGTACACCATTTAAAGTAGCTAAACGGGTTAAAGGTATCATGGTAGTATCACCGTGTCCGCCAATTACTGTTCCCTGAATATCGGCTGTAGGTTGGTTTAAAGCTAAACCTAAGTAACCTTTAAAACGGGCGCTATCTAACAAACCACCCATTCCTATAATTCTGTTTTTAGGTAAGCCTGTTGCTTTTAAAGCTAAGTATGTCATGGTATCCATAGGATTTGACACTACCACGATAATAGCATTTGGCGAATGTTTCAATACGTTTTCAGCTACTGTTTTTACTATATTGGCATTAGTACCAATTAACTCCTCGCGGGTCATACCCGGTTTACGCGGAATACCTGAAGTAATAACTACTACATCTGAATTAGCTGTTTTGCTGTAATCGTTTGTAGTTCCGCTTACACGGGTTTTCATGCCTAATAACGAAGTAGTCTGGTAAATGTCTAAAGCTTTACCTTCAGCAAAACCTTCTTTAACATCTAATAAAACTACCTCATCGGCCAATTGGCGATAAGCAATAACATCGGCTGTGGTTGCTCCCACTGCACCTGCTCCAATAACTGATACTTTTGTCATGTGTATGAATTTATAATGGTATGATTAAAAAATATTTACGAAGCGCGAAATTAACCGCTTCCGTTACATTTAAAAATTGATTGTTTACAGTTTTATAAAAACTTTATTTTCAAACAGAAAATAGCATTTAGTTGATAAAGTAATTGGTGACCGGGGCTTAAGCAGCGGGTTCTTTACCGGCACAAGGGTAGCCTACCAGGTAGCTTATATGCATGCCAAATTTATTCCTCACCTTGCCGGCTTTCCATGTATAGGTATTATGTTCTGTTTCTTTAGCCAAACTCAGTAATTCAGCAGGACTGTATAAACGCAGGATGGAAACACATCCATCCCAAACGGTTGTTAAGGGAATTAAAGGAATAATATAAGTAAAAAACAACCTGGAGAATTTAAAGGGCCTGAAAAAAGGTGTAAATAAAATAAAAGCAATGGGATGAAACAGAATGATACCTAAAATGGTAAAAATGTTTTTGTCACCACCATCAAACAAACATATGGAGGCATTGCTTTCAACCGCATTTTGAGGTATGTCTTTAACCATTTCGGGTCTGAAATGATGTATAGCAGAAAACATAGTCCGTAATCCTTTTAAGTCTTTGGGCACATCGGTTGCATCTACCGAAAAGTCCTTAAAGTCTATTTCCCCATGATACTTTTCCTTTAAATGAGTGTATGCATTGTTGTTGGGGAATTTATCGGTAAGTGTAATGGCAACAGGCTCTTCCGCATTTTGCTGCAGTCCTTTATGTATTTGTTCTATAGCACCACCACCACCTGAACATAAATCTATTACGCGGTTTTCGCCAATTTGCTGAAGTGTTTGGGCAATTATAGGTATTACAGGTTTATAAAAACCTCCGGCATCAAAAAAATACCTTAAATAATCTGTTCCTCCTTCTCGTATGGAGTTAGGAAACCATTGCAAGTCTTCAAACTCAAAAATATGAAATCTCATTTTACATGGTTACGTAAGGCTTATAACTAGTAGTAACCGTATTCATAACGATAGCTAGAGCGTTCTTTGCCTTTGGCTGTTACTTCTTTCCAGCTTTCAATAAATCCCCTGTTGTCATATGTATAATGTTGGGCATATACCAACTTGCCTTTTTTAAAATCTTGTGATGAAAGTACTTTACCTTTTTCATTGAAGGTACGCACGGTTTTCATTATTTCTTTATCGTTTTTGTTAAAGTAACTTGTTTCCAGGGCTAAATTATTTTTACTGTATTTCACTACTCTTCTTGTGGTATGTCCTTTGTTATCGGTTCCTTCATATATTTCAAAGTAGCTACTATCGGCATTATAAGTGCGTCTTTTACAAATATTTTGCTGTGATACTTTGGAAGTTAAAACACCCGTTGGCTCGCAGGCATAAGTCCACACTTTTTTCAGCTTATTGTTTTTATTAATGTAATGTGTTTCTCTCTTGCTGCCATTGTCGTAATAAAAATACTTGTATTTATAGCTTTGTTCGCCCTTTGCATTGTAGCCACTTACTTCTATCAGGCGCCTTTCTGTGTTGTACTGGCAGGCATAAGAATAAGCAAGCTGGTGCTTTTTATTATAAAATAATGCCTTGGTTATTTGTTTATCGGCATTAAACTCATAAGTTGATAAGATAGTATCTTGTTTATGTATAGATAAAAGGCTATCGTAATGGTTGCTATCAATTAAGTGGTATATGGTATAGTGTTCAGGTAATCCCTTTTTATTAAAATAGGTATACATATAATTTACCCCCAAATCATTGTACGCGTTTTTAGCTATGGTTATCCATTGGTTTTGTTTATTGGCCTTTTTAGATATTACAAAACTAACATGATTGGCCTTGTACATACTATCTGTACGAAGAGTACCGCGACTGCTGTAAAAATCAATATCGTACGTCCATAGGAATGAAGACCGATAGAACATTTGTGCTTTTAAGGAGCAGAAAAGCAGCACAAACAATGGAAGAATAATATACTTTTTCATGCTAAAATAAGGGTTAACGCAATTTACAATTATTTAGTTTTACCGTACCTGTTTAATAACAATACTTCGTAACTACTATTGGCATAATTAAAAGGAAGTGTTTTATACACCAAACCTACTTTTTCAGCATATTTATTACTTGCATAACGCACTTTTCCTCCTTGCTGGTAATTGGCTCCCATTACATAAGTAGTTTTATAGTTAATAGTTTGAAACTTGCCCACAGGCACTGAATCCATTACTGTTTCAGCAATGGCCTGTGTGCTTACCAGCGCAAAAGTATCGCTTATATTTGCTCCATATTGCACATATTGTTTAAGTGGAGTGCCCAAATTAACAGTAGCCAGTATAATAGTACCGGCACTATCAACGGTATAGCCCGAAGAGTCGCGCATATATTTAGCCACCACTATGCCTCCGTTATCGTAATCCTTTTGTATTACTTTAAAATAACGTTTATCGTTCCAGATAGTATCCTTTTCTACATATACCGAATCAAACTGGTTTAAGCTTAGTAATACTCCGTTAATGTCCAGGCTAAAATGCTCGTACACCCAAAAATTATTGGTATCCAAAGCACTGTAATTGCTATAAACCACCACTAAGGGTATTACCTGAAACTTATCCTTGCCACAACTGAGTAAACCCAAAAGCAAAACAAAAAATATACCTATCCTATTATTCATAAAGTGTCAAATATAATAACAATTGTATTACAGCGCAGGCCCAAATTGAATATGATTAAATTAACCCCTTTGGCTGACGGCTATCATCTGTTTTATAGCAAATACAACAATATATTTGCTCCCCATAAATAAAATATTAGCCTAACCATAAAAACATACTCCATGAAAAACGATTACCAAGATTTAATCAATCAAATTGAACAAAAATACGATGCCATAGGTCAAAACAGCAGTGTTCATTTAGAAGGCTTGTTGTGGGCCAAACCTATTACCTACTGGGATTATATTCAGCCGGAAGCACTCCTGAGCTTACAAATACAGCGTACCACTTTACCTGATGAAATGGTGTTTATTATGTACCACCAGATCAATGAACTGCTTTTTAAAATGATTTTATGGGAAATAGACCAGGTAAGCAATGCTGAAAACATAAGCGCTTCCTTTTTCAGTGAAAAGCTAACACGTATCAGCCGCTATTTTGATATGCTTTCCTCTTCGTTTGAAATAATGGGCGATGGTATGGAAGTTGAGCAATACCTTAAATTCAGAACTACTTTAACCCCGGCAAGTGGTTTTCAGAGTGCGCAATACCGCTTAATTGAATTTGCCTCTACCGAGTTAATTAACTTAATTGATTACCGTTTCCGCGCCAATATTGACAGAAACACCTCATACGAATATGCTTTTGAACACCTTTACTGGCAAGCCGCGGGTAAGGACCATGCAAGCGGTAAAAAAACAACTTTGCTGAATTTGTTTGAAGAAAAATACAAAGCCGGTTTTTTAACTAAAATGGAATGGTATAATACCTGTAATTTATGGACAAAGTTTAAGCAGTTACCTGAAGATATCAAACAAGATAAGGCTCTTATTGATGCTATGCGCCATTACGATTACACAGTAAATGTGAGTTGGGTGATGGCTCATTACCACGCAGCCGAAAAATATTTAACCCGTAAAGGTGAAACAACAGAAGCCACAGGAGGCAGCGACTGGAAAAAATATATGCATCCGAAATACCAGCGTAGAATTTTTTTTCCGGATTTGTGGAGCACAGATGAATTAGCGCATTGGGGCGAAAATGTTCATTAACGAGCGCTAGGGCTAACAGCTAAGTCAACAAAATCGTTGGCTAAATATTTATAATGAGCCGTCATGGCAATCATCCCCGCATTGTCAGTACAGTATTGAAAAGCAGGAATAAATGTATTCCATTTGTATTTAACGCCTGCTTCTTCAATGGCTTTGCGCAGGCCGCTGTTGGCGGAAACACCACCGGCTAAAGCAATGTTTTTAATGCCTGTTTGTTTACTGGCTAACACCAGCTTTTTCATTAAGTGGTTAATAATACTTTGCTGAATAGAAGCACATATATTATCACTGTTCTCTGCTATAAAATGTTCATTCTGCAATTTTTCTTTTTTTAAAAAATACAGGAATGAAGTTTTTAAACCACTGAAACTATAATCCAAACCGGGTATATTAGGTTTGGCAAACTCATATACAGCCTGTCCCTGCTGTGCATATTTATCAACCAAAGGGCCACCGGGGTAAGGCAACTCCAGCATTTTTGCGGCTTTATCAAAAGCTTCGCCCGCAGCATCGTCAATGGTTTTACCTATTATTTCACTTTCAAAATAACTGTGCATAATTGCAATTTGGGTATGTCCGCCACTTACAGTTAAGCACAAAAAAGGAAAAGCCGGTTTAGGTTCATCAATAAAATGAGCCAGTATATGCGCCTGCATATGGTTAACCGCTATTAAAGGTATTTGTAAAGTTTGTGCTAAAGATTTAGCAAAAGAGGAACCTACCATTAAGGAACCAATGAGACCCGGTGATTGGGTAAAAGCAATGGCATCCATTTGTGGTAATTGCTTATCTGCTTGTTTCAAAGCCAGGTCAACCACCGGAACTATGTTGGCCTGATGCGCTCTGCTGGCCAGTTCGGGCACCACACCACCATATAATTCATGCACTTTCTGGCTAGTAATAACGTTACTTAATACATGCCCATCACAAATAACTGATGCTGACGTATCATCACAACTTGATTCAATGGCGAGTATAGTAATATTGGTTGCTGACATTTATGGTTCAAAATTTGCTACTAACGAAAAATATTCTAACAAAATTAAGCCCTATATTTGGCAAAACATAAATTGAAGAAAATATTAATTAAAATATCGTACACCTTGCTGGGCATTTTCTTTGCCGGGATGTTGCTTATATATTTAATTTTTAATAGTTCAACTTTCCAAAACTTTATTATTCACAAGGCAGATACTTATTTGAGCAAAGCATTTAAATGCGAAATAAGCATTGGCCACCTTAATTACGATGGATGGACCACTTTTAGCTTAGATCAGGTTTACTGGGGCGATCAGAAAAAGGATACGCTCTTTTATGTAAACAATTTAAAGTTTGATATTGGCTGGATTCAACTTGACTCTACCAAATTTACCCTGAGCAAAGTTGATATTGATGGCGGTTATTGTAAAATAATTACCTACCCCGACAAAACATTTAATATTGATGTGCTCTTTAACATTTTAGACCCCAACGATACTACTCCACCCGACCCGAATGCACAAAAGTTTAAACTGATATTTGATGAAGTAAACGCTGTCAATTG
>CAYTWI010000065.1:0-12501 GCA_964442045.1 uncultured Bifidobacterium sp.
GACCATGCTTCGGTATGAAAGGTGGTGCTGCGGGCGGAGGTTACAGCCAGGTATTACCCATGGAAGATATTAACCTGCATTTTACAGGCGATTTCCATGCTATTACTTCGGCCAACAATACACTTGCTGCTTTAATTGACAACTACCAGTATTATAATAAAAACAATGCAAATGGGTTGAAACAAATATTATGGCGCAGGGTGCTTGATGTAAATGACCGTTCGCTGCGTTATATGGTTTCGGGCTTAAATGGTTCAAGCAATGGTATACCAACTGAAACAGGTTTTGATATTACACCTGCTTCTGAAATAATGGCCATATTCTGTTTAGCCACTTCGCTTGATGATTTGCGTAAACGTATTGAACGCATTTTAATTGGCTATAAGTACGACAACACTCCTTTTTATGTAAAGGATTTAGGTGTTGCCGGGGCTCTGGTTACTCTGTTAAAAGATGCTTTTCAACCAAACCTGGTGCAAACCATTGAAGGCGGTGCAGCTTTTATTCATGGCGGACCTTTTGCAAACATTGCACATGGTTGCAATAGTATTATGGCTACCAAAGCGGCTATGCAACATGGTGAATATGCAGTAACGGAAGCGGGGTTTGGAAGTGATTTAGGTGGCGAGAAATTTTTAAATATAAAATGTCGTGCAGCAGGCATAACACCCAAAGCAGCCGTACTGGTTACAACCACCCAAAGTATAAAGCTACATGGCAAGGTTGATGAAAAGCTGATTAAACAACCCAACATGGATGGCTTAAAAGCCGGGATAAAAAATGTTGAACGCCATATTGAAAACCTACAACAGTTTGGCCAAACGGTAATAGTGGCCTTGAATAAATTTGGTTTTGATACGGAAGAAGAAATTAACTTTATACAAAACTGGTGTAAAGAAAAAGGTGCTGAGTTTGCCATAAACGAAGGCTTTGCCAATGGTGGTGATGGTGCTGTGGAACTAGCTAAAAAAGTAGTTGAAGTAGTAGAGAATAAAGCCAGCAAAAACATTAACCATACGTATGAGCTAACTGATTCGGTTGAAGAAAAAATAAGAAAAATTGTTACCACTATATACAAAGGCAGTAGTATAACTTTAGGTAAAAATGCCAAAGCTGCATTAAAAAAAATAACCGATTTAGGTGCCGATAAACTACCGGTATGTATCGCCAAAACACAATTCAGCTTTACTGACAATGCAGCATTGGTGGGCGCTGCCGAAGGTTTTAACATTCATATTGAAAACCTGGTATTAAACAATGGTGCAGGATTTATAGTAGCGGTAGCCGGTGAAATTATGCGTATGCCGGGTTTACCAAAAGAACCTGCAGCTTTGGTTATTGATTTTGTAAACGGTGAAATTACCGGTTTGAGTTAGTTGCAATACTTACAGGTTAATTCATGAAAAAGACATTCATCATTGTACTGGCATTTATATTATTGGGCGGGGTATTTATAAAATGGAAATACTATTCCCCAGATAATTTATTGATTAAAGCCAAAGAAGAAGTAGCGGTTTTAAGTGATGCTGATTTATTGAAGAACGGAGATATTATTTTCCATAACTCCAAATCAACGCAAAGCAAAGCCATTGAATTGGCTACACATTCCCCTTATACGCATTGCGGGATTATTTATATAAAAGACCACGAGTATTATGTTTTAGAGGCCGTACAACCTGTTAAAATAACTTCACTCACTTCATTTATTGCAAGGGGTAATGCAGGTCATTATGTAATTAAACGTTTAAAGAAAGCTAATCAATTGTTAACTGACAGCGTGCTGAATAATATGAAAACAATTGGTAACCGCTTTTTAGGTAAAGATTACGATATTACTTTTGAATGGAGTGATGATAAAATATATTGCTCTGAGCTGGTTTGGAAAATTTATAAACGTGGTGCAGGAATAGAGCTTGGTAAGTTGGCCACATTGAAAGATTTTGACCTGAATAACGAATTGGTAAAACGCATTATGCGTAAACGTTATGGCAATAACATTAATTACCAGGAAAAAGTAATTTCTCCCGCTGCTGTTTTTGAAAGCACCCAATTAGAAACCGTAAAAGAAAATTAGTCCGCAGCAGCCAGAAACTAAATGCATACTTTAGCACAACTCCAACAAGGCCAATTACAAGGGGCCACACATGTAAAAATTGCTGCCGGTTTAACTGAATTTCCTACCGAAGTTTTTAACATGGCTGACACCTTGGAAATTTTAGACCTATCGCAAAATCAATTAAGCAGCTTACCCGATGAATTTGCCTGTTTAAGCAAACTTAAAATTGCTTTTTTCTCTGATAATAACTTTTCTGAATTACCTGCTGTTTTAGGCAAATGCAAAAGTTTAGAAATGATTGGTTTCAAATCGAACCAGATAAAAACGGTAAGCGAAGAGTCGTTACCAGAAATAACACGATGGCTTATATTAACCAATAACCGGATTGAAGTAATTCCTGCTTCTATTGGAAAGTGTTACCGCTTACAAAAGTTGGCTTTGGCAGGTAATAAAATAAAAGCTTTGCCTGTTGAAATGGCTCATTGTAAAAGCCTTGAATTAATAAGAATATCGGCTAACTTACTCACCGAGCTACCAGCATGGATATTACAATTACCTAAACTCTCCTGGCTGGCTTATGCAGGTAATCCATTTAGCGAAACACATCAGATACCTCATAATTTACCTCTGATAGATTGGAACAATATTCATTTACTGGAACAATTAGGCCAGGGAGCATCAGGCATTATTTATAGAGCTTATTTAAACAAGGATAAGCAACAAACTGTAGCAGTTAAAATATTTAGAGGCGAAGTAACCAGCGATGGTTTACCGTTGAACGAAATGAATGCTTGTATGGCTGCAGGCAATCATCCGCATTTAATAAATGTATTGGGTAAAGTGCAAAACCATCCTGAACAAAAGGAGGCCCTGGTACTATCATTAATTCCTGCACACTTTAAAAATTTAGGTAACCCGCCCAGCTTGACAAGTTGCTCACGAGATGTATTTGACAATGGTACTTCTTTTAGCTTACCACAAATATTAGCTATTGCCAAAGGCATGGCATTGGTAGGCGAACACTTGCATAATTTGGGTATTAACCATGGCGATCTATATGCACATAACATTATGTACGACCAAATGGGAAATCATTTGTTTGGCGATTTTGGAGCAGCTACTTTTTACAATCCGCTAACAAGCGAAGCAACAGCCATAGAAAGAATTGAAGTAAGGGCTTACGGTTGTTTACTGGATGACTTGTTAGGTTATTTAACTCATGAAAACAAACAACAAGAATTCATCCATCAATTGACTCAATTGAAAGATGATTGTATGCAATCTGCTATTTTAAAAAGGCCTTCTTTTAACGAAATCAGTACCCGTTTGCTTAATATGAACAGTAATCCTTAAGCTTCGTTATTACCTATGTCCCCGGGTTCTTCTCTAGTTAAATGCTTGTTTATTTCACGAATAATGTCATCTAACTCATGTGCACTTTGTGTAATCATTTTTATTACTTCTTCATTTTCAGCACCACTCAAATCTTTATAGTTAAAAAGTTTTATCAATCCTAAAATATTGGCAACAGGCCTGCGTACCAAATGGTTGTTGTTAAAAGAGTATTGAGTTAATTTTCTGTTGGCATTTTCCAAAGTAAGGGTGCGTTCTTTTACCCGTTCCTGTAGCGTGCTGTTTAACAAATCAATTTCATTTTTTTGTTTTTGAATAGACTCATTGGCTGATTGCAGTTGTGAATATGCCTGACGCAGCTTACGCCTGCTGCGTATAATAAAAAACAAAGTTAATACACTAAAAACCAATCCGGTTAAAATAATTATAATAAGTGTTTTTTGTCTGTTGTTTTCCCGCAAATAAGTAGCTTCTTTTTCTAGCTGTTCCGTCTTTAATACTGCAGCTTTATTTTCAAAATCAAAGGCAGCCTCCAGTCTTGCAATTTCCCAATCGCGGCCATTATTAATCAAACTATCTGAATACGACTTAAATTTTTCATAATAATAAAGTGCTTCACGGTAATCATTTGCCTTTTTGTACAAATAGCTTAAGTGTTCATTGATATCCTTATTATTATCTTTATTGCCCAATTGCTTAGCAATAATGGAAGCCTGCTTTGCGTAATAAAAAGCTTTATCGTTTACATGCAAAGCATCGTAACATTCGCTTAAGCTAAAGTAAACCTCGTATACACCTGCCGGGTTATCCACTTCCTGGTGCATTTTCAGTGCTCTCAAATAATAAGTCAAAGCATCATGGTTTTGTTTTAATAATGATAAAACATTACCTATGTTATGAAGGGTTATAGCTACACTTTTTTTATCATTATTTTTTTCCTGAATAACTAACGCCCTGTTAAATAACTTAAGGGCCTGTACATACGAATGGTTCGAAACACAAACGCTTCCTAAATTATAGAAGGAATTTGAAATGCCTGAACTGTCTTTTATTTCTGTAAATATGGCAAGTGCTTTTTGATAGGTTTTTTCTGCCAGTTTATACTGCTTTAGTTTCCTGTATACAATAGCTATATTGCCATAGCTATTGGCAATACCTTTTTTATCGCCAATTTTTTCTTTTACATGCAACGATTTATAATATAAATTCATTGCCTCGGTATATTTACCCTGGTATTTATAAACAATAGCTATGGAATTATATAACTTACCAATTTCTTTCTCAATCCTGTTTTCCTGGGCAAGAGCTAATGCTATATTAAAATTGGATAAGGCTTCAGCATACCGACCTTTGGTGGTTAAAGCCAAACCAATATTTCTTAAAGCTGTTACTTTACAACCCACAACATTCACACTCAAGGCAAAACATTTGTTTGCCAGCATAATAGAGGTATCAGGATTGACCTGTTGGTATAAATGAGCTAAGTGATTAAGTGTGTTTAAATAAGCGGTGTCTGTTTTATAACTATTGTTTTTTCAAAGGCACGTACCTTTTGCCATACACTATCTATTTTATAGTTTTGAGCAGTACCAGCAAAACAGTATAAAAGTACAATTAGTAATAAAGAAAATTGTTTTTTCAATAGTGCGAGTGAGTGAGTGAGTGAGCAATGAGTGAGTTCCTGTTTTACAAATCTATAGCTGTAGCTATCAATTCAGCCACATCCAATACTTGTACTTCCTGTTCTTTATTGTGGTGTTTTATACCATCTCGTAACATGGTCATACAAAAAGGGCAGGCAGCTGCTACTATATTTGATTGTGTTTCCAACATATCGTCCGCTCTTTCCAAATTCACTTCTTTAGTTCCCGGTTCTGCTTCTTTAAACATTTGTGCTCCACCGGCACCACAACACAATCCATTGGCTTTTGAACGCTTCATTTCTACCAACTCTACATCCAGCTTTTCAATAACGCTTCTTGGAGCTTCATATATACCATTGGCCCTTCCTAAATAACAGCTGTCGTGGTAAGTAATACGTTTTCCTTTATAAGGACCGCCTTCAATGGCCAATTTGCCTGTAGTCAATAATTCGTTTATTAAGGCCGTGTGATGAACTACTTCATAATTACCTCCTAAAGCAGGATATTCATTTTTTAAAGTATTAAAACAATGCGGGCAGGCAGTAACAATTTTTTTTACACCATAAGCATTCATGGTAGTAATGTTTTGCATAGCCAGCATCTGGAATAAAAACTCGTTACCTGCTCTTTTAGCCGGGTCACCGGTGCAGGCTTCTTCTGTTCCTAAAATAGCAAATTTGATTCCTGCATGGTGCAAAATTTTAGCTACGGCTTTGGTTATTTTTTGGGCGCGTTCATCAAAACTGCCGGCACAACCAACCCAAAATAATATTTCTACCTCTTCGCCCGCAGCTACTACACTAGCTAAAGTTTTTACCTTAAATTCCATACCAATAAATAATTGCTTTTTAAATGAATGCAACAATAATAAGCCCTAATAGAAAAATAACCATAAAAATTTGTGCTTAAATTTTACAAACGGATACCATTGGCTCTTTAGTTTTATGAATAGTACCTGTTTATAATTAGTCAAGGTTTCACAATTTTTAATGGCAAATAGAATTATAATAAATAATTATTTTACTTAAAAAGAGATGTTTAATGATTTTTGAACAAGGAAATAAAAGTGCAAAAGATTATTCTTGCACCAAAATAAATTGAACAAAATCTCCTTTATGAAAAAAGCCATTGGCCTGATTAGCCTCCTATTATTATTTTTTACCAGCAAAACAACACAAGCCTCACATATAGTGGGAGCTGATTTAAGTTACCAATGTACCACTACACCAGGGGCATATAAAATTACAGTTAAGATTTACCGGGACTGTAGTGGTATTCCTTTATGTAGTGGTTGTACTCAACCTATTCCAACAGGTACCACAGCAGGTTGTTCACAGAATCTCCAAATAAAAGGGGCCGATGCGAGTTGCCAAGGTGTCAGTTTTGGTAGTGTTGCACTAACTGCACAATCATCAGGATTTAATGGCTATGATATAATACAAACCTGTGTTGCTGTAAAAACTATTTGTACTAACTGTAACACCCGTAGCGCAGGCACTTATTCTCCAGGAATTGAGGTATTTATATTTGAAGGCACTGTGAATTTAAATCCAGTTCCTGCTTCTTGTTGTAAAGTATCTATTGGTTATCTTGATTGCTGTCGTAATGGCGCTATTCAAAATTTTGTACCCGGTAATTTTTATATGGAATGTATTATTAACCGTTGTATTGCGCCCTGCAATAATGCACCTGTTTTTACCAATGATGCTACACCTTTGGTGTGCCAAGGTGTCAATTTTATCTATAATTTGGGGGCATTAGACCCCGATGGAGATTCACTCAGTTATGCATTTGGCCAACCCTTGCAAAACCAAGGTATACCCGTTAGCTATAATCCCCCCTATAATGCAGGCTACCCTTTTGCCTATTTGGGAGCACCTAATGCCAATGCTACCTATCCCGCAGGTTTGCGAATAGACCCTGTAACAGGAGATGTAATGTTTAGGCCTGTTGGTAATTGGGTAAGTAATTTAGTTATAGAAGTAACCCAATGGAAAAAAACAGGAAGTACCTATGTAAATGTGGGTACTACAAGGCGTGATGTACAATTTCAAACCATATTATGCAGCAATAATTTAGAGCCCAAAATAAAAATATATAAGGATGGCGTTTTACAAACTAGCCAAAGTTTTTCCACTGGTGCCAACCAACAAATTTGTTTGGATATCGTAGCTGAGGATCAATCAGCAGTATCCCCAGCACCAATCATATCAGATACTACTGATATGTGGTGGAATAACCCAGGACAATATGTTACAGTCATGAATAATGCCACCTGGACAAGAAACTACATTTATAGTCAAAGAAGAATCAATGGACCAAAAGCAGATAGTATTAAGTTTTGTTGGACTCCTCCCTTGTCTGCCATTAGGGAACAGCCCTATTTGTTTACTGTCAGAGGAACAGATAGATTCTGTCCCCTTCCATCCTCTACGATAAGTGGAATTAATATTAAAGTAAATATTCCCAATACGGTTGGTTTTGATAGTACGAATAGAAAGGTATTTTGTACCAACAAAACCATACCTGTAAGTATGAGTTATACCGTAAACAATGTAAACTTAACTATAGGTAACGTATTCTCTGCCCAATTATCTGATTCATCAGGAAATTTTAATACCCCCATTTTAGTAGGCACTAAAACCGATACAGCCAAAACAGGTATTATTAACTTAAATATACCTGCCGGTTTAAGTACCACCGGTAATTACAAATTAAGATTAAAAGTGTCAAGCGATAGCAATGCTGTTTCATCGGTTTTCCCTATCAGCATTGTACCGGGTTTTAGCCAACCCATTGTTGCTAATAATACTGATTCCGTTTGCAAAGGAACCAATGTTTTATTGTCGGTATTACCTACTAACAGTAACTATACTTTTAAATGGTTGTTAAATAATACCATTATTCCTGCTGCTAATAACGATAGCTTGTGGTTAGATACCACCGGTGTTGTTAAAGCCATTGTGAGCAATACGGGATGCATCGATACTTCAGTTGCCAGAACTTTTACAGTTTATCCTAGACCTGTTCCTTCGTTTACCAGTGCCAATATTATTTGCTTGCCAACCGCTCCGGTTAGCTTTACCAATACCAGTACCGTTGGCAGTGGAACCATGATCTACAACTGGAAGTTCAGCGATGGTACTAACTCTACCTTAATATCTCCTATTAAAAACTTATTGGATACGGGTAATTTAGTGGTCAAATTGATTGCTACTTCAAATAAAAACTGTATCGATTCTATTCAAAAAACTATTACTATAAGAAAAACCATTACCCCTCAATTCGGCATCAATGATTCTTCCCAATGCTTAAAAAACAATGCTTTTGTTTTTACTAACCAAACCAATAACCAAGGTGTAACTGTTAATTATACCTGGAACTGGGGCACCGGATTTATTGCCTCTAATAATACCACCCAAAACTATTCATACTCTAATGCAGGTAACTATACAGTAAAACTGGTAAGCAATAACAACGGTTGTACTGACACACTTACAAAAAATGTGACTGTAATTGCTAATGCTACCAATATTGGTTTTACCGTTAACAAAACCATTCAGTGCTTTAAAAACAATAATTTTATTTTTACCAATACCAGTAACCCTGATAACAGTACACTCAAATATTTCTGGCAATTTGGTAATGGTGATACATCTACACAACGCTCGCCTGTTTATAATTACAAAAGCAGTGCTACTTTTAGCGTAAAGCTTTTAATTACTGCCAATAATAAATGTAAAGATTCCGCTACTACCAATGTAACGGTTTACCCTAGTCCTACTGCATCATTCTCTATTAATGACAGTATTCAGTGTTTTAAAAATAACCGTTTTAACTTTACCAATTTAAGCACCAATGCACTTACTTATAATTGGTTATTTGGTGACAATACTGCTATTAACACCTCTACTTCTCCTACCAAAATATATAGTAATGCAGGGAATTTCAACGTTAAGTTAATTGCCGCTAACAATACTTGTTTTGATACTATCATAAAACCAGTTGTTGTGCTTAGCAATGCCAGCAGTGTAAGCTTTCTGGTGAATCAGGCCAGTCAATGTTTAAACAGCAATAATTTTTTGTTTAACAATATAAGTACGCCTAATAACAATACTTTAAAATATATGTGGCAGTTTGGCAATGGTGATACTTCCACCCAACGCTCGCCTAGTTATTCTTATAGTATACCTAATGTTTATAATGTAAAATTACTGGTTACTGCCAATGGTAAATGTATTGATTCATTTAGCACCAATGTAGCTGTTATTGTATCTCCCAAAGCCAGTTTTGTTATTAACGACTCTGCACAATGCTTGAAAAACAACCAATTTGTATTAAGCAATACCAGTCAAGATGCAAATAGTTTTGTTTGGAGTCTGGGAGATAATACCACCAGTACCAGTATTAACACCAATAAAACATATACCAATACAGGTAATTATACCATAAAGCTGGTTGCCAAAACAGGTATTTGTAACGATAGTTTAACCAAAACAGTGAGTGTTGTAGCCAGTGCCGCCAGTGTTGGTTTTACCATTAACCAGGCTACTCAATGTTTAAAAAATAATAACTTTGTTTTTACCAATACCAGCACCCCTAATAACAATACTTTAAAATATATTTGGCAATGGGGTAATGGCGATACCAGCAGTCAACGTTCCCCTAATTACAGTTATGCCACACCAAATACTTACACCGTTAAGTTATTGGTTATTGCCAATAATAAATGTGTAGATACAACCACCCAAAACATTAATGTATTAACGAACCCATTAATTGGTAATATTGTAGGAAATACCAATGCCAATATTGTTAATTATTTCCCTTATTCTGTGCCCGTTCAAACCAATACCAATTACAATTGGAGTATTCAGAATGGAAGCATACAATCAGGCCAAAGCACCAATGCCATTTCTGTGGTGTGGACCAGCAAAGGAACTGGTAAATTAGGTGTATTGGCTACCAATACCAATGGTTGTAAAGACTCTGCCTCTTTAAATGTAAGTATTAATAATGTGGGTATACAGGATATCAATATCAATCAGGAACTGAGTATTTATCCTAACCCAACTAAGTCAAGCATTCTTATCAGCAATACCAACAATAACCTTGTAGGTAAAAATTATATTATAAGCAATGTTATTGGACAAATACTTTTAACGGGTAAGTTAACTGCGGAAGAAACTACTGTTAATTTAGAAGCTTTGAGTGCCGGTATTTATCTATTAAGCATTGAAGGCATCAGTAACCAAAGTATTAAAATTATTAGAGAGTAAGAAAACAACGCTTATTACTTGCATAAAAAAAGCTCAACACTTTGTGTTGAGCTTTTTTGCTTATTTAATTTTTGCAATTAGTTTTTAACTGGAAGTATTCCATATTGTTTACCTAATTCTAATTGATTGTTTAAGAAATCATTTGGATATTCTACTTTTACATCCGTTATTTTATCACCTTCCATTACCGGCACTAATTTAGGTTGAATAAAACCTTTGTAAGGAGCTACATCTAACTTGGTAAAACGTTCTTTTACTTCTTTTAAAAGTGTTTGATCAACCTTTACACCATAACCCTCTACCAAAGCAGTAGCTGCTTTGTAATCGCCTTCTGATTTTATACGTTGAATTTCTTTTAACAACTGACCAAATAAGTCGCGTAATTTTTCATAATTATTTACGCGTACGTATGTTTTACCATCGCGTTTAATAAATTCAATTACATTGTCTTTTTTGCCCATTTCGTAAGCCCATTTTGCATTTAATTGTCTGTTACGCATGTGAGCTTCTTCTAAATTTTCGCCCACATTTAAACGGGTTAACTGGGTAATCAATCCATTCATAATATAATTATCGTACTCCGCTTTACCTACTTCGATGCTTGGCATAACCCCCATGTCAACTAATTTTTTATCCATGATATAGTATAAAGCCACTAAGTCGGCACGTGCCTCTTCTAAAGTACTGGCATAGTTTTTTAAAGTTTGGTCAGGATCACCAACACCTTTGTTTATTTGTCCGCTGGCATGGCCTATTACTTCATGCAAATCGGTATGTAAATCGCCTGCCAATGCACCATGTAATTTAGCACGTTCAATTTGTGCCTCATTCTCGGCAAACTCTTTTAACATAGGGCTTTTAGCAGCCACTATATTATAACTATGTACTATATTGCTTAACGATACTGATTTACTACCATGTTGCTGGCGAATCCAGTTGGCGTTTGGTAAATTAATACCTATTGGTGTAGAAGGAGCAGCATCACCAGCTTCCTGTATTACAGTAATTACTTTGGCTGTAATTCCTTTTACTTCTTTCTTTTTATGGTTAGCCATAATGGGCGAGTTATCTTCAAACCATTGTGCTTCTTTAGCTACTGCAGCAATACGTTTGGTTGCTTCCATATCTTTCATAGAAACAACACTTTCATAACTGGCACGTTTGCCTATGGCATCGCCATATACTTCAATAAAACCGTTCACTACATCAATACGGCTTTCGGTATCTGCTACCCAGGCAATATTATATTCATCCCATTTTTTTAAATCGCCAGTTTGGTAAAACTCAACTAATAAAGTCAAAGCCTTTTTTTGCTTTTCATTTTCCGATGCTTTAATGGCTTTGTTTAACCAATACACTATTTTATCAATAGCGGCACCATACATACCACCTACTTTCCAAACTTTTTCAACTACTTGGCCATTTTCTTTTACCATCTTACTGTTTAAACCCCAGCTAATTGGCTGTGCATCGTCTTTTTTAATTCGGGCATCGTAATAGGCTTCTACTTCTTTTTGTGTTAAACCTTCATAAAAGTTATTAGCGGAAGCCTTAACGTTGTCAATGCCTGATGCTAAATCAACTGACTTGTTTTCAAAATTAGGGTCAAATACTACGCTTTTCATAGATGCTAAAAAAGCATCAACACTTTGTCCGTTTAAAGGTAACAGCTTTGCATCTGTACCTTTTACTAACTCACTAAAAAACTCAAAAGAACAAGTGGGTACAAATTTAAGATTAGAATAATGATGGTGAATACCGTTTGAGAAAAATACACGTTTAGCATATGTTTCAAATTTTTTAAACTCTTCTGAATTCTTATCTCCTTTATAACCACTATAAATGGCTTCTATGGTTTTACGAATGGCCAGATTGTGTTTATACTTTTGGTCATAAATAATATCTCTGCCTGCATTGGCTGCTTCATACAAATAATAGGCTAATTCTTTTTGCTGAGTTGTTAACTCATCAAAACCTTCTATGTGGTAACGAAGCACTTGCAAGTCGGCAAAGCGATCGCACTCTACTTCAAAACTGTCTGCACTTTTCATATTTTCTTTGTCGCTCATACTTTTTGTATTGCTATTTCCACAACTGGCTAGGGTTAAACTTACGCCAGTTGCTACTGTAATCAATATATTATTTATTTTCATCATCGTTATTTATCAAT
>CAYTWI010000065.1:12511-20365 GCA_964442045.1 uncultured Bifidobacterium sp.
TTTCTGTATATGTATAATTTCGTTATTGTTTAATAACTGAAGCAAGTAAACATCTTTTGCTATATTGGTTACATCTATTACATTAGTGGTAGGCATCGGACGGCTCAATATTAATTGTCCATTTATATTGAATATTTTATATGCTTCAATTTTTTCATCGGTAATTACCTCTACACTGCTGCTGGCAGGTTGTGGAAACAAAGTAAATACTTTTGTTTTGCTCAATAATTTATACCCCACACCGCTTTGCCCTTCATTTTCTGTAGATAAGGCCATATTAGGTTCACTCTCCATAGCTGTTTTTAAAATAGTTAACTGTGACCCCGTAGCATTTACATTAACCAATATCCAGAAATAAAAATAATCCGTACCACCTGTTAAATTCATTCTACCTACAATGTATTGGTTACCAGTACCTGCAAAGCCCGTATAACCTAAACCGGGACTATGAATAAAAATGCCGTTCGATTTCCAGTTTGACAAATTGGTAAATGTTTGGTTATTGGCCACTTTACTAGGACGGCTGTTGGAGCCGCTTATGGTTTCCGTTGCCAACATATAAGCATTTCCGTTACCAACACGGGTTGTAATAGTAAAAGCACCGTTGGCAAAGTAGTTAAAAGTAGCATCGAAGGCTTGATCTCCATTTATGTCAAGCTGGTAGGACATTACAGTAGAATCTAATGTTTTATTAATTGTTTGTTTTGTTATTGTTGCCCACGTAGCTTGGCAAACAAAAAGTAAAAATAAGGGTAGTAAAATGTGTTTTTTCATTTTGGGATAAAGAATTGATTTAATATTGCAAATTAAAAGCAAAAAATAACCCATTAAAGCTATTTAAGAATCAAGTTATCACAATCTCATGCACAATGTCTAAATTTTCAAATCGTTCATTACAAAAGGAGCTATTAGACAATAGTGATATACCTGCTGCCGATTTATTCCAAAACTTAAAAGAGCTGGCTTTTATCAATACCTGGCTGGGCGGACACCAGGTAACCATTAAAGGTTTGGAGCGGTTAAACTTATCAAAACAAAAAGCATATACGCTTATTGATATTGGCTGCGGAGGTGGCGACAATTTAATTTTTGTAGCAGAATGGGCCCGAAAAAAGGGCTATACTTTTAATTTATTAGGAGTTGATTTAAAAAAGGATTGTATTGATTACGCAAAAAATCAATGTGCAGCCTTTTCTGAAATTAGTTTTATAGAAAGTGATTACCGGAATTTACCAGAATTGAATTATTCGTTCGATATTGCTTTGGCTTGTTTGTTTACCCACCATTTAAACAATACTGAAATTAGTGACTTAATTAGTTGGTGTGATGAGAATGCCAAAGTAGGTTTTGTTGTTAATGATTTGCACCGGCATTGGTTTGCATATTATTCCATAGCATGGCTAACGCGCTTATTCAGTAAATCTTATCTGGTAAAAAACGATGCAAAACTATCGGTACTGAGGGCTTTTGGTAAAACAGACTGGCAAACTATTTTAGCGAATGCTAAAACAAAACAGTTGCAAATTTCGATTCATTGGGCCTGGGCTTTCAGGTGGCTACTGGTAGGGAAACAAAAAGCTTAAAATTGTAATCTTACGGTTGCACCAACAAATGCCTGCCCATAAATTACCTGGTAATTAGGATCCCAACGTAGCGTTAAGTTTTCGCTCACATCAAATTCCTGTAAATGGGCATCGACAGCAGCATCTATAATTTGTAAAGCATACAAGCCACCAATTCCTATCCAAGATAAATCTCTGCTTTCGCGATAAAAATCTCTTAATTCAACTAAATAAGAGCTTGGCAATGGCTCTATCTGCGGATCGTCAATAGGTTGTTTTGCATTGCGTTTCTGAACTGCGCTTCTATAAATATCGTATTGGTTCTGATAAAAGCTAACTGAATAAATTAATGCCGCAAAGCCACCATATACAATAGGCAGTTTCCAATATTTTTTATTGTAAATCTGACCAAGGCCAGGTACAAAAGCCAATAAGGTAGCTTTTTTAGGCCTGCTCATTTTAGTGGTATCAGGTGTGTATGTATTGGTTTGTTTTTGTGCATACGCATTTTGCAATAAAATAAGCGCACATAAAACAAAAAACAGTTTACGAAACATGATGGTAATTACTTTTAAATAATGCACAAAAGTAGCCAATTCAAAAGCTTAAGCAAGTTTATTTCTTGCGTAATTTATCGCCAAATACTTTTTTAAACTTCTCTAACTTAGGAGCTATTACAAACTGGCAGTATGGTTGGTCACCATTTTGGTTGTAGTAATCCTGATGGTAATCTTCGGCCGGGTAATAATTATGCAGCGCAGTAATTTCGGTAACAATAGGACTGCTGAAAGCACCCGATTTGTCTAATTCCGATTTGTATTTCTCTGCCGCTGCCTTTTGGCCTTCTGTGGTATAAAATATAGCTGAGCGGTATTGGGTACCCACATCATTACCTTGCCTGTTTAAAGTGGTCGGGTCATGTGTTTGCCAGAATACGGAAAGTAGTGTTTCAAATGAAACTTTGGAAGAGTCGTACCATATTTTGCATACTTCGGCATGACCTGTTTTACCATAACACACCTCTCGGTAGGTTGGATTCTTCACATCGCCATTGGAGTACCCGCTTTCTATTTTCACTACTCCCTCTACACGTTGAAATACGGCTTCAACACACCAAAAACATCCTGCGCCAAAAACAGCGGTTTGTAAAGTATCTGAATTTTCTGTTGTCATATTGTTTGTTTTATTAGTGGCTGCTTTATTGTTGTTTTGCGCACAGCCTGTTTGTATACAAATAAGCAATAAGGTTATTACATAGGTAATATTTTTAATTATTTTCATTGTGGTAATTTTTACTGCTACAAATGTGTAATTTTAAATAACAAACGATTTTTTTAATTGTTTGGATTTGTAAGGCAGATTACATTACGCAATAAAAAAGGGTTATTGCACTTAATGTGCAATAACCCTTTTTTATGAAATATTTTAGGTTTACTCTATTATTAATTTTTGAGTAGTAATTCCGTTATCAGAGTGAGCTTTAACAAAATAAACACCTTGTTTTAAATCGCTTACATCAATGGTATTAATAGTTTGTGTACTTACCAATTCTTTCATTGTTTTACCACTTAAATCAATAAGCTGTATTGTTTTTAAGGTATTATCGGTAAAAGTTATGTTCACTTTACCGTTAGCCGGATTAGGGTATAATTTTAAAGTATTGGCTGTTAAATTTTTTACCCCTACCCCATTTGTTTTAATATCATCAAATAAAAAGTCTCTTAACATTCCTTCGGTGGTATCCATGTAAGCAGTGCTGCTTTCAGCAGAGCCTACACCAGGAGAGAAAGGAACATGCGGTGCATTTTGAAAAGTATAAAAAACTGATTTCATGCCCAATGCTTTAGCCATTGAATCAACTACAAAACTGCCGCTTAATTTCGCTACTTTAATACCCGAAGCATAAAAATAATCTGTTTTATAAGGAACAGTCTGGTCATTGGTTCCGTGCACACTGAACAGAGACAGGTTTGTATTGTTACGCATCCATTCTACATCGCCCAAACCACCGCATAAGTTAATGATACCTTTCACTCTCCAGCTATAGCCCGGTGAACCTGTTGAACCTTCAATGCCTCCAATACTGGTTGTATCAATTTTAGGATTACTGTTACCTACTTCTCCCGGTAAATCTAAAAAGGCTTCGTGTAAACCCAATACGCCACCGGCTGAAACACCGCCTAAATATACTTGTCCTGCGCTGATTTTATAGGTATTTAAATGGGCTCTTAAATATCTTATAGCAGCTCTGCCATCAAGCGTTCCGCGCCATACTGCATTGGCAAACTGTGGGCCGGCCTGGTTTTGGTCTAATATTATTTGTGATATGTCAACCCCTAAACGGTATTGCAATGAAACACAAACGTAACCACGCTTGGCAAACTCGTTACACAGATAAACCACATCTGCATCGTATTGGGTTCCACCCACAAACGAACCGCCATGTGCCAATACTAATAAAGGTCGATTGGTCACTGTATCGCCAGTTGGCTGGTAAATGTTCATTTTAAGGTCGGTAGCTACACTATTATATTGCGCAGCATTACCATAAACAACACTGTCAATAGTAACGTTGGTGAAAATTTTATCCTTATAACGTTGTGCCTGGCTTACAAAAAATGAAAGGGAAAGCGCTAAAATTGTAAATAGTTTTTTCATTAAGTTAGTTTGTTTTAGAAGGCAAGTTTAACAAAATATTCTTTTAGTTCAATGCAATAAATTTTAGCACATTAAACCTATTATTTTAAAATAAAGAGTTACTTTTGCGCATCTTTTTATGAGTGATCCTATCAAACACGAATGCGGAATAGCCCTTATCCGCCTTTTAAAACCGTTAAGTTTTTATGAACAAAAGTATGGCTCTCCATTATACGGCTTAAAGCGCCTGTATCTTTTAATGGAAAAACAGCACAACAGGGGGCAGGACGGAGCCGGTGTCGGAACCATTAAAATTAATGCTTTGCCGGGCGAAACTTATATTAACAGGCAACGTGCCAATGGTAGCAATGCCATAGCCGAAATTTTCGAAAAACTGAATAAAAAAATAAATAAATCAGGCACTAAAGAGCAATTAAAAGACCCTGATTACTTGCGCTCTAATGTACCTTTTGCAGGAGAGTTACTCCTTGGCCATTTACGTTACGGAACACATGGCGGCAACAGTGTTGATTTATGTCACCCGTTTATACGTGAAAACAACTGGATGAGCAGGAACTTAATGCTTGCGGGGAATTTTAATTTGACCAATGTTGACGAGCTTTTTAATGTATTGGTAGAGCTGGGCCAGCACCCGAGCGAAAAAGCGGATACAGTAACCATGCTTGAAAAATTCGGACATTTTATAGACGAAGAAAACCAACGTTTGTTTACCCGCTACAAAATTGAAGGACACAGCAACCAACAAATATCGAGTTTAATAGCGAGTGAATTAAATATTGAAAACATATTGAAACGCTCTTTACGCGATGCAGATGGCGGTTATGTAATGGCAGGTTTATTAGGTCACGGAGATGCTTTTGTGGTGCGCGACCCTAATGGAATAAGACCTTGCTTTTATTATTACGATGACGAAATTGCGGTAGTAACCAGTGAGCGCCCTGCCATTCAAACAGGTTTCAATATTCCGCTGAGGGATATTAAAGAATTGGGCAGAGGTAATGCCTTAATTATAAAAAAAGACGGTAAAATAAGTGAGGTAAATATTATTCCTCAGGCCGAAAACAAAGCATGCTCATTTGAGCGTATTTATTTTAGCCGTGGGAACGACAAGGATATTTACAAGGAACGTAAACAATTAGGATTTTTGCTGGCCGATAAAATTATGAAATCGGTTGGTAATGATTTTGAAAATACAGTTTTCAGTTATATACCGAATACGGCTGCTGTTTCGTTTTACGGAATGATTGACGGAATCAATGATTTACTGAACACTTATAAAATAGAGCAAATAAAAAAATTGGGCTCTGAAATAAATGAAGGCCAGTTAAAAACTATTTTATCCATGCACCCGCGTAGGGAACGTGTAGCGGTGAAAGATGCTAAACTACGTACCTTTATTACAGACGATACGAACCGGGAAGACATGGTAGCACACGTATACGATGTTACTTACGGTATTGTAAAAAACCATGTGGATACGCTGGTTGTGATTGATGATTCGATTGTACGCGGAACTACTTTAAAAAGTTCTATATTACGCATATTGGACAGACTGCACCCAAAAAAAATAATAATTGTTTCTTCAGCTCCGCAAATACGTTACCCTGACTGCTATGGCATTGATATGAGCAGATTAAAGGACTTTGTAGCTTTCCAGGCTATGATAGCTTTAATTAAGGAACGTAAACTAGATAAGAAAATTGATGAGGTTTACAAAAAATGTAAAGCCCAGGAAAACTTACCTAAGGAGCAAATGAAAAACTACCTGATTGATTTGTATAGCTTATTTACAGATGATGAAATATCAGCTAAGATTGCGGAGATTGTGACGCCAACAGAAATTACAGCTGAAGTTGAAGTTATTTTCCAAAGCATTGATAATTTACACGAAGCCTGCCCTAACCACAAAGGCGACTGGTACTTTAGCGGACACTACCCTACTCCTGGCGGAACCAAAGTAGTAAACAAAGCTTTTATTAATTATTACGAAGGCAGCAATGCCAGAGCTTACTAACAACTTTGTATAACATTTAAAAGCCTGGTACATTTTAGTTGACCAGGCTTTTTTGTTTCTAATTCATATTGGGTTATAAATAGAGTCTTTGCTGTAAAACACAAATGTCAATTTTCTCTGCCTGCATTTTTATTGCGTTTGTTATCTGCTATTTTTGATTTATGGATTTTGAGATTTTACAGACGGAAAGGCTTTTATTAAGGAAATCATCGGTTGAGGAATTTAATTATGTATTCAACCATTATAATGATGATGAATTAAAAGTATTTCTTGGTATTGGTTCTGACGAGGATTTACAGAAGGAGAAAGAAAAATATAATAAGGGGTATACTTCTTATAACCGCTCATTTTTGTTGTTTCATTTAATTGATAAAGCTACGCAGCAAAACATTGGTGCCTGTGGTTTTCACAATTGGTTTGCCATGCACAGCAGGTCCGAAATAGGTTACCATTTGCGTGATGATAAGCATAAACGTAAAGGCTTTATGAAGGAGGCTTTACAAGCTATTATTGCTTATGGTTTTAACAATATGAACTTGAATAGAATTGAAGCTGTTATTGGTCCTACAAACGAACCCTCATTAAAACTTGCAAAACATTTTCACTTTAAACAAGAGGGCCTCTTAAAAGAACATTACTGTGTAAATGGCACACCAGAAGATTCGGTTATTTTTGGCTTACTTAAAAAGGATTATGAGGCTCAATAGCTTTTATTAAAATCCATTCAATACTACTTTTAAATTACCCTGGGTAACAATATTGACATTTAGTGCATTAGTTGTAACATAAATGGCGGCAGGTTCAATGTTTTTGATAGTCCCATTTATATCAATCATATCAATCCATTTTTTATTAATAGCTTCATTGGCTACTTTTTTAGCTTCTGCTAATTGGTCAGCAATGGAGAAAACCATTTGTTTTTCAAGATTTTCTCTGAACTTTTTAGAATTTACTAACCAAGATGCGCTCTTTACCAAAATATCACGGGTCTTCACATCAAAATCAAACTGTTTTACTTCTATTGATTTATTGGCAGCATTGTACGTAGGAACACCTGTTGCATAAACTATTCCTTTAATGCCTTTACCTAGTTTTCCTTTTTGCACTTTTCCTTCCAAATCAATGGCTATCATTATCTTATTACCATAAGGAAAAGCTTTGGCTTCTTTTATATTTATTTTATATTCATTACCCTCCAAAACCATTGGTTTTCCTTTAAACTGCTGATTAATGGTTGTGTTAATTTGGTCAAAAGCAATTGTAGCAGCTAAGTTTATACTTATTTCATCATTTAGGGTATTGGCTTGTCGTAAAGGAGGTAGCTCCACATTAAAGGAATCATTTTTAGGTTTATAACCTGATACAACTTCAATAATACTTGCTATACCTAATTTAATTTGCATTTCCTCCGGGGTATAGGTAATGGGCGTAATAAAAATGTTTTTAGGATTTAGTAACAACCATGCATTATAGGCACTATCTAACAAAGTTGGTTCTGCTAAACCTTTCCAAGTATCCCCAACCATTTTTTTAATTGGAACTGATTTAGGAACTTCCTGGTCTATTTTACTGGCCATCTTATTTACCTGACTTTGAATTATGGCCCCAAACAGTTGAGGC